>CAKZKQ010000200.1 GCA_937123825.1 uncultured Pseudomonadota bacterium
GCTCCCCGGACCCTCCGGCAAGCTCACTCGGTCGTCCGATACACCTGTCTGCGCGCTGGCCGCGCTGGCCATCGCCAGCAGCGACATCACCAGCACCGCAAAGACTAACTTTTGAGAATTTCTATTCATGTCGTCTCTTACCTTGGCTTTGTTTCCATGCCCAATCGGCCCGAAAGGGCCTTCGTCGCCGGTGACCAATCGCCACAGACCAGCCTTGGATGGGCACAGCGTCCACCTGACAAAGCACGGGGCGTGCCAAGTCAACCAACCCCGCAAACACGGGCATCAAAGACAACAAAGGGTGAATTCTCTGGTTACCTGTACATCGGGCCAAAGCATGGCTGTACAGCCAAAACCAGACGCATCGGGGCCCCAAAACACGCCCAGAACGCACAAAACCCCGTGGACGCTGGGCATCCACGGGGTTCTTGAGCCATTTGAGGACTTTCTGATCATCGACCCGCGCTTGGCTTGTCCAAGCGCGGCGGCCATGTTGGTCTCAGAAGACCGTCACGTCGGTGTAGTAGATGTAGAGGCGGATGTCGGTCAGGCCGCTCAAGTCCACGTCCTGGTTGACGGCTTCATCGCGCTGGTTGATGACCAACTCCCAGTGGGTGTTGACCAACGGGCGGTCACGCAGGCGGAAGTCCTGGTACACGGCGTTGTCAAAGATCTGGTTGTTGGCAAAGAGGGTGTTGATGACGGCGGTGCGCTCGTCAAAACGATGGAACTGCTTGTCGCCCTCGACCGACTTGATGGTCCCCGTCCCCTTCTGGCGAATGTAAACGCGGGCAATCGGGTCACCCAGGTTGTTGCCATGGAGGTCGGCCTGAATGCGCAGGATCTTGTGGTTGCGGGTCAACGGCGAGAGCTGCTCCAGGTTGGTGCTGAACGGGATGGTGAGGTAGCCGTTTTTGTCCAGGAGCTTGCGGTCGGTCAGGCGCTCGCGCATCAACTCCGTCCGATCCCCTTCGTTCAGCGCGCGGCCATACTCGTCCATCAGCGGGATGTTGAAGATGTTGTCGCGCAGCGTCAGGCGCATCACGCGGGTTGAAGGGTGACCAAAGAACTCTTCGAACTCAAAGAAGGCGTTCTCCAACTCCACCACGTAGTTTTCCAGGTTCTTGTCCCCTCGGGCGATCATGCGGGTCAGGAAGAGGTCGTTCTTCTTCGCGTAGGAGGTCGAGGTGTAGTACTCAAAGACGCGGGTGAGCTTGTAGACCTCGCGGATGGCGTCGTCGAAGGCGATTTCGGCGTTGATGATGGCATCGTTTTTGTAGATGCGCACGTTGGGGTTGTTGTGCGCCGCCTGCACGTTGATGGCCAACTGCTCGGTCTCGGCCTGCTCGCCTTCCAGGCGCTTGGCGGCGTTGCGCAAGCGCTGTAGCTCACCGAGCGCCTGACGCGTGCGGTACTCCAGGCGGAGACTCTCAAGTTCAAGCTCTTTGAGGCGCAGCAGAATCGAGCGCACGCGCGCTTCGGACTCCACCTTGGCCAGATCGCAGTCGTTCTCGGTCTGCCACTGCATCTTGAAGCGCTCCAGCTCGGCAATGTCCTTTTCGCGCTCATTGATGCCAAGCTCCACCGCCGAAATCCCCAACTCCGTCAACGCGGTCCCCGCCAGGAAGGTGGACACCGACACCAGGGCCGAGGGGCAGTCGGCGCCGCTGCACTTGCTCAGGCTAGTGCTGGTCGCAAGCACGCTCTGCACCTGCTGCAAGCGGTTGATCACAAACTGGTTGTTGCGGATGTCGGCCTGGAGGTTGTTGACCTGGGCCTGAATGCAGCCCGTCTCATCGGGCTCACCAAAGGGGTTGAGCGCGTCGAGGAACTCTTCGCTGGCGCTGCGCTCACACTTGCCGTAGAGGAAGTCGGCCGCCTCCAGGATCTCGTCGCACTGGGCAGACACCCGGTCTTGCTCAATATCGACCTCTTCAAGCACGTTCTCGACCTGCACACGCAGCGTCTGGGCCTCAATCAAGAGCCCCTCAAAAGACGCCATCGCATCATGAATCTGGCCGTTGCCCACCAGCCCACAAGGCTCGCCCAGCACCGTCGTGCGCTCCGAGAGGTGCGCGTACTTCTTGATCGCCGGGTAGACCCGGTCATCCACACCGATGAACGTCCCGCAGACATCGCCAAGCTGCGTCTCAAAGTTGTTGCGGATGTTGGTCAACTCGCTCTGGAACTGGGCCTGGTTGGTCTCGAACTCGCGGCCCTGGTTCAACGCCAGATCCTCGCGCTCGCGGGCAAACTGCATCTTGTTGCGAGCGCGCAGCAGGAAGACCTCAAAGGCGTTCGACTGACGGAAGTCCTCGCTGTCCAGCGCCGGGAAGGGGATGAAGTCGGGGGCAAAGCCAAAGATGGTGATGTTGTCGTCGATCTGGGAGTAGATGCTCTCCATGTCCAGCAGCGCGCTCTTGTAGCGAAGCTGCGCGTTGTCCACGGCGTTGACCACGCCATCGCGGTCTTCGTTGAGCACCGCGTCGCTGATGTCCAACATCATCCGACCGATGACGATCGACTCCAGGTAGGTGGCCGTGTAGGCGCGCTCGGCCACAGAACGGGCCAGATCGGGGCGGCCGATGTTCTGGTAGCGCTTGGCGATCTCGCCCCAGGTGCGCCCCTTCTGGGTCGAGGCCCGAATGACGCGGTCCAGATAGTTGAGCACCATGTCGGCGTCCACAAAGTTGCGCGGGGTCTGACCGTACTCAATCGCATCCCAGATGACAGGGCTGTTGGCGTAGAGCCGGTCCAGGACCATCTGGTAGTACTGCGCCGCTTTGTAGAGGCTCACCATCTCAAAGCCCACCGCGCCCGAGAGGTTGATGCCATCGACCTCAAAGAGAGACCCCTCAAAGGCCGCCGTGTTGATGGCCGCCAGGTCAAAGCGGCTGGCAAAGGCCTGCGTAAAGGCCTCGTCGCCAAGCATGATCAAGAGCTGGGAGAGTTGGCGCTCAAAACCGTCACGGGTGGTCTCAAAACCATCGACCACCTCCCGGTCCAGCGCAAAGTTGGCGGCCAGATACTCGTCCAGGTCACCGCGCGCGGCGATCTTGTCGGCGCTGCCGCTCAGCGCGCCGTACCACTCCTGGTGGATGTGCAGCAGGCAGTCGATCCGGGCCTGGATCTCTTCGATCTGCGCCGGGTCGTAGCAGTAGGGGATCGCGTTGGAGCCAGCCTCGCACACCTCGGGGGCAAAGCCGATGCCCTGGCCGTCGCGGTTCTGGAAGCGCGTCTTGTAACGGAAGGCCTCGTCGATCAGCACCTGCAAGGGCACAAAGACCGCCTCCTCTTCACCCGCCGCAAAGAAGACCTTGTCGGCGCGCAGGTCCAGGCGGTTGTCGTTGCAGTAGACGCGGTCCTCATCGGCGCAGCGGAAGATCGGATCCTGCTGGATCATGACGTTGGCGTTGCGCCAGCGCTCGACCTGCTCTGCGCAGCCCGCGTCGCTGTCCTGACAGGCCAGGCCGCGGATCTCAGACGCGTTCAGGAAGTTTCGGTTGAGCGTAAAGAACTCCACGTTGCTGCCCGCCGGGCAAGGCTCGGCCACAATGTCGCTGCCGCCGTTGATCTGGCCGGTGTCTTCACAGAAGTAGTGGACCTGCTCATCGCTGCCGACGCCAAGCTCCTCGGGCTCGTCGCCCGAAGCCACGCCGTCCATCACCGCGGTGACCACCCGCAAGACGTTGCTCGAAGAGATCCGGGAGCCCACACCAGGGATCGCGGCCAGAATCTCGCTGGAGCACTGGGGGCTCAGAACATCGGTGGGCTCGGTGCGGCGATCAAAGGGGGTCGTCCCTTCAAAGACATCGGCCACGTCGTTGGCGTTGGCGTCTTCGTCTTCCAGGTCTGTGGCGCGACGCTGGAGCGTCATAAAGCCGTAGGCAGTGATGCCCTCCTGACCTTCCACAAAGGACTCAAACTTCTCTTCAAAGAAGATCACCATCTGGCTCTGGTTGATCATCGCCCCGTCCAGGAGCGTCAGCGTGCGCTTGCGGGCGCGACCATCCGGGATGGGGTTGGAGAGCGCAAGGTCGGCGTTGAGCGGTCCCAGCGCGCTCTGCTCGTTGGGGTCGGTGCTCTGGAAGGGCAGCAGCGAGTCGCGGCACTCGTAGCGGTACCGCAGGCCGGTCTCTTCATCGATCCCGGTGGAGTTCTCAAAGCCCGGCACCAGCCACGGCACACCAAAGAGCTGGTAGTCGTCTCCGGCGCGATGCTCGGTGCAGCCAAGATCGCCGCTCTGGGCCGCGTACCGACCGCCCACAAAGACCTCGGACTGCATGCTGTCGATGAAGGCCACGCAGACGCCGCCCGGCAGGTCGCAGTCGTTGGGCGAAGTGGCAAAGTTGATCTCGATGGCAGGGTTGCCGGCGTACTGGAGGCTCTTGGAGGACTCAATGCGCCCGGCCAACTGCCCAGGGTTGTTTTCGGGGTCGGGTTGGTAGAGGTTCAACGCCACGGGCAGCTCAACCGCGCCCGTGGGCACTGGCACAGTGTCCAAGTCGTTGGAGAAGGTCACCAAACCGGACTGGCCGATGTCATAGAGGTAGCAGGCCTCGGTTTCACAGGCGTCCATCACGTTCTGGTACTTCCAGGAGCCGGTCTGGGTGGCGGTCAGCATCGCTTGCAGCTCATCAAGCTCCAGGCGACCACGGCGGAAGGTGCCCCAGATTTGCAGCATGGCGTTGCCGAGCTGGTCAATCTTGGCGTCATCGTCGCGGGTGGTCTGGTTGACGCGCCACTCTTCAAGGCCAGCGGTGCCAAAGTCCGACAGGTAGACCATCGTGCCGGCCCACTGACCTTCGGGGACCTCGGTGTAGGACAGATCCACAAGCTGGGTGCCGAGGCTGGGGTTGACGACCTCAATGGTCCCCTGCCAGCGCACGCCCACCACGTCAGCGGCGTTGCCAAGCTGCACCGTGGTCGAGCCGCCAGCCTCAACGCCCACCTCCATCTCATCGATCTGCGTCAGGTCATCGCCCAGCACACCCATGCTCAACCACGCCATCGGGCAGGTATCGCCCACGCATTGGTCGGGGCGGCAAGCACCGTCATCGCAGCTGTAGCCGGACTCACAGTCGCGGTCATCGGTGCAAAAGCAGTCGTCCCCAGCGCAGAAACAGTCATCGGTGGGCCGGTTTTGCTGGTCGAGGATGCACTCGCAGGTGCCTTCGGGCGCATCGTCGAAGTCGCACAGGATGCGGCCGTCGGCGGCGCGGCGCGACCGACGCGCGGTGCCGTCTTCAAGCAAGACCAGGTCGCTGTGCTTGCGCAAGATGAAGGTCTCGTAGCTGCCGCTGTCGTTGATGATCGTCACGGCGTTGGTCACCGAAGTGTTGTCAAAGCTCACCGTTGTCCTGGACAACGAGAAGCTGCCCGGGACCTCCAAAATCGACTCGCCCGTGTTGGGCAGCGCAGGCACGCAGAAGCCGGTCTCGGCGTCTTCGGTGTCGCAGTTCTGGCCGTTGGGGCAGGGGGTGTTCAGGTCGCAGGCCACGCGGCACACGTGCTTGTAGCAGGACTTGCCGGCAGTGCAGTGGCTGGCGTCGTCGCACTCCGAGTGGCACTGGCCGTCCACACAGGTCTGCCAGAAAGGACAATCAAACTCGCTCTCGCAGGTCGGGGCTGGCTCGCCCTCAAGCAAGCAAGTGCTGCCGTCACAGGTCCGACCGCCGATGCAACCGGGCATCAGGTTGTCGGTGCCACAGATCTGGCCGTTTTCCGGGTCCAGATCGCTCTTGCAAGGGGTGTAGCAGGTCCGCTCGTAAGCCACCTCGGGGGGAAGATCCGCCTCGGCAAGGCAAGTGTCCGCCACGCAGACCGCGCCCGAGAAGCAGCTGTCGGCGTCGTTGCACCCGCAGCCGGGCGTTCCCAGCGTGCAACGCACGCACAAGTCATCGTCGCAGCGGCCGCCGCGCTGGCAGGTGCCGTTGTCCAAACAAGGGCCATCGATAAAGCCGGTGGCGTCCGCGCAGATGTTGTCCTCGCGGCAGCGCAGGCCCGGGAAGCAGGCACCGGCCTGACAAGTGCAGTTCTCGCTGCCCGCCTGACAATCGGCCTCCACGCAGACCCCCGCCTGACACTGAGCACCGTCAGCGCACTGCGAACCCTCGGCGCACACGCACGCCACGTCGCCCGGCACACAATCGCTGGAGCGGCACAGCCCATCCTCACAAAAGAGTTGCTCGCCGTTCACCGTGGCGCAATCCGTGCCGTTGAGGCAGGCGCAGCCCAGGTTCCCCGCCAGGCAGTTGGCCTCCTGGCAGATGCCCAACTCATCACAGAACGCGTCTGGGGCGTCGCAAGCACCGTCGCGGCACTCGCAGCCCAGCGACCCTTCGGTGCAGCCGATCGCCTCGCAAAGCTCTTCGCCGTTGCACTCCAGACCCGCGTTGCAGCCAAGGTCCTGGCGGCAGAAGCAGTCTTCGGTGCCCGCGGTGCAGTTGGGCGAAATGCAGGTGTTCTTGTGACACAGCAGCGTCGGGCCGCAACCGCGATCCTCTTCACAGGGACAGCCTTCGGCGCCAACTTCGCAGCCGGGCTCCGCACACACCGAGCGTCCATCAAGCGCGCTGCACTCCAGCCCGCTCTCACACTCGCCCAGTTCAGTGCAAGGACAACCCGAGGTGCCCGCTGTACAGGGGGCCACCTCGCAGAGACCATCTGTACACTGAAGCGGGGCGCCGTCCTGGCCGGCCCCGCAGGTGTTGTTGGGGAAGCAGGCGCAGCCCTCCTCCCCCACTTCGCACACCGGCTCGCGGCAGATGTCGTCCAGGCAGACCCACTCGGAGCCGGGAAAACAGGCGGTCCCGTCAATGCAGTCACAGCCCAGAAAACCGGGGGTGCACGACGGCTCCGCGGTGTCCTGGGGCTCAACAGTGTTTTCGCTGCCGCAGCCCGTCAGAACGAGGCCGAGGGCCATCATCAGCCCGCCAAACCACTGAAGGAGCGGGCGTCTGGCGAGGCGAGCAGCGGTTGAGTATGAGCCAGACTCAAGGGTGGCATTCATGGTGTTGCGCTCTTTGGGTGTATGGGATGGAAATGTGTTCATTTCAGACAGGGCTTTGAAGTCGTTGGAAACCGTCAAGGGCTGATGGACCAACCCGAGTTGCAATCGTCGTCGTCTTCACAAAGCAAGCCCTGTTCCAACCCTTGCGGTTGAACGCCGCCGCTCATCTTCCAGTCGCTGCTGCTCATGCTGGGCAGGCCGTTGGTGCCCTCGTAGCTGGTCAGCGACACGTCGCCGCAGCTCCAGTATCCCAGGCGACCGCCGCCGTTTTCAGAAGGCGCCACCGGGCAGTAACCGTTGGCGCAGGTCTCGCCGTCGTTGAAGCCACCAAAGTGCAGGTTGTCAGTGGGGCAGCCCAGGTCGCAGTTGGCGCCGTGGTAGTTGAAGCCGCAGCCGCAGATGACCTGGCCAAAGTTGCCGGGGTTGCCGTCGCCGACGACGCCTTCGGGGTTGACCGAGTAGCCGGGGCAGAGGTTGCGCCAGGGCTCGGAAACCGCGTCCGAGGCGTCGGGGTCAAACTCGTTGATGCAGCCGCGCTGGTAGTCGCCAGGGCTGTCGATGAAGCGCACGGCCGCAAAGCCCACCACGCCCACGTCCAGCAACTCGCGGGGCGTCGGAGCACACTCGATGACCGGCAGGTCGGGGTTGCCGTCGCGCACCACCGAAGAGACCTCGCACTGGCCGTCTTCACAGTCGGCCTCGCACTCGGAGTCGGCAAAGGGACACGCCACGTTGCAGACGTTGATCTGGTAGCCGCCGATGCCATCAAGGCGAGTGATCTCATCGAGGGTGCGCTGGTAGGGCGCATCGATGTCTCGGTTGTCGGCCAGATCGTTGTCGCTGGTGATCTCGACGCACTTAAAGAGGCTGTGGTGGTTCATGCCGCGCCAGATGCCGTCGGTCGGAGGCAGGGTCACCTCTTCGTCGCACAGGCCGTGGGCGGGCACTTCACCGTCGGGGGTCAGATCGGTCAACGGCGGAGGCAGCGGGCAGGAGCCAGCGCCCTGCTGGCAGCCCCACTGGGCAAAGTCGTAGCCGATCAGCGGGTTGTCGCCCAGGCGGTCAAAGTTGACGTCGCGGTTGCGGGTGCAGCTGCGCCAGTAGTCGCCATCAAAGTCGTCCTCGAACTTCACCGGGAAGCCCGCGTCGCAGCGCGATTTTTCGCTGATGTGGTAGCGGCCAAAGTCCTGACCCGGCGTGCGCTCAAAGCGGCCCTCGTGCAGCTCCACAAAGTAGCCAAAGTGCAGGAAGGTGATGATGTCGGCCTCTTCGGGGCTGAGGTTCTCGGGCTCAAGCCCCTGGAACTCCAGAATGTCGGTCTGACCGTTGTCGTTGATGTCGCCCGAGCTGGAGACACAGGCGCGCGTCAGCGGGTTGAGCTCCGAGGCGCGCAGGCGGCGGCCGCGGCCCGCCTGATTGTCGTAGGTGGGCACGTCAAACTCGCTGCTGCGGTCCAGGGTGTTTTGATCATCGTTGCGCACCGACTCGTAGAGCGGCAGCACATCGGCGTCCAGGCAGTCGCAGGTCCCGGCGTTGCAGCGGCCAAGCTCGCAGTCGCTGTCTTGCTCGCACGAGAACGCGGGCACCAAACCCTCCAGGCAGTATTTCACCGTCATGGACTGCTGGTACTCGTTCTCCAGGACAAAGCGGTCAATCTGGTTGACCTCGCAGCGCGCGTTGTCGCTCAGCGCAGGGTCGTCGCTCTCCACAAAGGACCGGGCGGTGTCGCGCACCCAGCCGTCGCCGTCCGCGTCACAGGCCGTGGCCTTCTGGCTGCCCAACTCGTAGAAGTAACCCGGCTCGGTCTGGCAAATGCACCGCCCCTCCTGAGACAGGAACGGCCACAGATCGCCCGTTTCGCCGTCTTCATTGCAGGTAAAGTTCTCGGGGCAGGTCACGCAGGTGTTGTCGTTCTCGCGCAGCACCTGACGGAAGTCGGGCTCGTTGTCCACGCCCAGGCAAGGCCAACTCTGGCAGGAAGCGTCGGCGTCGTCGGACTCCACGCAGAACTCCCCTTCGGCGCACTCCACGTCTTCGCAGCCCAGCAGCTCGCGGCAGCCCTGCTCAATGTCGTTGGGGTCGTTGGGCTGAAGGCCTTCAAGGCAACCGCCGCACTCGGCCAGCGGCTCACCGGCACACTGGCGGCCCTGGTCGGCGCAGTCCAAATCGGCGCACAGGCGCTGGATACAGGTGTCGGTGTTCGGATCCAGGCCAAAACCGTCTTCACAGCCGCCGCAAGTGGCGCCGTTGTCGTTCTCCAGGCAGATCCGGTTGAGCCCCTGGCATTCAAGGAGGATGCTCAGCGGGGCGCCGGGCTGGCAGTTGGCCTGCGGGATGGGCTCACACTGGCCGTTTTCCTCGACAAAACCCATCAGGCAGCCACCGCAAACCGCGTCGGCGTTGGGGTTGGGGGCATCGCACGTCCGGTTCTGGTCGCCGCACGACAGAGCGTCACAAGCCACCACCGCGCGGCAAGCCTCCAGCGCGCCCTGCTCGTCGGTGAAACCCGTCAGGCAGTCGCCACAAGCGGCCCCGTCGCCGCGCTCAACACAGTCGCGGCTCTGGGCGGCGCACTGCTCCAAAATGCTGCCGTCGGCGCCAGCGTCGCAGTTGGCCACCACCAGCACTTCACAAAGGCCAGTGTCGGCGTTGAAGACAAAGCCTTCGGCGCACTCTTGCAGGCAACGGGCGTCCTGGCCTTCCTGGGCTTCTTCGCAAAGCTGGTTCTCCACGCACGACAGCGCCTCGCACGCCACCGCCTCGCGGCACTTCCCAGGCTCATCGTCGTCGGGGTCTTCATCCCCGCACACCAACCCATCGTCGCACTGGCCCTCTTCGTCGCAGGGGCAGTCTTCGAGGCCATCGGCGCACTCGGCGCACACGCCGTTTTCGCTGCACGTCAGGCCCTCATCGCAGCGCTCGTCTTCATCGCAAGGGCAGTTGAACTCTCCGCCTTCGCAGTCCAGCGGCACACAAAGGTCTTCCATGCACGTCAGCGCCACCCCACACGCACCGCCTTCGCCGCACGCGCAGCCTTCTTCGCCCTCCGGGCAGGTCTCGCACAGCGCGCCGTCGCCGCAGCGCAGCCCCTCGTTGCAGGTGTTGTTGCTGTAACAGCCGCAGCCCTCTGCGCCCTCCGGGCACCCCTGGCAGATGCCTTCGCCGTCGCAGGACAAGCCGTCGGCGCATTGACCGCCGTCCAAGCAGCCGCAGCCCTCTTCGCCCTGACACGAGGTGCACGCCCCATCACCGCAGGTTGCACCCACGCCGTAGTCGCGCTCGCAGGCGGCGTCATCAAAACACGCCCTGCACACCCCCAGGATGCACAACCCACCGTCGCAATCTGCCGAAGTCTGGCACGACACCTCAGGCTCCGCCTGACCGCCGCCCCCTCCCGAATCGGAGCACGCCCACAACGCAAGGGCCGACAGACACACCGCCCAAAGGCGGCCATCGAAGTGCTTGATGAGTCTGAACATTGTATATGATTCCTCAGAACTGTTGATTGCCAAACGGCAAATGTGCACGGACCACACCACCACAAAGCACCTCGCGTGCCAGATCTGAAAAGAAGGTTCGATGTCGTGTTTATCGGGATGGAAAAAGTGGTCTGGGCTTGACCAGGGTATGCTTGGCAGGTCCCTTGTACAGGTGCACAAAGTCCGCTTGTAGACCTGTACAGGCTACATTGAGCCCACTTTCTGTCCTCAAAGACCGTTGACAAAGACTACCACGCTATACAAAGTAGCAATCAACTACTTTGCAATGCGAGGTAGCCACACCGCAGCAGGAATTCAGCGCTCCACAACACAGGGAGAAGAAGGAGCCCCCATGCACCCACACCACCGATTTGGCACCATGATGGTGCTGCTGAGCGTCCTGATCTTGTCCACGGCGAGCCTCTACGGATGCGGCGACGATCCACAGAGCGACGCCCAGGACGGGCCGTCCAACAACGACGGCGCCAACAATGACGTGCCCAACAACGGCGCTGAAAACAACGACACCGGCAACAATGACGCGCCCAACAACGACGAACCTGCGCCGCTGTGTGACGTCGAAGTGGAGCCGCGCGGCGACCGCATGCTGGGCATTGACCTGCTGGACACCAACCAATCGGGCAACTTTGAGACCAACCTGGAGCACGCCCGCGAGTTGGGCATCGACTTTATCGCGCTGCACGTCCTCTGGGACCAGCTTGAGCCCGATCCTGGGCAGTTCACCGACCCCTTCAACGCCATCGAAGCCCTGGGTCAGGTCGCCCAGGCCAACGGCTGGAAGTTTGCCTTGACCATTCGGCCCATCGACCTGACCGGCAAGACTGTCCCCGATGACCTTGAAGGCACCCGCTTCAACGACCCCATCATGGCCGAGCGCTTCAACGCCCTGGTGGATCACGTGCTGACCCTGGTTCCCCCCGAGGTCTTGACCTCGCTGCAGGTCGGCAACGAGATAGACGGCTTTGACACCCGCGCTGAGCACCCTGAGTTCTGGAGCGACTACGGGTTCTTTCTGGCGGCGGTGGCCGAGCACATCCACACCCGCTACCCCGGCCTCAAGGTCGGCTATACGGGCACACACCACGGCCTGACCCAGGGGGCGCTGCGGGATTTGGGGGTCTGGACTGCGCTGGCCACGGTGGTCGATGTGCTGGGGGTGACCTACTACCCGCTGGAGTCGGACTTTGGCGTGCGCGACCCGCAGGATGTCTTTGAGGACTTTGACGCCATCGCCCAGGAGTTCCCCGGCATGCCCCTCTACTTCCAGGAGATCGGCTACCAGTCTTCCGGGACCAACCGCAGCAACCAACGCCAACAGGCCGAGTTCTTTTGCCAAGCCTTCCAGGCCTGGGATCAGCACCGTGACCAGATCCACCTGATGAACATGGTCCGGCTCAACGACGCCTCACACGAAGGCGCGCTTGAGTTGGCCGGTCCCTACGGGCTCGACAACGAGGAGTTCACTGAATACCTGCGCACGTTGGGGCTGCGCGCCTGGGAGGGGGAGCCCAAAGAAGCCTACGATCTTGTGCTTGAAGAGGTGGGCAAACGCGGCTGGTAGGCATTTTGAACGGTGACGGTCCGCCGCAGCGGCTCACGCGCTGCCAAAGAGGGTGCCCGCAAGCACCGCCATCCCCACCAGCGCCACCGAAGACACCAGCCCCACGCGCCCGGGCGTTTGGCGCCAGGACAGCGCTCCCGTCACACACGCCAGCAGCTCCACCGCACAAAAGCCCAGCCAGGGCGCCTCGCCCGCATCCGGCCCCAAAGCCAACGAGATTCCAAACGCCACCACCAGGCCGCCAAGCACCAAAGCGGCGCTGGCCCAACCCAGCCAGCGGCCTTCTTCCCCTCGGTGCGGTCCCATCTCTTCTGTCGGCGACGGACGCACCCACGCCTGGGTGGCTTCGACAGGCTGATCGCCTTGGCTCTCTGGCACAAACGCCTCGGCAAGAGACGCCCCGTACTCTTCTGGGGCATCCAGGAGCGCCAACACCTGCTCGATCTGGCGTTCACCGACGGCCTCGACTTCGCGCGCCTCCAACATGTCGTGAATCTGCGCCCAGAGGTCGTCGCGCACGTCCCGCGCTTCCTGTGCCGAGGCGCCATGACCGCGCAGCGCCACCGCCACCTGACCCAGGTAATCTTCTGCGCGCCTGCGCGCTGGAGCTTCCCACTGCATCGCTCACTCTCCCCCGTTGTCGGGCGGCTCCAGGAGCCGATCCATGCTGCGCCCCACCAGATGCCAATACGATGTCATGTCTTGCAGGCGCTGTTGGCCCTGCTGCGTGAGCGCATAATAGCGCCTGCGCGGTCCCCTGGGCGAAGGCGCCGTGCGCACCGAGAGCAACCCCGCGCGCGCCAGCCTCGAAAGCACGGGGTAGACCGTGCTCTCCGAAAACTCCAACCCTTCGATCTGTCCCAACCGCTGCAAAATCTCGTAGCCGTAGGCTTCGCCTGGGCGCAACACCGCCAAAACGCACAGCTCGACCACCCCTTTGCGCAGTTGCGACACCCAGGCGCCCTGCATCAGCCACCACCCATCGCTACTTCTTGATGTCGTGCCACTTCAGATCAAAGCGCGACAGGTATTTGCGGATGCGGTCGGCGTCGTTGACGCTCTTTTTGCGCTGGCGAGACTGTGCAAAGAGCCTCCGGCCCGCTTCTGAGAGCGTTGGGGAGGCCTGACAGACCAACAAGACGTCGGCCAGCTGTATCCGGTCAAAGCGGTCCAGCTCGGCGGCCTTCTCCGCACCCAGGATGTCGAGCAGGAGTTGGGCGCCCTCTTCTTCTGGCTCCACGCCTTGCCAGGCGCGGCGCAGGCGCTCGATCTCTTCTTCGACCAGCTCGATGTTGATCCTTCCGCCGTCGGCCAGAGTCGCCATGCGGGTGATGGCGGCGTTCAAATCGCGGAAGTTGCCGCGCCACTGGGCCTCGTGGGAGGTCGCAAAGCGCACAAAGCGCTCGCGCCCTTCTTTGTTGAAGGTCACCCGCGTGCCGGTGTTGTCCGTGTATCGATCCAACTCATATTGGAGGTTGGGTTCGATGTCTTCGATGCGCTCTTTGAGGCCGGGCAGCGCAAAGGTCCACAGGTTGATGCGGGCCAGGAGGTCTTCGCGGAACATGCCTTTGCGCACGCGCTCGGACAGGTCGCGGTTGGTGCCTGCGATGAGTTGAAAGTCGCTCTCGACCTCTTTGTCGGAGCCCATCGGCATGAAGATGCCCGACTCGATGGCGCGCAAGAGCATCGCCTGCTCGTCCAGGCCAAGCTCCCCGATCTCATCGAGGAAGAGCAGGCCGTCGTTGGCGGCGCGCAAGAGGCCTGGGCGTTCGCGCTGGGCGCCGGTGAAGGCCCCCTTGGTGTGGCCAAAGAGGGTGGCCATGGCGTTGTCGCCGCGCAGCGTGGCGCAGTTGACCTCGACAAAGCGCCCTTCGACCTGACGGCGCGTGCGCTTGAGTTCAAAGATGCGTCGGGCAAGCTGGGTTTTACCGGCGCCGGTGGGCCCGGTCAGGAGCATGGGGGCCTTGGAGGCGATGGCGACCTTCTCGATGCGCTCGATGAGGCGGTTGAAGCGGCCGTTGCGGGTCTCAATGCCGCCTTTGAGGAAGGAGACGCCCTCGCGTTGCTCTTCGTTGAAGCGCGTGGCCAGCCGGTCGTACTTGGACAGGTCGAGGTCGATGATGGTGCAGCGGCCGGTGGAGCCCTGGTCGCCACGGCGCGGCGGCGCGGTCTGCCCAAGGCGCGCGGGGAAGTGGCGCGACTCGGTCAGCAGGAACATGCAGATCTGCGCCACGTGTGTCCCGGTGGTGATGTGCAGGAGGTAGTCCTCCTTGTCCGGGTCAAAGTCGTAGCTGCGGGCAAAGCTGTGGAGGCCTTCAAAGACGGACTCGAAGTCCCACGGGTTGCCAAACTCGATGATGTGGCCTCGGACCTCGGTCTCGGGCGACACATATTGGATGTCTTCCATGACGGTCTTGGCCAGCTTTTCAAACTTTGGCTGGTAGATCAGCTCAAAGCGCTTGAAGAGCATGTGCTCGCTTTGGAAGAGTCCCACCGTGGGGCGCCACCTGGACCAACGGGAGGTTCCCGACCCCGCGTCCAGTGTCGTGCCCAGCAGTCCAAACGCCACGTTGTCCTTGCTCGTCATCATTGGGTCTATGTCCTGGCTCCGTGCTGAGAAGATTTGACAACCAAGGTCTACCACACTGACCTTTGGCTGCGCCATCCGTCAACACGGCGCAAGCGCGCGGAGCAGCCATGGAACGGCGACGACCCCTGCACATCTTGATGATCCTCACGCTGGCAACCGCCTGGAGCGCCGCCTGCAAAGGCGACGACGCCGACAAACCCCGCGTCAGGCGTCCCACCCCTGTCATGGGCGCCTCAACGGGGACCGCCACCGAGTATCGCCCCATGCGCGTGCGCCCCAGACAGGTGCCGCTGCCCCAGATCGAGGCCAGCGACGAGCAGCTTGTCCTCATTCAGCGCGCTTTGCGCAGCCCCAACCCCGGCATTCGGGCAGAAATCGCCATGCGGCTCCAGGAAGAACTGGGCGCGTTGGCCACCGCGTACGCCATTGGGCAGTCTTTTAAGTATCCGCGCTACGAAAGGCGTCAGATTGAGGCCACAGCGCTGGGCGAAAGCATGGAAGAGCTGCCCTACACCGTCGTTTTGCCCAGAGATTACGACCCCGAGCGCCCCTGGCCCATGCACATTGACCTCCACGGCGGGGGATTGGGGCCAGATCACCGCTCTTGTCTGCGCCACTTCACCATGGAAGAGGTCAACGGCTTCATTTTGATGTGTCCGACGACGTATCGCGGCGAGTGGTGGAAGCCTCCGGGGGAGGCGGTGGCGCTGCGGGTCTTTGAGGAGGTGAAAAAACACTTCAATGTGGACACAGACCGGGTCTCAATCGGGGGTTTGTCCAACGGCGGCAACGGGACCTGGCACCTTGGGCACAAATACCCGTGGATGTGGTCGGCGTTGGTGCCCAGATGCGCGGGGAAAATACGCCAGGAGCGCTTTGTGGCCAACATCATGGCCACGCCGGTCTTCATGATCCACGGCGCCATGGACTCCACCATCGGTGTGGAGCATACCCGAGAGGTCGAGTACTACTTCAAGCGCTATCGAAAGCCCTTTTACACCTACTACGAGGTCCCAGACGGGGGCCACAAGTACTTTCCAGACCTCAACGTCTACGTTTTGCCCTGGCTGAGGAAGCAGGAGCGCGCCATTCAGGCCCGTTTTGCCTTTGAACCCACGCGCGGCTCGGACCACGGCATCGTCCACTGGCTCGAAGTGTGGCCCCAAACCCCCCTTCGCGCCCACTTGATGACACAAAAAACCGGCACGACCATCAAAATCCAGACCGACAAGGCCCCGTCCAAGGTCACCGTCTACCTCAACGACCGGATGGCGGACCTGGACAAGCCGGTTTTGGTGCAGGTCAACGGGCAAAAGGTCTTTGAAGGCAAGGTGGAGCGCTCGGCGCGCACCGCGCTGGAGACATTTCACCGGACTTACGACGTCCACCGCACCTTCACCGTCGCCCTTAGCCCTCCATTGAACACCATGGCGCGTCCATAAGCCCCCTCAAACCCACAAAGCCACGCAATCACACGCACCAAACCACCCCGCGCACCTCCACAAGCGCCCCAAAGCGCCCACAGGGCTGCCGCAGGGCGTTCGAGGGCATGGCAGCGAGCGCAGCGAGCCGGGCCAAAGGCAGCCCCCGCTGTAAATAGGCACCGAAGTGTCTCACGACGTCGGCCAGAGAGCCGCCACGTTTGGATTCAGGGTTTCTTAAGAGCGTCCACCGCCCAGATGAGGACGGTGGAGTCGGCGCTGGCCGAGGCGAGCCGAGTGCCCTGGGCGTTGAAGGCAACGGAGTAGACGATGTCTTTGTGGCCTTTGAACTGCTTGATCTCTTTGGACTCGGCCACGCTCCACAGCCGGACGGTCTTGTCGGTGCTGGCCGAGGCGATCATGGTGCCGTCGGGGGAGAACTCCAGGCCTCGGATGTGGCTGGAGTGACCGGTGAGGGTCTGGCGTAGTTGGCCGGAGGTGGCACCCCAGGTCTGAATGACGCCGTTGCTGTGTCCGGTGGCGATGGTGTCGCCGTCAGGGCTGAAGGCCACGGCGATGACGGGGCTCTCGCCGGTTTCAATGGTCGACATCAGCGCGCCGGTGTCGACGTGCCAGATGACCACGCCGCCCTGACCGCCGCCAAGCCAGTCTTTGTGAACGCCGGTGGCCAGCGTGCGGCCCTTGGGGCTGAAGGCCAGGCCGCGGGCAAAACCGCCGCGTCCGGTCAGGCGGCGCAAGAGCTTGCCCGTGACGGGGTCCCACAAACGCACCAGACCATCAAGGCTGGAGGTGGCCATGACGTTGCCGGCCGGCGAGAAACGCGCGGCGAGCAGGCGCTTGTCGTGGGGGCCGGCGGACTTTGTCTCTTTGACGGCAGGCACATCCCAGAACTGCACTTTCTTGCCCTCGCCGCCCGCCGCCAGCCAGCGCCCATCGGGAGAGACGGTGACAAAGGGCGTGGAAGAGGTGTGGCGCAGGATTTGGAGTTCGTGGCCGGTCTCGGTCTCCCAGATGAAGACGGTGTTGTCCAGGCCGCCGGTGGCCAGCGACTTGCCTTCAGGGCCGATGAAGGCCACAGAGCGGGCGGCGTTGCGGTGGCCAAGGCTCCCCAACAGGTCGGTGCCAGAGGTGGTGTCCCACAGACTCAAACCGCGCCCCGCAGCCGCCAGACGACCGCCCGACTCGGAAAACGCCAGCGATCTGGGGTCATCGGCCTTCATCCGGTGCGCCTCCGCGCCGCTGACCACGTCCCAGATGATCACCTCGCCTTCATCGTCGGCGCTGGCCAGACCTTTGGCGCCAGCGACCACGGCGGTAATGTTGCCGGTGTGGCCAGACAGCTCCAGCTTCTGGGTGCCGCGGCGCGGCTCCCAGACCCTCAAGGTGTCGTTGCCGCCGGTGATGACGTTCTTGCCGCTGGGGCTCCACGCCAGCGCCGTGACGGGGGCGCCGTCGTGGGCCTCCACGGAGAGGGAGACTTTGCCGCCCTTGCGGCTGAGCTTCCAAAACTTCAGCGTGCCGTCTTTGCTGACCGAGGCCACCCCCTTGCCTT
The DNA here is from genome assembly GCA_937123825.1 of uncultured Pseudomonadota bacterium. Lineage (GTDB taxonomy): Bacteria > Myxococcota_A > Bradymonadia > Bradymonadales > CAKZKQ01. The sequence continues at coordinate 17,658 of CAKZKQ010000200.1, forward strand.
TGGGCGCAAAGGCCACGGCGGTGACGTCAGCGGTGTGACCCTGAAGCATGCCAACCAACTTGCGATTTTTGACAGACCACAGCGCGATGTCGTTGCTGCCGCCAGCCACCAGCAGATTCTTGCCTTTGGCGTCAAAGCTCAGAGCGCGGACATCAAAGTCCATCTCGCCCATGACCCCAACACGCTGGCCGCTGGGCATGGACCACAGCTCCACGGACCCTTCGGTGCCCACCGCCAGCAATCGCCCGTCGGGGCTGAAGGCCACCGCCCCCGCCTCGCCGTTTTTGGTCTTCAGCAGGAGCTTGCGCGCCCCGTTGGTGGTCGACCAGACCTCCACGTTGTCGCCTCGGATGCCGTTGGCCATCAGCGAGGACTTGGGCGAGAAGGCCACGGACGACAACTCTCGAAACTCGCTGCGGTAGCGCAGCGTGCCCAGGCGCATGACCGCACCTTTGGGCAGCGGATCGCCCAGGCGATCTTTTTTGGCACCAGCGGCCATCGACTGACCGCCGATCACCACCAATGCAGAGAGTGTCATCACCAGAGCCAACGCCGCGGCCCATCGGGTTTGTATCGTCATGGTGTGTCGCATTCCTTTGGCAGCTTCTGATTCAACCCTTCAAAAGGTGCCTGAAGTTCCTCTCTTGAGCAATGCCTGGGGGGTTGGCTTGAATTCCAGGGTGTTCTCCAGTACCCATGCGTCTGTCTTTATGTATGATGATACGTACGGAGTTTAAGATGGGATCGATTGAATTGATGTCGCCGGGGATGCTCAAAAAGATGCGCACGGCGTGCCAACTGGCGGCCGACACGCTGGTGATGATCGGCGAGCACGTCAAACCCGGTGTCACCACCGAAGAACTCAACCGAATCGTGCACGAGTACACGATCGCCAACAACGCCATCCCCTCGCCGCTTAACTACCGGGGCTTCCCCAAGAGCATCTGCACCAGCATCAACGAGGTGGTGTGCCACGGCATCCCCGGGCCGCAGGTGCTCAAGGACGGCGACATCATCAACGTCGACATCACCTCCTACACGCCCACCCGGCGCGGCTTCCACGGCGACAACAGCGCCACCTTCTACGTGGGCACGCCCAGCGAAGAGGCCCGCAACCTCGTCGAGATCACACGCCGCTGCCTGGAGATCGGCATCGAGCAGGTCCGTCCCAACGGCCGCGTGGGCGACATCGGCGCCGCCATCCAGGAGTACGCCGAGGCCAAGGGCTACTCGGTCGTGCGCGACTTTGTGGGCCACGGCATCGGCCGCTCGTTCCACATGCCGCCCAACGTCCCCCACTTTGGCAGCCGAGGCACCCTGGCCCGCATGCGCCCCGGCATGGTCTTTACCATCGAGCCGATGATCAACATCGGCGACTGGCGCTGCGAAGTCCAAGACGACGACTGGACCGTGCTCACTGCCGACCGCTCGCTCTCGGCGCAGTTTGAGCACACCGTGGTCGTCACCCGCGAAGGCTGCGAGGTGCTCACGGACCGCAAAGGCGTCCTGAAGAACAGCGAAGACGTGCCCTGGGCCGACCTTGGCCCGCTCAGCTGCCGCTTTGCCGCCGAACAACGGGCCAACCAGGCTTCCTGACACACACAAGGCCGTACAACCCACCGCAAGAAAAGCAAAACCCCGCGGCGCCAAACGCCACGGGGTTTTTTCATGTCCTCTGTGGACTCAAACTCTGCCCGGCATCAATCCCGGAACTGTCCCTCACCACAGCCAGCCCAATCGCCGCTGTCCCAGACCGGAACGCCAGGCGGGGTGTCGCTGCACAGGTCCTCATCGTCGTTGATGCCGTCCAAGTCCTGGTCAAAGCCGCCGTTGCCACCCGGACGAGCGCGGTCGCGGTACTCGCCCTCGGCGCAACCAGCCCACTCACCCGAACCCCACACCAGTGAAGGATAGGGCGTGTCGCCACACAGGTCGTAGTTGTCCTCGATGCCGTCGCGGTCAAAGTCGGGACCCTGAGCCGGGGGCAAGCGGTCGCGGAACTGACCTTCGGCGCAGCCGAGCCACTCACCACTGAGCCACACGCGCTGACCGTAAGGGGTCTTGGAGCACAGGTCCTTGTCGTTGGGCACCGCGTCGCGGTCCAAATCGTCTGCAGGCGGCTCACCACGGGGCGGCTCGTTGGGCTCAAAGTCGTCGTCTTCCTGGGGCGGATCGACGTTGTCATCGCCCGGCTCACCAGGGGTGAAGTCGTCGTCTTCCTGCTCGGGCGGCGCCGGCGGCGGGTCGATCCCGTCGGGCAGATCATCGCCGTTGGGATCGCCAATCTGGTCGTCATCACCCTCTTCGTCGATCGGCGTGTCGTCCACAGGCGGCTGCACGTCGCGGCCAAAGAGGTTGGTGTCAGTCCAACGCTGACCAAAGATCTCCACGGCGAAGTCGCGGATGTCGGCGGCCTCGGGCGAGTTCTCCAAAGTGTTGTAGTAGTTGTCCTGGGTCTCCCAGGCGAAGGTCTCAAGCGTCGAACCCACGCGGTACGAGTCCATCGCGCGCTTCACGCTGAAGGCCAAAAACTCGCGGAACTGGGTGTTGCTGTTGAAGTACTGCTCGTCCAGGTCCCGCACCGCCATCGCGGTCGCGATCCCGTAAACCGTGAACTCAAGCTGGCCCGCCACCCCATCGCGCCAACCGGCGTCCCACAGGTTGGACTGCACCAACTCCACACCGGCCTCACCACCGTTGATGTACGCGTTCCACTCATCCCAGATGTAGAGCGGTGTGTCGTCCCAGTCCGAGCTGCCAATGAGGTAAAGCTCAAAGCGCGACCCCCGCAACGCCTGCGGCACATACTGCGCGATGTCCGACTTGCGGATGTTGGGCTCCACCACCAACGCCGCCCGGTTGCCAGGGATGTAAAACCCGTTGGCGCGCTCACCGGTGTCGTTGAGGTTGTTGCGGATGTGGCTGTGGATGCCGTGGCTGGTCTCGTGCGTGTACGTGATCTTGTCATTGTCGTAGTACGTGTTGCCATACGACAAAGGCAGGTGCTGGATCACGTCCGTCATGATCGGGCCCCAGGCCGAGCTCGTCTTGTCGTTCTGCGCAGGGAAGTCCTGAAACACCACCCCCGTGCCCGGCTCGCCCTCAAACCACGTGGTCTCCGACAACGCCGAAGCAGCCACCCTGGTCGGCGCGGGCGCCCCCGGAGGCTTGTCCGCCGCCAAACGACCATCCGCACACCCCGACACCGCCCATGTTGCCAAGGCACAAACCAACAAAATCAAAGCACCGCGCGCCATCTTCATGATGGAGAACCTCCCTGAACGCAAAATTCGCCACTCCCACCAATCGCACAACCCATGCCAGATCCACCAACCCCCGCCAAAACGGCCTCAAAACCCAACCCGCGCCAAAAAGTCACACCCTCCCCCCAGATCACTGTGCCAACACCGCCACCCCTGTGGCAGGCATGCCACAGGGGTGGCTCACTCTCGCTGCGCTTCCTCGCTGGCGCTCGGTCGCTTGTTCGTGAGCGGTTCGGTTGCCGCGCTGCGCTTGGCTGCCCTTTCGGTTCGCTTGCTGCGCTGCGCTTTTGGTTCGGTCGCTGCGCTGCGCTTGCTTCCTTTTGGTGCGGTCGCTGCGCTCCCTTATGGCATTTGCGATGGGTTGGGTTCTTGGCTTCGC
>CAKZKQ010000201.1 GCA_937123825.1 uncultured Pseudomonadota bacterium
CAGAAGTCCCGCAGGTGGGCTGGGCGCATCTGGGCGTTGCAGTGCACTTCGGGGCTTTTTTGGAAACGTTCGTCCTGGCGCTGGCGCGTGGCCTGAACGCGGCGGCGGATTTCGGCGCTGGACTGGCCGCCTTCGACCTGACGCAGCTCTCGGTAGCGCACGGCGGGGACCTCGATGTGGATGTCGATGCGGTCCATCAGGGGGCCGGAGATGCGCGAGCGGTACTGTTGTTGCTGCTGGGCAGAGCAGCGGCAGGGGTGGGTGGGGTCGCCGGCGTAGCCGCATGGGCAGGGGTTCATGCTGGCGATGAGGGTGACGCTCGACGGGTAGGTCAGGCTCATCATGGCGCGGGTGATGGTCACGCGCTGGTCTTCGAGGGGCTGGCGCAAGACCTCCAAAGTGCGCTTTTGAAACTCCGGCAACTCATCCAAAAACAAGATCCCATTGTGCGCCAGACTCACCTCGCCCGGTCTGGGCATTCCCGACCCGCCCCCGATCAAGCCCACCGAGGTGATGGTGTGGTGCGGCGAGCGAAAGGGGCGCTGGTCGAGCAGGCCCGCGCCGCCGGGCAGGAGCCCCAGCACCGAGTAGATCTTGGTCACCTCCAGCGACTCTTGAAACGACATTGATGGCAGGATCGAGGAGAGCCGCCGCGCCAGCATGGTTTTGCCGGAGCCGGGCGAACCGACCATGAGGACGTTGTGGCCCCCGGCGGCGGCGACTTCGAGGGCGCGTTTGGCGTTTTCCTGGCCTTTGACCTCGTTGAAATCCATGTGCGCGCAGGGCAGGTCGATGGGGGCCAGGGTTTCGGGCTCGTATTCGGGCAGCTCCTGGCCTCGGAAGAAGCCCACGACCTGACGCAGGTGGCGCACGGGCAGGACGGTCAGGCCTTCGACGATGGCGGCCTCGGCGGCGTTCTGGGCGGGGAGGATGATGGCCTTGCAGCCTTGCTCCATGGCGCAGATGGCCATGGGCAGCGCCCCTCGGATGGGGCGGACCTCGCCCGAGAGCGAGAGTTCACCGGCGATCATAAAGTCTTCCAGGGCCCAGGAGGGGCCTCGGGCGTTGATTTGCTGGGAGGCGGCCAGCAGCGCCGTGGCCATGGGCAGGTCGTAGGCGGTGCCAGCCTTGTGGACGTCGGCAGGGGCGAGGTTGACGGTGATGTTGCGCACGGGCCATTCGAGGGCGGTGTTGACCAGGGCGCTCTTGATGCGCACGCGGGCTTCGCGCACGGCGCCGTCGGGCAGGCCCACCGTCTTGAAGGATTGCATGCCGTAGGCCATGTGGACCTCCACGGCGATGGGGTGAGCGTCGACGCCCAGGACGGCGCTTGAGGTGACTCGGGCAAGCATGGGTAGGGGCTCCTTGTGGGTTTGGGCTGGTGATGGGCCGCCGGAGGCAGCCTTGGTGGGCCACAAGGAGGGGTTGTCGGGCGCTGCGCGCTTCAGTTGCGCAAAAAATGATTTTTGTGGGGTTTGGCGGGTGGGAAAAGCGGCGAGTCAGCCCCTCCGGTAGGGGCTGCGTAGTCGCGGGGGTGGTGTTGGCGGGGAGATTGAGGGGGTGGTCAGGGTTTGATGCTGTAGTCCATGTCGGTCCACAGAATCTCCACGGTTTTCTCAGCGACGAACCCTTTGAGCTCTTTCTTCTCGCCTACTTTATGTTCCTTATCACCGCCTTTTGTACTTTGAGAGAGCTTACTTCTTATCCCAAAAGGGCCTTGGAGGAATTGTACGCCAAGCGCAAAGCACGAGTTATGTGGGGGGGGAGGTTAGAGTTGAGAGCCAAGCAGACCGTTGAGATAGCCATAAAGTCCCTTAATTCCGGCCTCTGTGGTCACTGTCCACCAAACTTGATGGTGTGGAGGAGACTGCCTCCATATCTTCCCGGCAGGCCTTGTCGAGGGTGCCGGACAGGCCGGTTTCCTTGGCTTAGCCATGGACTTCTACCAAGAGGTGAACACCATGACCGAGAAGAAAATGACTGCTGAGGATGCCCGACGCATTCAGTCGCAGGCTGACAAGAGTGGTAAGAACCAAGACTTCAAGGCTCGCGCCCAAAAAGCCGCCGCTCGTAACATTAAGGGGTCTGATAAGAAGAAGTAGAAACGGGCGTCTTTTCCTCGGGCGGCTTCGGTCGCCCGAGGGCTCAAGGAGCATTATATGGATCTCTATCACACAGCCCCAAGTTCAGAGGGGCTCTTATTGCCTTACAGTGGCTTTCTTATTGGGAAGGTGGCCGATGCAATGCGACTCAAGGCTATCCTCCGAGAGGAAGTCCCCAACGTCAGCTATAAAACAGTCCAGAGATACTTTCGAGGTGAGCGGGTAACTGTAGAGAATGTGACCGTCATTTTGGAGACCATCGTCGATGCGCTGATCCCCAGAAAATTGAATCTTCCCGTTCGGATTGGTGAGGTTCAACCTCCTGTTCACCAATTGCTTCAAGGGGGGATTCGACAGTACGCATTGCTTTGGGATGAATTGGCGTCAGCACTCAATGACCTCTCCTATCCCATTCATAAGGCCGAATACTTGGGTCTCCCATACCTGCGAATGTTCTGTCTGGACATTGGGATTCGATGGGGAGCTTGGGCGGGCCTTCGACTCCTTAATGGGCAGGAGCCGGGTTGGGAGTATGACTGGGCTTCAGCGCGAGCTTTGGGAAACTTGATTGATTCTCTAAGAAGAAGAGAAGGACTGACGGTGGAAGCCCTTGCCGACGAAGTACAGGTGTCACCGCAGGCTATCGCTGCATGGCGCTCAGGCCAGTCACAACCTACAAATGACAACTTGGAGGCCTTATCGAGTGTTTTGAGTCGGGCGGGTGGTGGGAGAACTCAAACGGAACTGAGTCTGCGTTTTGCTCTTGGGCTCCAAGTCCTGATTGGGGCCTTGAAGCAACACCACGGCGAACGACGTATCCAAGATATGCTCTCTGCTATGAGAACAACGGCGGAGTTGGTGGCTCAATGGACCAGCTTTTGCACCATTCCTGCACTCAACCAAGATGAACGCTACATGGTCGAATTGGCTGTGTGGTGGGTGGTTCTTGGTGGGGCTCGCTGCGCAACGGCTCGGTCTCTTATCTCCAGGCTTGTTGAAAAATCCAAATGGAATCAAGAGGTGGCTGCTGACTTCCGAGCACTGACCGGTAACTGGTGGGAGCGGGCTGCAACTTGGCGTCACCTGCTGGGTGCTCCATCTGAAGAAACCAAAACAACCATATCTTCAATGCTGGAGGGAAATCTTGGAGATGTAGTGAATGTGGAAGCCTTAGTAGAAGGTTTTCAAGAGCTTAAGCTCAATATGGGAGGGTTCAATATCTCTCTTGAAGAGCGGGGATTCCAGGTTGTTAAGGTTCCTCTTCCTCACTCTATGCGGTACTCAAGTCGCATTGAGCAAGCTGAACGAGAGTGGTCTGCTCAGAATTACCCCGTTGCGTTGAAACATATCGCCGCCGCTATCTCCCACAACCCCACTGGTGCTATGGGTCACTTTAAGATGGGGGCTTACCTTGGGCAACTCGGTTGTTGGCAAGACCGACCGGATATGATGGAGGAGGGAATTCGAGAGTGTCGCGTTGCGGTCGCATTAGATCCTGAGTTTGGCACTGCTCGCAATGAGATTGCTATCATTTTTGCTAATATGAGGATGCATTCTGAGGCCGAGAAAGCCTTTTCTGAGGCAGAACCCTTCCACAATAAACAAGCTCACCATTGGGCAGTACGAGGCCGGAATTACGTTGCCCTTGGGAGATACGAGGATGCTGAAAGGGCATTTCGCAAAGCTGGTGAGGTCAATCGTGGCCAAATCCATGTTAGATCCATGGCTGACCTTTCAGCGCTCTTGATGAAACTGAATCGAAAGAAAGAAGCCCGTCGATTAGGCAAACAGGTAAGCCGTGTCATTGGGTTTGATCCTTCCCAGGACTGGGAACGGAGGCTTGACTTCTGGGGAGACAATCTGAGCTCTGAACCTGAGAGAAAGTGAGAGCGGCTACACGCCCCATCTTTCCTATGCCTTATCATGACTATTCAGTCGAATTCTTCGAACTCGGCCCTTTTGATATTGTTGTTTTCTTGCGGGTGTTTCCCGACAGAGAAGAACACAGACGAACCCCTGTTTCGTCGAGCATCAATGACGGCGAGATCATCATTGTTGGACCGTCGGGTGACGGGACAATTGTTGGACAATGCTTAATCAACCTGTCAGGGGCGGGGTAGTGTTGGTGGGGGAGAGGGGGTTAGGGTTTGATGCTGTAGTCCATGTCGATGGGCGCGGTGCCTTGGACGGGGCCGACGAGCTGTTCGATCTGGGAGCGGAAGCGCTCGATCATGCTGCGTTGGAGCATGAAGCGGTGGAAGTCGCCGGGGGAGGTGTTGTGGTGGAGCACGGATTTGTGGCCGCCGGAGGCCTCGATGTCCATGCGGGAGGGGAACTGGAGCCAGTGGCCCTGGAACTCGTCGGAGAGCATCCAGTTGAGGTAGAGCCGGGCGGAGGCTTTGTTTTTGGCCTGGGTGGGGATGCCGGCGCCCTGGAACCAGGTCAGGAAGTAGTCTTCTTTGGGGAAGGCAAAGCGGGTGTTGCTTTCGGGCTGTGACTCAAAGGCCCAGAAGGTGGTGAAGCTGGCGCCGTACCAACCGTTGTTGATGGCCACGTAGGGCATTGCGGTGCCGCGCACCCAGGTGGGTTTGGTCTCGACCAGCGCCTCCAGGTACGACCAGCCGTATTGTTGTTTCAGGTTCCAGAACTGGTAGAGGACCGCGTCGTCGCTGTGGGGGTAGGTCAGGACGACTTTGCCCTTCAGGCTGGGGTCCAGGTAGTCGAGGGCGTCGCGCGGGGCGTTGGCGGCGTCGACAATGTCGGTGTTGACGTAGTTGCTGAAGGTGACGCCGTAGAGGCCGGTCCAGCGCCCATGGGGGTCTTTGTGGTCGGGGAAGACCTTCTCCCAGTTTTTGGGGCGATAGGGCTCCAGCAGGCCGTGGTGGGCGTAGTAATCGATGTCGTGCGCCGTTTGGATCTGGATGACGTCTGGGACGTGGGTGTGGCCGCCCTTTTCGCGGGCGTTGTCGTAGCGCGGGGCGTGGTGGAGGCTCAACTCGACGCTGTGGGTGACGTTGAGGTCGGGAAAGCGGGCCTTGAACTTGTCCAGGTAGTAGTCAATCTGATCCGGCTTGTCGCCGCCGGCGCGGAGCACAAACTCGCCGCCCTCCTTGAGCGCCTCTTGGTAGAGTTCGTCCAGGGAGCGAGTTTCGATGTCGGGGGTTTGTCGTCTGTGCATGGTTTGGCCTTCTTTGGGGTGGGGCTTGGTGTGGGTCGGTCTTTGCCGGTCCTTTGTGACAGGCCCCAAATTAAAGAAGTGTCTACATGCGGGTCCAATATTAAAATATGTAAGTATTGATAAGTTAAAGCTTATGAATCTTGTGGTTGATGGCTTTGATGAAGAACAAAGGGGGGTGGATCAGGCGACGGTGGTGATGTTGCCCGACACCCAGACCCAGACCATGGAGGCCAGACCGATGATGTTCATGCCGGCGCCGGCCAGCTTGAACTCTTTGACCGAGTACTGGCGGTCTTTGCTGTAGTAGAGCAGGTCCCAGAGCAGCCAGAGGGTGCCGCCGGCCAGGAGCGAGCCCAGCACGGGGTCTTCAAAGAGAAACCAGAGCAGGGCCGCTTCGAGCCCCACAAACGCAATGATCAGCCACTTGGTCGCGATCACCCCAATCAGCGTACACGACGTCACTCGCCCCGCCTCTTTGTCGCTGTAATAGTCCATGACCTCACCGATCAACTGCGCATGGACGCAAAAGAGCCCCAGATAGACGTACGTCACCCACGGCAGCGGGTCGCCGTCGCCCAGCCACAGCCCCAACTGCACCACCAGCAGGTAGCCCAGGGGGTTGATGAGATCAAAGGGCGGCCGCCCGCGCAGTCCGCCAATGCGCGCGTTGTAAGTGGCGTTGACGGCGACCATGGCGGCCATCAAACCCAGTATTTTCCAACCTGAGAGCCAGACAAACGCCGCCGCAAAGGGGATTTGAGCCAGTGCCATCGGGATGGGCAGGGCGTCCAGTTGTGCTTTGGTGCCTCGGGCGCCAAAGAGCCAACTGTCCTTGCGGGGGTTCTTCTGGTCGATCTCGTAGTCGACCATATCGTTCCAGCCATACACCAGAAAGTTCAGCGGCCAGGTCATGTAGACCAGCCCCAGCCAGAACCCCGGCGTCTGCCAGTCCATGCCCGCGCCCAGGGGCACGGTGTAGAGCCAGATGGTCTGAAACCACAGGCCAGGGCGCGAGACTTTGAGCCAGAATGACAGCCGCTCGGTGATGGTCATGGGTGCTCCGTGTGGGCGCCGCACCAGGCGGGGCAGGGGGCGCTGTGGGGTTGGGTCTGGCGGTAGGTGTGTGAGCGACACCAGAGGATGAGGTTGCGCCGGTGTCCGCCCTCGATGGGAAAGGCCCCGTGGCGGTGCATGCCGGCGTGGATGATGGCCATACCCGGGGTGTGGATGTAATCAAAGAGCTCGTCGGCGTTGGGGGCTGTTTGGATGTGGTGGAAGCATCTGCGGCCACGCATGAAGAGGTCTCCGCCGACAAAGTCGTCGCTCAGGCACAGGTTGACGGTCACCTCAGCGTCGTCGACGTGAAAGCCCAGGTCAATGTCTGTCTCAAAGCTGTAGTCGACCACAAAGCCGTGGTGATGGTCCAGGGTCGCGCCGCCGACTTCGGGGTAGAGGTCGGCGCACAGGGGTTTGAAGACTTTGGCGATGAGCTCGGCCAGGGCAGGGCTGTAACCAAATTGATCCAGGATGACGCCGTGCATGTTCATGCTGTTGGGGCGCTGGATGGGTTGGTCGTGCTGCTGGGCCCAGTCTTCGAGGTGATCGAGGTCGTCGAGGAGCATCTGACAAGCCTCGGCGCGCAGCACAGGCAGGGTGTAGACGCCTGGGTGGACGCAGTCGAGCAGCGGGGCCAGCGCTTGCGGGCCATGTTCCAGGGCATTGAGCAATTCAGGCTCCAGCCAGGACAGCCAGGAGTTTTGCAGGGATGGGTGATGGGGCGTCCATGGGTTTGGCGAGTTCATGCGTGTGTCCTGGGTGGGGTTTGGGGGAGATTTTGTGGTCTTGCAACGCGGTTACAAAAGCGACGGCCTGAGAACAATCGTTTTAAAAAAATCAAGGGTTGAAGTTCGACACCGGTCAGCAGGGGGCGCAGCGCCAGGGCTGCGAAAAAAAGTGTGACAACAATTTTTGTATAAAACTGTTCATAAACCTGTGCATCTTTTGACTTTGCACGGCTTGAATAACCGTGCTCAGACGCTGTGTGAGCGTTTGATAGCCGTTTTTACGTGTTTTTTGAACCTCTAACTTCGCCAGCCGAGCCTTTTGAGGGTTGTGCGTTGAAATTGGTTCAAAAGCTATTCAAGACCCATGGGGAGTTGGGGTGTAGTGCACAGGTTTTGACCTCGCGCTGCTCCGACCACCCAACATCGACGCAAGTCAGACCAACAAACGTGGGGAGACAAGCCATGCCCGGAGGCCATCGGAGCATGGACGATACCATTGTGTCGTCCGTGAGGGCCTCCTCCCCGCAGAACCGTGTGTAGGAGAGTTCCAGAATGATGGAGCAATTGCGCAGAAAATGGACCTTGGCCCTGATCGTGTCTCTTGTTGTCGGCTCTTTGGCCGCCTGCAGCGACGACAACGACGACAACAACACCGTTGACCCCAACAACACGGCCAACAACGCGGAAAACAACGCGCCCAACAACGACAACAACGACCCGAACAACGAGCCCAATAACGAGCCGAACAACGAACCCAACAACGACACCCCCGGGACCATCGCGGACATTGCCACTGGCAGCGATGACTTCTCCATCCTGGTGCAGGCGCTCCAGGCCGCCGACCTCGTGGGCGCTGTCTCTGACCCCAACACCCAGTTGACGGTCTTTGCGCCCACAAACGCCGCCTTTGAGGCCCTCATCGCTGAACTTGGCACCACTGCCGAAGATCTGCTGGCCCGCGAAGATCTGGCCACCATCCTGCTTTACCACGCCACCATCGGCAGCCAGGAGTCTGGCGACGTCGCTGGCCTCTCGCTCATCCCCACCGTCGCCGGTCCCGACATCAAGGTCACCATCGACGGCGACAGCGTGTTGCTCAACGACGCCACCATCACCACCGTGGACATCCCGGCCAGCAACGGCGTCGTGCACGTCATTGACAAGGTCCTGCTGCCGCCGCCGACCATCGCTGGCATCGCCACCGACAACCCTGACTTCTCCATCCTGCTCTCCGCCGTGGTCGCCGCCGACCTGGCCGGCGTGCTCGATGACCCCGAAGAGACGTTCACCGTCTTTGCCCCCAACGACCCTGCCTTTGAAGACCTTATCGCCGACCTGATGGTCACCCCCGAGGAGCTGCTGGCCCGCGAAGACCTGGCCACCATTCTGCTCTACCACGTCGTGCCTGGCCGCTTCCCGGCCTCCGAAGTCCTGGCCTCCCAGAGCCTGGCGACGGCCGCCGAGATTGACCTGGAGGTCGTCTCTGAAGGTCCCGACTTTGTGGAGGTCGGCGGCGCCCAGATCATCGCCACCAACATCCCCGCCTTCAACGGCATCATCCACGTCATCGACTCCGTCATCCTGCCCCCCGCTCCCGAGCTGCCCACCATCGCTGAGATCGCCACCGAGGACGCCAACTTTGGCATCCTGGTGCAGGCGCTCGAGGCCGCCGATCTGGTGGGCGCCGTCTCGGACCCCGAAGCCGACCTGACCGTCTTCGCCCCCACCGATGCTGCCTTTGAGGCCCTCATCGCCGCTCTGGAAACCACCCCCGAGGATCTGCTGGCCCGCGAAGACCTGGCCACCATCCTGCTCTACCACGTGATGGGTGAAGGGCTTGCCTCTGAGGGCGTCGCTGGCAGTTCGCTGCTGCCCACGCTGGCTGGCCCCGACATCAAAGTCACCGTTGAGGGCGACAGCGTCTTCCTCAACAACGCCGAGATCACCGTCGTGGACATCCCCGCCAGCAACGGCGTCATCCACGTCATCGACGCTGTGCTCGTGCCTCCGCCCACGATCGCTGGCATCGTGACCGAGAACCCCGACTTCTCCATCCTGCTCTCCGCCGTGGTCGCAGCCGACCTGGCCGGTGTGCTCGATGACGAAGAGGAGACGTTCACCGTCTTTGCGCCCAACGACCCCGCCTTTGAGGACCTCATCGCTGAGTTGATGGTCACCCCTGAGGAGCTGCTGGCCCGCGAAGACCTGTCCACCATCCTGCTCTTCCACGTCGTGCCTGGCCGCTTCCCGGCCTCCGAAGTCCTGGCCTCCCAGAGCCTGGCGACGGCCGCTGAGATTGACGCCCAGATCACCACCGAGAACAACGGTGCGCAGATCCAAGGCGCCGAAATCATCGCCACCGACATCCCCGCCTTCAACGGCATCATCCACGTCATCGACGCCGTCATCCTGCCCCCCGGCGAGTGAGCCACCATCCAGGATAAGGCACACCAGTGAAACGCACTGTTCCACGATGTTTCCGCCCCTTTTGAGGGGCGTCCGCGCAACCCGTGACGCCTGGAAACATCGGATCGAGTGGTGAGAAAGCCCATCGGAACCTCCCGATGGGCTTTTTTTAAGACTCCCGTGACTCCGGAGAAATGAAGATGATGTTTGGCACAAAACAAATGATGCAGTGGCTGCTGGTCGGAATGCTGGCCGCCGCTGTGGGGATGGTCGGGTGCGGTGACGATGAAGACACCGCCCCTGTCGGTGACGCCGCCAACAACGATGACGGCAACAACGACGATGGCAACAACGACGACGGCAACAATGACGATGGCAACAACGATGACGGCAACAACGCCGTCAACAATGACGTCCCCGTAGAGCCCGTCGGCAGTTGCAGCTACACCAACCCCTTCTCCAGGGGCGCGGAGTGCAAAGAGTACACAGGGGGCGGCTGGACGGTGGCGGACGCCGAGGCCGATTGTGGTCAGGTCCTGGGCAACACCGCCGGTGAATTCACCACCGCGTCTTGCGCCATCGACAGCCTCCTTGGCACCTGCATTGTGGGCGACGCGGCCGCCGATGGCTACAACCTCTACAGCATTGGCGACGACGCTGGCTCCTGCGCGGCGACCCAGGTTGGCTGCGAGACCTTTGTCGGCGGCGCCTTCACCCCCGGCCCCGTCTGCACCGATGAAGAACCCCCCGACAGCCTCACCGGCCAGGTCTTCATCCCGCCTTTTGAGTCCTGTGAAGAGCCCCTCGACGGCGAACCCGAAGGGCTCTCCGAAGGCGGTCAGGTCTGCACTCGCGTGTCGATCCAGGGCTGCACCGAGCCGGGACGCTTCTACGCTGACTACGCCGACTGCAGCGTGCCCATCTCGCAGCGCCCCTACTTCTCCTTCCTCATCGAGCCCGAGACCCCCGAAGACGACCCGCGTCTGGAGGACGAGCAGTACATGGCGGAACTGGACTGGGTGACCGAGCAGGTCGAGGCCTGCGCCTGCGTGTGCTGTCACACCGAATCGGCCACCCCCTCGGGCGCCTCAAGCTGGGACACCGAGACTGGCCCCATCTGGATCGACTCCATCTCCAACACGGGGCTGGCCATGATGGCGGGTCTGGCCGACTCGGTCAGCTTTGGCGCCTACGACCCCGAAGACAACAACGGCTTTGACCGCAGCGTCACCGGCACGCCCACCACCGACATCGCCCGCATGCAGGAGTTCTTTGTCAACGAGCTGGTCCGGCGCGGCGAAGACGTGGAAAACACCGAGTACGCGCCCTTCGGCGGCCCGATCTACGACCAGTTGATCTTCGAGCCTGGCGCTTGTGAGGATGGTCTGGGCATTGGCCGCGATGGCTCGCTCAACTGGAGCGGCGGCCCGGCGCGCTACATCTACGTGCTTGAAGGCGACGCCGACAACCCCGGCGTGCCGCCCAACCTGGACCTGCCCGAAGGCACGATGTGGCGTCTGGACGTGGCCGTGGACGCCGCCCCCATCGAAAGCGGCCTGACCTACGGCGATGTCCCCGAAGGGGCCACCCAGGTCATGCCCGGCATGGGCGCCCCGGTGGAGCTGGAAGAGGGCCAGGAATACTACCTGCACGTGCTCTTTGACCGCGGCGTGCCCCTGACTCGCTGCATCTTCACCTACTGAGTGGCTGTGCTGTGGGCTGCACTACGGGCTGCGCTCAAGCCTTGGCCCACAGCCCCAGCACGCCGCCGGTCGGGTCGATGATGATGGCCATGCGGCCACCGCTGGGCAGCGGCACCGGTGGCACCGCCACTTTGCCGCCAAGCTCCACCGTCTTCTCGGCCGCCCCGTCGATGTTCTCCACCACCGTGTAGGTCACCCACGAAGGCCTCCCCGCGAACATCTCCGAAGGGGTCATCACCCCCGCCACCATCCGCTCGCCCTCTTTGGCCAGCGTGTACGGCGTTCCGCCCATGTCCATCGTGTCAAACGACCAACCCACCAACTCGCTGTAAAACGCCTTGGCGCCGTCGACGTCGTTGGTCATCAACTCAATCCAGCACGACTGGCCGGGGCCGGGATCGGTGTCGCCGATGGCCTCGGCTGCCGAAGAGGAGGTCATCGGGGAGAAGATCGCGCCCTGAGGATCCTGCACCAGCGAAAACCGCCCCACGCCGGGGATGTCGGTCGGCGGCACGCAGACCTCACCGCCGAGCGTCTTGGCCCGCTCGGTGAACGCATCGACGTCCTTGACCTCCAGGTACGGCACCCAGTGTGAGGGCAGCGGCACTTCTTCGGAGCTGGCAAACGGCACCACGCCGCCGACGGCTTTGTCGCTGGCCATGAGCATGTTGTACGTAAAGGTCCCCATGTCCTGCGCCTGGGTCTTCCAGCCGATCAAGGCCGTGTAAAAGTCCATGGAGCCCTGGACGTCGGTGCTCATCAGTTCGTTCCAGGTAAAGTTGTTGACGGTCATTGTCTTCTCCCAATGTGTTTGATCGAGTCTTTTCAGGCCATTTTTGTGCCAGATTGTCCTCACAATCCGACATCACATCACATGCATCAGGTGCGCGTGAAAACTAGCACGTGTCTGTATGAATGACCAGTTAAAATATGTTCACCGGGTGTCTTGTGATCAGGGTCCATGCGAGCAGTTTTGCACCCCGGCCTCAATGCACAACGAAGAGGGGCCCTGACTGGAGACGGAGACCATGAGAGCCAACGCGCAGATCGAGCACATCCGCCAAATCCTCTACAGCCAAAAGACTCTGTCTGGCTGGCGAGCGCTCTGTGACATCCTGGATGAGGTCGACAACGACGCTGCCCTCTTTCTGAGCGACTACGCCGCCCCCCTGCTCGACGGCTGGGGATGGCCCCAACGCCTGCGCGTGGCCCGCCCCGCCTGGATCAAAGAGGCCATGGAGACGGGCTTCTCTCCTCGCCTCAGCCTCGCTTCGACCGCCTCGATTGAGCACACGATGACGCCCACCGTGCGTCAGATGGAGGCCCTGGCGCACTGCCCCGACGCCCGAGGGCTCAGATCGTTGGAGCTGCGCGGCCGAGGCCTGGAGCCCGCCCACATGCAGGCCATGGTCAACGGCGACGCCTTTGAAGGGCTCACACACCTCGATCTGGGCTTCAACGCCCTGGGAAACAAGGGCGCCGCCGCGCTGGCCACCGCCCACTGGCCGCTGGTCCACCTCGACCTGCGCGACAACCTGATCGAAGACCGCGCCATGGAAGCCATCGCCCAGGCCCCCTGGACCCAAACCCTGACGTCGCTCAACTTCTACCTCAACCGCATCGGTGCGCGCGGCATCCAAATCCTGGCCACAAAAGCCCACCTGCCCGCCCTGCACACCCTCTGCCTGGCCGACAACTTCATTGGGCCCCACGGCGCCGAAGCGCTGGCCAACGCCCCCTGGCTCTCTGGCCTGATCGCGCTCGACACCGAAGGGTGCGGCCTCGGCCAGGATGGCGTGGCCGTTCTTAGGGCCGCCCCTGGGCTCAACTTCAAACTCCGCAGGAACCTCAGCCCCCACTGAGACCAAAGCACAGAAGCCCGACCCTCGGCACAACGCCCGCTCCAGCATCTCCCGAAGACTCGCCCGCGACACATCGCCCCGATGTCCCCTGGCAACTCGGCCCGCATTGCGGCCGCAACATGCACAGAGGTGACAGGGATGAGACGCTGGCTTTGGTCGTTGGGGGTCTTGTGGTGGGCGTTGGTGGTGGGAGAGTGGTTGGCGTTTGTCCGCCACACCCCCGCGCTGGGGTGGATGTTGGGGCTCCTGGCGGCGTCGGTCGGTCTGGTGCTCGGAGGCGGCATGTTGGTCTGGGCGCTCTTCAGCCCTTCGGGGCGAGCCTCAGGAAAGCGCACCCAGGCGCGCTCTGAGGGCACGCGTCAGACAAAACCCAACGCGCTCTAAGAGCCGCTTCGCACATCGACCCCAACTTGACGCATCGCCCACCAGCACACATCTTTGACCCTGCAGGAGGTCATCATGCGCGGGCCTATCCCCGCACGCACATGGAGACTTGGAAATGCGAATTTTTGCTTTGGTTGTGGCAGCGGTGCTTTTGCAAGGGTGCTCTTTTATCTTTGTGGAAGAAGTGCCATCACCAGCTTACTGGAAGCCGGAGACCAAAGAGCAGGCATGTACTGAGGGGATGCTCTGGCCCATAGTGGATACGCTCATTGCCACCGGGGCCACAATGGCTTGGCTTGAGATCTTCGGTCCAGAAAACGTCGAAGGGCTCGCTCCGGCAGCCCTCGCAGGTGGGGGGGCTGCCTACGGCTTCATCCATACCGGACGCTGCCGAGAACTCAGAGCCTCCCCTTGAAGTAGGCCAGCATGCGCCCGCCGTGCTTGCAGATTTTCCTCTGTCCTTGCAGCACGCGCTCAACGACCAAAGCCGCGCTATGCAATACTTACTCTGAAGCCGACGACATCTGAGCGGCTTGCGGCTCGGTCGGCTCAACCCTCACTTCATTTTCAAGGGATGAACGTAGGCCTATATGGCGTCCGTCTGGTGGACCTGTATGCCTTGGGGAGAGGGAGGGAGAGTAGGGCTCAGGACGTGGGTGCATCCTTCCTCAATGCCAGCAACAGCTTCCCCACAGCCGTCTGGAACTTGTCTTCATCTGTATCGGTGCCCCTGAAGTTGGCCACAACACGGTCACATATGTTCTGGCGCAGGTCAGGCCTGTCTGGCGCCCATTCATTTCCAAACACAAAGCCATCCAGCCGGATGGGAATGAGGACTTCCTTGCCGCCTTCGCGCGCCTCACGCTGGATGGTCTGTTCGATCTCGTTGACCACACCTGGACGTGTCAATGAGCTCTTGCTGCATATCAGAACGATCCGGTCGTGTTCGTTGACCCCCTTGAACATGACACGGTGCAGGCGCTGACCAGGTATCGCATCATCAGGGAAGAAGAAGGTGTTGACCCCATTGGCTTTGAGGGCATCGCGCAGTTTCTCCGCGAAGTCTTCGTCAGGACCGCCGTAGCTGATGAAAACGGATTGCAGCATGGTAAATAGCTCCATTGAGTCCATGGATTTGGCACAGTCAATCATGTACGTCGCAAACACATTAGGGATGCCCAGTTTGAGCAGCGTGCTGTGCAAATTGGGTGCTTTGAGGGAACGGGCTACGGTCCGCCAATCCACCATGCATACCGCTATTGAATATGGGGCGCGATGCACTTGTTCGCAGATACTCTCGATGTTGGTGTTTGAAAGGTTGGTGTTGACAAGGTGGGCGAATTGGAAGTCAGTACCTTGGAGTTTGGCGCCGCTGAGGTTGGCGCCGTTGAGGTTAGCGGATTGGAG
This sequence comes from uncultured Pseudomonadota bacterium, assembly GCA_937123825.1. GTDB lineage: Bacteria > Myxococcota_A > Bradymonadia > Bradymonadales > CAKZKQ01. The sequence continues at coordinate 14,827 of CAKZKQ010000201.1, forward strand.
GTTGGCGCGTTGGAGGTCGGCGCACCGGAAGTCGGCGCACTGGAGGCCGGCCCTGTTGAGGTTAGCGGATTGGAAGTTGACGAATTGGAGGTTGGCGCCGTTGAGGTTAGCGGATTGGAGATTGGCATATTGGAGATTAGCGTATCGGAGTTCGGTTCTTTGAAGGTCGGCCTCTCTAAAATACCTCTCCCCGGTCCCATACCTCTCCAACAACTCCTCAGCGCTTCGCGGCGGTACATATCCCTCGGGCTCATCCCACATCTCCATAGCCTCTCCTTCAAAAGTCTCATCCCATTAACACCCAACACCTCGTATTCGATCAACAGCAATCGAAACTTGGTGGTTAGGTTCATGAGAAACTCCTACAAGCACTCGCCTCTATGCCAGGTGGGGTCCTTTGGCGTAGGGATGAGTAGTGTAGGTGGAGTTGGGGTAGCCAAGAGGCTTGCGGCCCGGTCAGTGCGGTCCTCGTTAAATGGGATCTGTAGGGTTGTGTGATGTTTCGACAGTGGATCAGGCAACACGGGCTAGGGGTCGTGCTGTGAGCAGACCGAACTCCTCTTGGGCCTTGAAGACCGTTAAGCGCCTGGGGGGCTATTGAATCCAGGCAGGCGGGGCAAGCAGCCTCGGGCGTCTATCGCAGGGTATGTGGTGTGTTGGGGTTGCCTGTTTTGGCGGCGATGCTACACGCATCGCAGCGGCTCTCAGGTACCTGACTCCAATCCACTGGCAACATTATCAGTAAGACCTTCTTGAACCACTACCCATCAAACGTGCTGTCCTCTTGCAGGAACAGCGCGTCGTGCATTTTTTGCGACATCCGAATTCTCCCAACCATTTTCGATTGGCATTGATTAAATGAGTGTTGGTGTGGCAGAATAGTTATTGCATGTTCAACAAGTTAATGAAGGAATTGTGCCTTTGATGGGGTCTTACCCTGAGTAAAAAATAACAAAAGAGATGAATGCTTTTGAAAGGGCGAATATATGAACAACACAGTCCGCATTTTCTGCTTTCTTTTTGTATTGCTGCTCGTTGGCTGTCAGGGGCAACCGGGTGAACAAGGACCGCCTGGTTCGGCGGGAACTCCTGGAGAAGGGGTAGAGCCTGAGGCCGTTGCAGGCGAGTTGCTTGATAGTCTCGCGTTTAGGCAGCAACTGATCGATGCGCTCAAAAGTGACCCTGGGTTTCTCAATGAAATCCGAGGTGAGCAGGGTCCTCCAGGTCAAGATGGCCCTCAAGGACCCAGAGGTGAGCCCGGGCTTTCTGGGGATGCATCACCAGAGGACATTGCTCGGAGCCTTGCTCAAGATGGAGCATTCAGGCTGGCGATTGTTAATGTCCTCATTGAAGACTTTCCCGATGAACTCAGGGGCGCCCAAGGGGAACCCGGTCTTGAAGGCCCCAGAGGGCTACAGGGGGAACAAGGCCCTCCTGGTCAGCCAGGAGCCGATGGTTCTTCTTGTAGCATTGAGGACAATGGAGATGGGAGTGCGCTGTTGACATGCACCGACGGAACCAATGCACTCATTGAAGGGCCTGGAGGGGGCAATCAAGATGAAGCCATTGTGCTGGAGGGCAATCACACAATCGCAAGCAGCTTCGATGTCGAACAACTTCTCCAGTACACTGAAATCACGGGTTCTCTGAGCATCATTGGTAACGATACTTTTCAAAATATACTTCTGCCTAATCTCCGACGGGTCGGAGGCCAACTGTCGATTCAAAACCTAACAGCAACCCTGCCAGCGCTAGAAACGGTTGGAGGAGATGTGGATGTCTTCATCAAAGACAGATTTTCTGCCACGTCCCTTGTTGAAATCGAAGGGTCTTTCACCTTTTCTGCATCACGACAAAGAGGTTCGCTGATAGAACTGCCAAGTCTTGAAATACTTGGTGGCGATCTCAGTGGAGATCACAACATCAGCCTTGCATCATTACTTCTTCCTTCACTTCAGACTGTTGGGCTCAGCAGCGGCGATGGCAACATAGATATCTTCACTACCGGAATAAGGGAAATGGACCTGTCTAATCTCACCGAGGTGGCAGGAGCCTTTCGTCTCAGGCGAAATCCGCAAAGTGAGCCACCACTCATTTCCCTAAGGATTCCACAGCTTGAAAGCGTCGGAGCATTTTTTGATGTGGGAGGCAGCGACAACCTAGAGCGCATAATAGCCCCTTCATTGGAGACTGTGGGGGGAAGCCTCAACATCTATGGAAACGATTCCCTTCAAGAGTTGAATCTGTACTCGATTCAGTCCGCTGAAGAGCTATACATCAGAAACAATTCAGAACTGCCTGAATGTTTGGCCACCCATTTCAGCGATCTACTTGAAGCTCGCCAAGGCTTTGTGATTGGAGACATCTCAAATAATCGTACAGCGTGTATTTGTGACCTAGAAGAGGAGGTTATTAATGCCAGGTGTGTAGATTGAAGGGGGTTATTCAGGTGTTCCCCGCACACGCGTGGATGGGCTCTTGACCCCTATCAACACAGGCGCATTTTTTATCCCGCCATTAATTAATGGCGGGATAAAAAATGCGCTTTTCTTTTTTCTTGTCGGTGGCAGCGACGCTGGCTGCCTGCGGCGGAGACCGCGGCCCACGTTGTTTCCAAGGGGTCCAGGGAGAGCCCGGGCCTCAGGGTGCACCTGGCGCCGTTGAAGTTGATGACATCCAGGCACTGGCTGAGGCCATTGCAGCCAACCTCGAGCTGCGCGCCGCAGTCGCTGAGATCATAGCCTGAGACCACGCCGATGAGGTTCATGCTCCGGTCGGTTCAGCCCCCATCTCCAACGATTGGATGTGGGTTTGTATGACGTCTACCTAGTGGACCTGCATGTTCTGGAGAGAGAGGAGGGAGAATAGGGTTTAGGATGTTGGTGTATCCTTCCTTAATGCCAGCAACAACTTCCCCGCTGCCGCCCGAAACTTGCCCCATCTGCATCGGTGCCTGGAGGTTAGTTTTTGGAAGATGGGTGTGGATGAATGTCTTGACCCTATAGTGAGGTATAGGGTGTAGCCTCCCTTGTGAGCCGCAAAATGCGGCCCGTGGAGACCGTTGTCAGCGTTGTTGCTGGCTTGAGGTCGGACATGAAGACAAGGGAGATAAGAACATGAGTGTGTGGAAAATCTGGAGCGTGTCGGCCTCGATGTGTGCGGTTTTGGTGGGGGGATGTCTGACCGGTTGGTGTTGTCCGTCGCCCGCGCAGGCCCAAGAGGGCTCGGAGCTGCAGTGCGCTCTGTCACCGCAACAACTCGACGCGCGACGCGCGTTGATCGCCACCGTGGTCAATGAGGCTTTGGTGGGTTGGTCTCCGGCGCCGTCTGGCGTGACGCTGAAGATCAAGGGTTCGGCGGTGTTGGATGTGCTGCGTCTGGTGGGGTTGGAGCGGCAGTGTTGTGCAGGGGTCGGGGCGACGCTGCGTTGGCCTGCCGATTCGCCCCACGCCTGGGTGACGGTGACGGGACCAGAGGCGTTCCAAAAAGAAGTGGCTTCAATGTTGGTTCGAGCCCCCAAATTGCCACCGCAATAAGCCCAGAAGCCCGCGTCTTGCCGGTGTGGAGCAGCGCGCTTGGGGGTCGGGCGGCGTTTGGGTCACGCCTCAGAGGCTTTGAGGTCTTTGGGGGGAGGCAGGTATTTGCCCAGGCGACTTGGTTGCATGAAGCGCTCGGCAAAGTCTTCGGCGGTTTTGGGCCGTTTGAGGGCCTGCACTCTGGGGAAGAGCAGATCGATCGGCATGCAGACCTCCAGCGCGGTGGCGAAGGCGTCATCGCTGGGTTCATCGCGCCATGTTTGCCACAAGCGCTCCATCGCCATCAGCCAGCCTTCAAAGTAGGCTTCCACCCGTTCCATCTGCTGGTCCATGTTTTTGCATCCCACCAACACAGCCCGCTGCATTTTGAGATCTCGGATGATGCGCTCCCCTTTGTGGAAGTCCCAAATGGAGAGCGCGATGTCGATCTTGACGTGTTGGGTGTCCTGGTGCCCATCCAAAAAGAGCGCAGGGGAGCGGTCGTCGTCAAAAGAGCGCGTGTCGTAGTTGATGATGTGAAAGCCGGTGCTGGGTGAACTGAAGACGCGTTGCCGGTCGGCCAGTTGGTTGAGGCGATCGATGTCCATGGGGCTCCGTGTGGGTCGCCCCGGTGGTGGTGTCAGGGCTGGACCCACTGTGCGGTGCCGTGGCCCTGGGCTGTGGACTCAAAGTCGGTGTCCAGCAGCGCCATCGAGGTCAGTTCTATGGTGGTGGTGGAGTATAGATCTGCGGCGGCGTTGAAGACAAAGGCCGAAGAGGCCAGCCCCATCCCCTGGGTTTGCAGCAAGTTGCCATCAAAGCCCATGAAGTCCAGCGTCTGCGGGGTCAACTCAAAGATGAACGCCGAAGAGGCCAGTCCCACACCTTGGGGCAAGACGTCTACAGGGGGGCTGAGTTGGCTCAGCAAGGCCGGGTTCCATAGCGAGCGGTCCAGGACGATGGCGCTGCTGGCCAGACCCGCGCCGGTGCTCAGTTGCATCACGCCGGGGTCAAAGACCGAGACGTAGTCCGACACTGGCCGCCAGAGGTTGCCGGTGACGATGGCGCTGCTGGCCAGGCCCATGCCCTGGAGTTGATCGACGACCACGAGCGTGTCGGTCTGGGCGGCCAAAGAGGGGTGGAAGAAGACCGGGTCCCAGATGATGGCGCTGCTTGCCAAGCCAGTGCCAAAGGATTGCAGGACGGTGTAGTGCGCGGAGAGCGACGATTGGAGGAAGTGGTCCATATCGACGCCCAGGACGGTGGCGCTGCTGGCCAGACCAGCGCCAGTGGCTTTGATGGTGATGGTGGGCCGGACGGGGTACTGGATGATGTTCTCAAGCTCTTCCAGCGCGGCGGGCGCGTAGGCAAAGGCCATCTCCTGGCCCGAGAGGCCGCGCCCCAGCGATGCAGCCAGTCGCCAGGAGCGCTCTTCAAAGCGCGCAAAGCTGCCTGGGCGGTGCAGGTTGCGCTGCGCGTCTTCGACCCCATGGATCGTGGCGCCAAAGAGTTTGGCAGGCGCATCCATCGCCCCTGAAGCCTTTTTGCAGCGTCCTCGCCGGTTGGTCACGCACCAGCCGCTGCCCTCCACATCGCCGACCCAATCAAAGTGAAGCCGGACCCCGGCAGCGGGCGAGACGTTCTGGCCTTGGACCTCGACGGCCTCCATCAGGACGACGGTGCGCCACTGGCCGTTGTGTTCGGCCATGGCCACGACGGCGTTGACGGCGTAGCTTGAGCGGTCGGTGTCGATGCCATCGCGGGCGGCCTCCACGGCGGCCTGAGCGTCGACGAGGCCTTTGCCGCTGTGGTGGCTGAAGCCGCCACCGATGTTGTGGTCGGCGACCGCGCGGGTGGTGTGTTGGAGTGTCCAGCGGACGTCGCGTGAGGCGACCCCCTCGCTGTGAAGCACGGCGGCCAGGGCCGAGACCTGCGCCGCAGCCACGCTGGTGCCCGCCACAAACCAGTGTCCGGGTTGAAGTGGATCGCCCAGCGCAAAGGTCCCCGACAGAACCCCGTCCGGGTGTCCATCGCCGTTGGCGTCTGCCTCGATGTTGCCGCCGGGCGCCAGCACATCCAGCGCGGGGCCGTGATTGCTGTAGGGGGCGGGGATGACCCGACCGGTGTCGGGGTCCTGGGAGGCGGCGCCGACCGCGATCACGTCGGGGAAGGCGGCGGGGAAGGCCACCAACTCAAGGCCCTGGTTGCCCGAGGCTGCGACCATGGTGACGCCCGCGTTTCGGGCCGCCACGATGGCGTCCTCCATGTCCTGGCCGGGCCGATAGGCGGGGGGGAAGGCCAGGCTCATGTTGATGACATCGACACCAGCGGCGATCGCGTAGTGGATGCCGTCGATGAGGGCGCTCTCGGTGCCGATTTTGTTGGCGTCGAGCACTTTGACGGGCATCAACCCCATGCCCGGGGTCACGCCCAGCGCCGTGCCGTTGCCTGCGATCAGCGTGGCAAGGTGGGTGCCGTGGGAGTGGTCGTCGTTGGGGTGCTCGTCGAGGTTGATGAAGTCGTAGCCCTGGGCAAATTGGACCCCCTCAAGGTCGGGGTGGAGGTCGTATTGACCGCTTTCGTCTTCGTAAGCTTCGTAGGCGACGCCAGTGTCCAGTATGGCCACCAGACCCTGGCCTGCGAAGCCCTCGGGGCGAGCGGCCCAGACAGGCCCGATGTTAAGGGCGCTCAGGTGCCATTGGAGCGCTTTGAGGGGGGCCTGGTCATTGATGGATGCGCCCTGACTGACGGGGTCGGGGTGGGCTTCTTTGACCAGACCTGCGTCCATCAGGTCCTGGCTGAAGCGTTGGGGGGATGAGCCGTCAGGCACGGCCAGACGAACTTTTCCGGTGAAGGGGCTGCGCCACAAGACCTTGGAGCCCATGGCGGCGAGCTTTTCCTCCACATCTTCGTTGGTGATTTTGGCCACGACGTGCCCTTGGGTCACGGGCATGTACGTGCCGCGCATGAGCGCTTCGTCCAGGTTCATGGCCAGCATCGGCGGCCGCTTCTTTTTGGCGGCCACGGTGCGGTGGAAATACTCAGGGTTGTAGTCTGGGCTGTGGACAGGGGTCTGGGTGCTTTGGGAGATGGCGTCATCCACGACCTCCTGGCCCGTGGTATGGAACCACACCAGCAGCCCTGCGGTCAGCAGACACAAAAGCAGCAGGCGGCGGCGCAACAACTCTTTGGGTTCGAAACCCTTGAAGGATGATTGGGGCGGCTTGACCATGGCTTTGTCCTGAGTTGGATCAATGGGGCACCACACAAATGCTCTTTTTGCCCCCATCGGCGCCATCCATCAGGAACTTGAATTTCAGTGTGTTTTTTTGCTGACCGCCATCAACGCCACGCAGAAACGGGCCCCGTGGGGCTGCGCTTGTTCCACCCAAACTCGCCCGTGGTGCGCGGCCACAAGCTCCCGCACGATGGACAGCCCCAGGCCCACACCGGCGCTGCGTTTTTCGGCCTCGGGGTGGACCTGCACAAAGGACTCAAAGATGCGTTGGGCGTGCTCCTTGGCGATCCCCGGGCCGGAGTCTTCCACCTCCATGACGACCTGATGGTCGGGGTCCTGTTGGGCTTGCCAGGGTTCCACACGGCGAGCCCAGCGCTTGCGTTGCTGGGATGGGCGCTCGGTGGGGCCCTGGCGCAGGCGCACGGTGATGGTGCCCCCTTGTGGGGTGAACTTGATGGCGTTGCCCAGCAGGTTGGTCGCGATTTGAATGAGGCGATCTCGATCGCCCAGCGCCTGGATGTCTGCGGGCGCGTAGATTTCCAGGTTCAGCCCCTGCTGGTTGACCAGCGGCATGTGCTCGGCGGCCACAGCGCGCAGCAGCGGGCCGATCTCCAGCGGCATCAACTCCAGGCGAAGCTGCTCGGAGCTGGTGCGCGCCATGCGCAGCATGCCTTTGGTCAGGCGGCTGAGGCGTCGGGCCTGACGCTCAATGATCTCCACCGCAGTGCGGTCTTCATCGTCCAGTGAGGGGCTGTGGTGGAGCAGATCCTGGGCAAAGAGCAGCAAGGAGGACAGCGGCCGGTTGATCTCGTGGGCGGTGGTGGCCAGCAAGCGGTTTTTGTGGCGCTCCTTGTCCAGCAGGCGCGTGTTGTGGATGAAGACACCGGCCTGGCTTGCCAGCGCTTCGAGCAGCTCCAGGTCCTCCTGGATCTGCCAGGCCCTGGCGACCTGTCGGCTGTCGGCGTAGAGCACCCCGATGGGCTGGTCCTGGGAGAGGATCGGGACACATCGGACGCTGCGGATGCCCATCAAGAGCACGCTGGCCTGCGCGCCAAAGCGCGGATCCTGATCGAGGTCCAGCGCGCCGACGGGCTCGCGGCGCTCAAAGACGCGCGCGGCGATGCTGTAACAGGGGCGGTCGGAGCGGGCTTCGAGTTGATCGGCGTCGATGTTTTGGGCCGCTTGGATGGTGGGTTGGCCGTCTTGATCAAAGAGGATCACAAAGCCGCGCTCCAGTCCGGTGATCTCCAGGGCGGCCTGGACGATCTCCAGCAGCAATGTGTCCAGCGTCTGGTGGGTGCCAAGCCGCCGGGCCATCTCCAGCACGATCTTCATGCGGTGCTGGGTCTGGTGCTCGCGGCGCACGGTGGCCACAGCCTCTTCAAGGGTCCGGCGAGCCTGGGTCAACTCGGCCATGGCGCCCAGCGGCTCAAGAACCTCGGTGGCTTCATGCAGGTGGAGGCGCGCGTCTTGTGGACGGTCATCGGACAGGGCCACCTTCCCGGCGATGACCAGCGCCTGGCCCAACTCGTAGAGGGCGCCCAACTCGCGCAGCGTCTCCAGCGCCTGGCCGATGGTCAGGCGCGCCGCCTCGGGGGAGCCAAGCTGGGATTGGGCCATGGCCTGGAGGCTCATCAAGAGCGCGCGCTCCAACGGGGCGTTCTGTGCGGCGGACCACCGCAGCGCGTCGCGGGCGGTTTGAAGTGCCGCCGAGGGGTCGTTGTGCGCCAGCCACAACTGGGCGCGCCGTCGCTCCACCTCCAAAAGCTCGCCTTTGGCGTCGAGGGCCTCGGCCTGACGCTGACAGGTGTCAAGCGCCAGCGCCGCGTCCTGGAGCTTGCCCATGCGCATGAGGGCCTCGGCGCGGTTGCCGTGGAGCATGGCCTCAATGCGGGCGTAGCCCATGCGTTTGGCCCGTTGCAGCCCTTTGTCAAAGAGGCTCACGGCCTTCTCAAGGGCGCCGCGATCTTTGTTGAGGGTGCCCAGGTTGTTGCAGGCGTTGACGACCTCGATGTCCATGCCCAGCCGCTCAACCAGGACCTCAAAGGTCTCCCATTGGCGCTGGGCCTCGGCCCAGTCTCCCTGGAGGTAGGCCACCACGCCCATGTTGTTGAGGCACTTGGCCTGTTGACTCAGCAGACCCAGCACTTTGAAGGCGTCGGCGGCCTGCTGGTAGACCTCGTTGGCCTGCGCCATCTTGCCCATGTGCCGCAGCGCAGTCCCCAGACCCAACTGCGCGTCGGCCTGCAAGCGGCGTTGGGCGGTGTGGGATGCCATCTGGACGGCCAGGGTCAGGTGTTTGGTGGCCTGTTGGTGTTGATCGGATTGCCAGCATGCGGTGCCTGCACCGTAATGCATGCGTGCCTGGGCCTTGGCGTCGTCCAGGGCTGTGGAGGCGCTCAGGCCTTCTTGAAACCGGGCGTTGGCCTCTTTGTATTGCCCCAGCATGGTCAGTGACCACCCCATGCCAAAGTGGATGTCCAACTCGGCGCTGGAGTCGGCGGCTTGGTGGGCGGCCTCAAAGGCCTCCAGCGCGCTTTGGTGCTCCCCCGCTTCGCCAAGGGCCTGGGCCAGCGCCAGGCAAAGCGCGCCGGGCGGGGATGGATGGAGCGAGAGCGCCTTGGAGAAGCTGGCGGTGGCCTCGCGGACCTGACCGGCGGCCAGTTGGGACTCGCCGAGCGCCTGGAGCACAGCGCGCTCCAGCTCTGCGGGCGCCTGGGCCGCTTCGAGTGCCAGCGCGACCTGACGGATGATGCGCGCGCCTTGCCAGGGCTGCGCGCGCTGGTTGGCGGCGCGGCCAAGCACCATCGCGGCCTGGGCGGCGCGCGTCAGCGCTCCTGCGCCCAGTGCATGTTCAAGCACCGAGGTCAGCGCGGGCTCCGGGGTGCTGTCGAGCCACCCAAGGACCCGCTGGTGGAGGGTTTTGCGCCGAGCGGGGGGCAAGTGCTCCAGGAGCCCTTCACGCATGGAGCGCTGGCGCAGTTGCAGGGTGTCTTGGTGGTGGAGATCTTCGGTATGGCGAGCGACCAGAGCGTCCACATCGACGCCCGGCAGCAGGGTGTGAAGGGCGTCGGTCGGGGCGCCGTCTTCAAAGATGGCCACCAACTCAAAGAGGGCGTGCTCCTGGTTGTCGAGGGTGTCGAGCCACTGTCCGACCCGGGCGCTCCAGAGGTGATCGGGTCTTTGGAGGCGCGCGGCGTCAATGTCCACGCGCCAGCGGCCTTTGTGCCAGCGCAGCGCCCGTGTTGAGGTCAGGTGTTTGAGGTGCAGCAGGGCCATCGAGGGGTTGCCGTCGGTGGCCCTGTGGATCACGTCGACCAGTTCGGGGTCATCCATGCCCAGCGCGGCGCCGAGCAGGCGCGCGGTGCCGTCGTGGGAGAGCGCGTCGAGCGGCTGGATCCGGGCACCTTCGGTGGGGCTTTGCTGTGGGCGCGCGGCGACGGCGATTTGCAACGGGCAGTGGCCGCCGCGTTTGGCCACAGAGGCCAGCCATTGGCGCGTTGGAGGTGCCAGCGATGCTGCACAGTCCACAAAGACCAACGTGCTTTTGCGGTCAGGGGCGTTGGCGATCAGGGCGTCGGTCAACTCCTGACACCACCGCTCGGAGCCCGGCGCGCAGTCTGGGTTGAGGTTCAACCTTGTGCACAGCTCGCTGGCGGCCGATGTCGCGGTGACGGTGAAGGTTTCGTGGCCATCACGTCGAGCCTGGAGGGCGGCCTCTTCGATGAGCCGGCTTTTTCCCACGCCGACGTCGCCCGAGAGCCAGACCACCGAGGCCTCCGTGGGGGTGTGCTGCCTGCCCAGTTTTTGGTTCAGCGTCTGCAGCGTCTGGTGGCGTCCAACCAGCTTCAGGCGCCCGCCAGCGCCGGGGGTAAAAATGGGCGCAAAGAGCTCCTGCGCCTGGCTCGCCCCGGCCAGCGCCCACGCGGCCTCCTGGGCCGAGCGCAGGCGAGCTTCTGGGGCTGTTTGGAGCAGTTGCTGGATGACCTCGTCGATGGCTGGGGGGAGGTTGGGGCGAGCTTGTCGGGCGCTGGGGGCGGGGGCCTCCAGCTTCATTTGAACCAGCGATGTGTCTGCGTTGGCGAAGGGTGGGTGGCCGGTGAGCGCCTCAAAGAGGACCGCGCCAAGGCTATAGAGGTCGCTGGCGACGCTGTGGGGTTGGTCTTTAAGCAGCTCGGGGGCCATGTACTGGAGGGTGCCGCAGGCGGTGTTTTGCTCGCCGGTCTGCCACAGCCCAAAGTCCAAAAGGCGAGCAGGTCCGCCGTGGGTTGGGCGGTGGATGTTGCCCGGCTTGATGTCGGCGTGGAGGATGTTTTGGGCGTGCAGGTAGGCCAGACCCCAGAGCAGGTCGCGCGCCAGCAGGATCACCTCGTCCAGGCAGAGTCCTTGGAGCCGCTGTGGATCGCCAGCGCCGTCGAGCAGGTCCATGGTGAAACACGCTCGGCCCTCGGGCTGGCGAAAGAAATCGTGGACCTGGACAAGGCAGGGGTGTGAGAGGCGCGCCAGGAGCGAAAACTCTCGCTCCAGCGCAGAGGTGGCATGCTCCTGATGCAAACGCTTCAGCGCCCTCCAAACCCCCTGGGTGTGGTCGTAGACTCTGTAGACCTCGCCGCTGCCGCCCTGGGCCAGCAGCTCGGCGGTCGTGTAGCGTCCAGCGCACAAGGCTGTGCCCTGGTTCAAAGGTGCGCAAGAGGTGTCGGCGGCTGATGTCATCGCGCGCGTGTGCCCTATTTCTGTGTTCGCGTACAAAGGTAACCCTCTGTCTGGATGATGCAACTAAACCGTGAGTTCTGAAATTGAGCCTGGTTTATTTGGTCGCCGTCGCTCTGACCGATGTGCCCTTCATCACCACCTCGCCTGCATTGAACCATCGACATTGTGCGCGCTTTGGAAGAATCATGGGGTACGGGTTGGTTGTACGGACCTGTAAGATGCATCAGGTCACTGTCTGAACGTGGAGCGTTTGAGGTGTTGGGCGATGGTTGTCGCCGGTCGCAAACGTGCGTGGTCAGCGGCGCGTTTGTTTGAGGGCGCCGTGTTGAGGGTGGGGCAGTGTCTGGGCACGGACTCGATGGGGGAAACGATGGGGATAAGGGTTCTCTTTGTGGTCAAGGAGTTGATGGGCGCCGAGCCCATCGGCTCGCTCTATGTGGCGGGGGCCTTGATGGCGGCCGGTCACACGTGTCGCTTCACGGGCACGCGCGGCAACGACGTGGTCGAGGTGGTCCATGACTGGAGGCCCCACGTGATCGCCTACAGCGCCACCACCGGGTTGCACAAGTATTATCTTGGGCTCAACGCGCGCCTCAAAGAGGTCCACAGCTTTGTCAGCCTGATGGGCGGCGCCCACCCGACATTTTTCCCCGAGGTGATCATGACGCCCGGCTTGGATGTCATCTGCCGGGGGGAGGGCGAAGACGCGGCGGTGGAGTTGTGCAATGCGCTGGCCATTGGAGGCGAGTACCGCTCGATCGCCGATCTTTGGGTGAAGGTCGATGGGGTGGTTTACCGCAATGGGCCAAGGGCGCTGCGCCGCGATTTGGATGAGATCCCGCATCCGCCGCGCCACCTGCTTTACGAGTACGATGACAGCTTGCGGCAGCGGCCGTTGAAGTCTTTTACCACCAACCGGGGCTGCCCGTTTCCGTGCAGCTACTGCTTCAACCCCTCTTTGGTGGACCACTACGGCGGCAGCTGGAAGAAGGTCCGCATCCGCAGTCCTGAAGACGTGGTGGCGGAGTTGGCGGCGGTCAAACGCCAGGGCCCGTTGCAGGTCATTGGGTTTCGCGAGAGCATCTTTGTCTACAGCACCAAATGGCTTAAGCGTTTTGGTGAGCTTTACCGCAAAGAGATCGGCTTGCCCTACTACTGCCATGTGCGCCCCGACATGATGAAGCAGGAGTTTGTGGATTTGCTGGCGTGGTCCGGGTGCCACACCGTCAACGTGGGCATCGAGACGGCCAACGAGCGGCTGGCCAACGAGGTTCTGCGGCGCAACATCAAGATGGATAAGCTGGTGGCGGGGATCGAGCGCTTGAAGAAGGCCGGGATCGTGGTCTTCTCGGACAACATCCTGGGCATCCCGGGCGGGACCCTGGAGGATGACCTGGCCACGCTCCAGCTCAACATCGATCTGGACGTCGATTACGCCGCCGCCACCCTCTGCACGCCCTATCCGGGCACCGGCGTGGCGCGCTACGCCATCAAGCATGGCCACTTCGACGGCGACTTTGACGCCATCGACCAGAGCTACTACACCACCTCGGTCCTGAAGTTCTCTTCCGAGATGGAAAAGCGCCAGATCGAGAACCTCCAAAAGCTCTTTGCGATCACGGTCGCCTTGCCCCAACTCTTGCCCCTGGTGCGCCAACTCATCAAGCTGCCGACCAACGACTTCTTCTACGCCGCTTTTCGAGCATGGTATCTGGTGGCGCACATGACCGACGTCATGCCCCGCGTGCCCAACCCTGCGCAGTTGACCGAAGGTTTGCTGAGCATCTTTGGGGTCTACAGAGATCAAGACCCCAACGTCTACCCCTGGCCGCAACCCGAGTCTCTGCCCGTGGTGGATGCGCCCCGGCCCCAACGAATGGAGGTCAGCCATGTCAAGCGATGATCAATCTGGCGATGCCCCCAAAGCCCCATTTTGTCAGCCCGAAGATGCCAGCGCGCTGGTGCGTCGGCGACGGCGGGGTCGCCGCCTTAAAGCTGGGTTTTCGGTGGGGCTGGCGCTGATGGCAGGCGCCTTTTTAAGTTGTCAGCGCGCCGTGGGACACCGCGAGGCGGCCGATCCTCCTGCCGGCCAGGAGGAGCCCCAGCAGCCCGCGCCTGTGTCGGCACCCTCCAAAGGCACACCAGCGGCCGTCGATGCGCCCGCGGGTGGGCCTGAGCAGGCGCAAGACGCAGGCGTCCCCACCCCTGAGCCCCCTGCCGATGCTGGCCAGAGTGTCGATGCCGATGCGAAAGAGGCAAAAGAGGCAAAAGAGGCAAAAGAGACAAAAGAGGCAAAAGGCGCAGCGGACGCCGGACAGAAAAAGGACGCGGCGCTTGAGAAGCGCCCCAAACCCAGGCGCAAAAGACCCGCGGTGGACATTCGAGAGCACCGCAAAGGCATGCCCGTTCCCGATAACCTGTTGGAGTGATGCTCGCCGGGTGCTAGGCTGTGTCTGGTCTTGAGAAAGGATGGCCGGTTGTAGATTGGGGGCTTTGAGGTGTGGGGGGCTGTGGGCTGGAACGCAGCTTCAATTGGCACAAACGCTCCTGATTTGAGCCAGCGCTTTGCAAAGACATGCAGGGGGTTCGCTCAAGGTTTGCCGTGGATGCCTGACGGCCATTGTATGTCTTGCAACGTCGGTTCTGCAGTGTATTGGAGTGTGTGGCTGCATTCCAGCGCTCAACATCGCCTTTGCTGAAGGGGGGAAAGGTGGCCGAACATCAGTACTTCAAGCTCCTTAAGGAGCTGGAAGCGCTGCGCAGCAACAACGCCGAGTTGCGTCGCCGATTGGAGCTTTTTGAGCGCAATCAGGCGCTGCAGGAGACGCTGGAGCGCCTGGAGCGTGTGCTTGATGATGCGCCTCATATGGAGGGGGCGCTGGATGAAGCCATGGGCGTGGTCTTGGAGGTGATGGGCGTGGATCGGGCCTGGCTGCTCTACCCGTGCCGCCCCGGGGTGGAGTTTTTTGATCTGCCCGCCGAGCGCTGCAACCCCCATTATCCCGGCGCTCGGGCCATGGGCATTGGCCGAATCCCTGCTGCGGAAGACTCTCATATTTTGACGCCGTTGGTGCTCGAATCCAAAGGCCCCATCGTCTTTCACCCCACCGCAGGGCACCGGCTGCCCCAAGCATCACTGAATTTTGGCGTCCGCTCGGAGATGGAGCTGGTCCTGAGGCCCAAAGAGGGGGAGCCCTGGGTCTTGGGCGTGCATCAGTGTTCCAGAGCCAGGCTGTGGACGCGCGGTGAGCAAGCCTTTTTTATGCAAATTGGCCGGGTGTTGACGCGCAAGTTGACCGAGTTTTTGCGCGCCAAGCGCGTGGACAGCGCCTCCGACGATGGACATCAGCGCCAGCGCCTCGAAAGCCTGGGGGTTCTGGCCGGCGGCGTGGCCCACGACTTCAACAACCTCCTCGGCTCGATCCTCGGCAACGCCGAGCTGGCCCTGCAAGACAGCCGCACCCAGAGCGTCTCAGAGGCGCTGTCCAACATCGTCAGCGCCTCGCGCCGCGCCGGTGAGCTGTGTCGCCAACTGCTGGCCTACGCCGGGCAGGGGCAAGTGGCGCGTTTGCCGCTCGATCTCAATGTCTTGATCCAGGACATGGTCAAGCTCCTGAAGGTGTCCTCGCGGCAGGTGTCGCTGCGCCTGAAGCTCGACCGCAGGCCTGTCAGGGTGGACGCCGACGAGGCCCAACTCCAGCAAGTGATCATGAACCTCGTGCTCAACGCCGTGGAGTCTTTTGCAGACGGCGTGGGCAAGATCACCATCCGCACCAGCGTCCGGTTCATGTCCGAAGAGGAGCTTGGGGCCGGGCTCCTTGACCATGTCCTGCCCGCTGGCCACTACGTGCGGCTGACCATCCTGGACAACGGCTGTGGGATGGACGCCGAGATGCAAAAGCGGATCTTTGAGCCCTTCTTCAGCACCAAGTTCACCGGCCGCGGGCTTGGCTTGTCTGCGGTGCTGGGCATCGTGGCCAGCCATCAAGGCAACCTTGAGTTGGAGTCGGCCGTGGCGATGGGGACGCGCTTTACCATTGTGCTGCCCATCAGCGACAGCGCGCCGGTGGAGCGAATCACCCCCGAGCGGCTTCAAACCCCCAGACCCCAGGCCAACCCGAGCCGCCCAGTGCTCATCGCCGACGATGAACCCCAACTGCTGCGCCTCTACCGCCGCATCCTCAGGCGCGCAGGCTACACCGTCATCACCGCCCCCAACGGGCGCGAAGCCGCCCGCTATTTCACCAACCAGCCCCAGGGCAGCTTTGCGGCGGTGGTTCTGGACATGACCATGCCTGTGATGGGCGGCGCGGAGGCGTTGGCGCTGATGCGTGAGCATCAACACGACATCCGCGCCATCTTTGTCAGCGGCTACAACGAGCAGGAACTCTACGGCGAGCTGAGCAACCCCGGGACCGCAGCCTTTTTGGCCAAGCCGTTCTCTCCCGATGACCTCTTGCGAGTGCTGGCGCGTCTGACCGCCGACCTGGATTGATGCCAAACCACGGCCAATGAGCGCCGCCTCTTGCGCTTCCCTGTGGCGTGCCGCCTCCCAGCCCCATAGACCTGGAAAATCGACCTTGAGGGTTTGATGATGTGGGTGAATGTGGTTTAACTGTCCTTGCAGGATTTCAGTGCTGCGGTTTTTTGGCGAACGCCATCGCCCCAGCACCGGCCCCATTCGCATCGGGTCTGCCTTTGGTTTTGATGATGGATGGGTTTTGACCGATGGCCTCTTGGGGGTCAGGCGCCGGATTGGATTGCCGGTGTTGAAGTCCGCAGCAAAGGACAATCTTAAGTCGATGTTTTGGGAGATGGGGCGATGATGGATGGGATCATACGCTGGTCGATCGTCAATCGATGGCTGGTGTTGGTGTCTGCGGTGGTGCTGCTGGTCGCTGGGACAGTGGTGACCTGGGAGATGCCGGTGGACGTGCTGCCGGAGTTGACCTTCCCCACGGTCACAGTGGTGGTGGACGCCCACGGCAGCGACCCGCTGTGGATTGAGGAGCGCTTTACGCAGCCGCTTGAGGCCGCCGTTTTGGCGGTCCCGGGTGTGCAAAAGGTCACCAGCACCACCCACTCCGGGGTGGCCCTGATCAAAGCCCAACTCCAGCAGAGCGCTTCGCCAGACAAGGTCCGCCAGCGCCTGGCAGAGGTGATCGGGCGTTTTGAGCAGTCCTCATCAAGCGGGACGCTCAGGCCCGAGTTGACCCCCGAGACCTCCATTTTGGGGGAGGTGATGTTTCTGGGGCTGACCTCAAAGACCATGGAGCCTGCGGCGCTGCGCGAAGTGGCCCAGGGGCTTGTGGCGCGGCGCTTGTCTGCCGTCTCTGGGGTCGCCCAGGTGACCGTCATGGGCGGAAAGCACCAGGTGGCTCGGGTCGATTTGATGCCTCAGGCCATGGCGCAGGCCGGCGTCAGCCCACAAGACGTGATGGAGGCGCTGCGCCGCGCCGACGCAGAGCCCGCTGGCGGATTGCTGGACGATGGCCAGCAAGGGCACCAGACGGTGATCGGGCAGGTGGACTGGCCCGGGATCGAGGCATTGAACGACGTGGTGGTCGACGCTGGTCCGCAGGGCAGGGTGCGCTTGTCACAGGTGGCCAGGATCACGGCGAGCACGCTGACACCGCGCGGTGCGGCGTCCATCAATGGGACTTCGGGGGTGCTGGTGGGGGTCCACAAACTGCGCGGCGCCAACGCGCTGCGTTTGACCGAGGCCCTCGACGGCGTCTTGGACGACATTGAGCCCTCTTTGCCCAAGGGCGTTGAGGTGCATCGGGGGCTTTTTCGGGCGGCAGACTTCATTGAGTTGGCCGTGGACAACGTCACGGCGGCGCTGCGCGATGGGGCGCTGCTGGTGGTCTTGGTGGTCTTCTTCTTTTTGCTCTCTGCGCGTTCGACCTTCATCTCGGCGTTGGCGATCCCGCTGAGTCTGGTGGTGACGGCGCTGGTGCTGCGCTGGTCGGGCCAGAGCCTCAACGCGATGACGCTCGGCGGCATGGCGATCGCCGTGGGTGCGATCGTCGATGACGCGATCATCGATGTGGAGAACGTGGTGCGGCGGCTCAGAGAACGTCAGGCGCAGCCCGAGGCTCAGCGCCTGCCCGTCGACGCCGTCATCTACGACGCCAGCCGGGAGGTGCGCGGCTCGATCGTCTTTGCCACCGTGGTCATCATGCTGGTCTTTGCGCCGCTCTTCTTTTTGCACGGCGTCGAGGGGCGCTTGATGGCCCCGTTGGGGCTGTCCTACGTGGTGGCGCTGGGGGCCTCGCTCCTGGTGGCGCTGACGGTCACCCCGGCGCTGGCGGCGGTCTTGTTGCCCTCCAGCGCGGCGGTGCGCAGGGCCCGCACCGTGGGCTACATCGAGCGCCTGGAGAAGCTCTATGAGCGCGCGCTGCGCTTTGTGGTCCACCGCTGGGTGATCTTGGCGGCGGTGTGCGCGGTGGGGGCGCTGGGTGCGTTGGTGCTGGTGGCGCGCGCCGAGCGCAGCTTTCTGCCCGAAATCCGCGAAACCAACCTCACCATCGAGGCCGAAGCCCCCGTGGGGACCTCGCTGCAGCGCTCCGATGAGCTGGGCCGACAGATTGAGCAGGTGCTGCTGGCCCACCCCGATGTGCGCACCACCGCCAGACGCACCGGCCGGGCCGAAGGGGACGAGCACGCCATGCCCGTCAACGTCGCCGAGATCGACGTCAAGGTCAACGCCGGGGCCAACCCGCACGAGGTCACCGAGGCGCTGCGTCAGGCGCTCGACGCCAAAGGGCCCAAAGGGGTCGAGACGCACATCGGCGCCCCGATCGCGCACCGCGTCGACCACACGCTCTCGGGCGTGCCCACCAACCTGGCCATCAAGATCTACGGCCCCGACGCCAAGGCGCTGCAAAAGGCCGCCGAAGCCGCCCGCAAGCTGGTCACCGACGACCCCCGCGTGGTGGAGGCGTGGTTGCCCAGGCGCCGCGAGGCCGAACGAACCCGTGTGTCCTTTGAGCCCGGGCGGCTGGCCGAACTCGGGCTGACCGCCACCGAGGCCGCCAGTGCCCTGGAACTGCTCCTCGAAGGGGTCGAGGCCAGTCACCTCGAAGCGGGCCACGATCACCTCCCCGTCCGGGTCCACATCCCCAACGACGCCCTGGCCAAAGGCCCGGTCTGGACCCCCCAGGGTTGGTCCACGCTGGCAGAAGTGGCCAAGATTGCCAAAGAACCCTCGCCGGTTGTCATCCACCGCGAAGAAGGCCAGCGCGTGGCCACAGTCGTGGTGGCCGCCTCGCGGCGCCACCTGGGGTCGCTGGTGGAGGACCTGCGCCAAAGCCTCCCCGGGGCGTTGGCGCTGCCCAACGGGCACCACCTGGAGTTTGTGGGCCAATACCGGGCGGCGATGCGCGCCCAACGCACGCTCCTGCTGGTGGGGCTGGGGGTGTTGCTGGCCGTGCTGGCCCTGCTGGCGACCGCCTTTGGGAGCCTCAAGGACGCGCTGGTGGTCTTGCTGAACCTGCCGCTGGCGCTGGTGGGCGGCGCGGTGGGCATGCTCTTTTCGGGCGGGATGCTCTCGGTGGCGACTTTGATCGGCTTCATCGCGCTCTTTGGCATCGCCACGCGCAACGGCATCATGCTCGTCTCCCACATCCGACACCTGCGCCTCAAAGAGGGGCAGAGCGATCCCCTTGAAGCCGTGGTCCAAGCCGCCACAGAGCGCCTCTCGCCGATTTTAATGACCGCCGCAGCCTCGGGGCTGGGGCTCTTGCCGTTGGCGCTGGCGGCCTGGGAGCCCGGCGGCGAGCTTCAGGGGCCGATGGCGCGCGTGATCCTGGCGGGGCTGGTCTCGGCCACGGCCTTGAACCTCTTTGTGATCCCCGCCGTTTATCTGCGTTGGGGGCGCTGGGGCAAAGGCGCCAAAGCTTAAGCTTTTTGGAGACACTGCAGTGGGCATGCTGGCCGTGAACTGCGGCGGTCTGGGTTTGGTTTGTGTGAATGCCTTTCCGATCATATAATGTTGGGCGGCGTAGGAGACGATAACGGTTTTGTGTGCGAGCCACACATCTCCGCTTGTTTGGTGTCTGTTCAGGTGGTGTCTGCGTCACAAGGCAACCCGTCGGTGTTCTTCAGCCCATGACCGAAGCGCAAGATAGTCAAAACAGTCAAAAATCCTATCGGTTGAAGGCAGGGACCATCCTTGATGGCCGCTACGAATTGGGCAAACTCCTGGGGGCCGGAGGCTTCGCGGCGATCTATGCCGCGCGCCAACTGACCATCGAGCGCAAAGTCGCCATCAAGGTCCTGCACCCGCCGGTCCACCACAAAGACCCCACCCGCTACCGCAAGCGCTTTCTGCGCGAAGCCCGCATCGCCGCACAGGTCCAGCACCCCAACGTGGTCACCATCCACGAGTACGGCGTGACCGACGACGATCAAGCGTTCATCGTCATGGAGATGCTCACCGGCCACGACCTGCGCGAAGAGCTGCGCCACAACGGTCCTCTGAGCGCCGAGCGCGGCCTGAGGGTGGCTTTAGAGTGCCTCAGCGGCCTGGCGCAGGCCCACAAGAAGGACATTGTCCACCGCGACTTGAAGCCCTCCAACATCTTCTTGCACGCCATCGGCACGCGGGACGAGTCGGTGCGGATCGTGGACTTTGGCATCGCCCGGATGCGCCAGGAAAAAGAGGGGCTGACCCGCACAGGACACACCCTGGGCACCCCCCGCTACTACGCCCCGGAGTACCTCAGCGATCAGACCGTCACCCCGGCGCTGGACGTCTACCAGATGGGTCTGATCCTCATTGAGATCTTCACCGGCCAGAAGGCCGTCCCGCTCGATGACCCTTATGCCTGCGCCATGCGCCACCTGACTGGCGATCTGGAAATCCCCAAGGCGCTGCTGATCAGCCCCCTTGGAAAGGTCCTCCAGGGGGCGTTGATGCGCGATCACAAGCGCCGCTACGCCCACGCCGGTGTCTTCTACGACGCGCTGGCCAAGCTCAACCCCGCCGATCTCCAGGGTCTGGCCGAAGGGTGGGACAAGCAACACAGCTCTCGTCATGACGCCACCGTGACCTTCTCGGGTGAAGTGCCGCCCGAAGGGCCCCAGCCCGAGGTCGAGGTGGAGGTGGAGCCCAGCCCTGCATCGGTCGTGGCCGATGTCCCTGCGCCCGTCAACGTCCCCACGCCCGTCACGCCGCCCGACTGGGACGCCGCCCCTGTGCTGCCCGCTGCGCCCGTCATCGATCAGGACACGGCCGCGCCCTCCAAAGGGTGGTTGCCCGTCGCCATCGTGGCAGCGTTGCTGGCCCCCATTGTGCTCGTGGGCGCCTATTTTCTCATCCCTGGCCCCGAACAAGAGCCCCCGGTCGAGCACATCGTCACCGGCCAACTCCCCGATGGGCAAAAGTTGGAGCCTTCCAAGGCCCCCGCTGAAAAAGGCCAGCCCGATGGGCAGAGCGCAGCGCCAAAAGCCGTCGTTGAAGACCCACTGGCTGCCGAGCCCGCACAGAACGATCCTGCAGCGCAGGGCACCGCCGAGCCCAAACCTTCAGGGGACGAGGCTACAGCGGGAGAAACGGCCGAGGCCAAAGAGGCCAGCGCTGAAAAGCCCCAGAAAAAAGACGCTGGAAAGGCCAAAGCCGCCGCCCGAGCGGCTCGACGGGCCGAGCAAGGCAGCAAAAAAGCGCCAAAACAACCCAGCAAGCCCTCCAGCGACGACAACGCCAAGCCTGTGGCGGCCAAAGACTCTGGCGCTGCAGCGCCCAAAGATGCGCCCCCCAAGGCCGACGCCAAACCCGCGGACTCATCCTTGAAGCTCTTGCCGCCACCCCCCAAAAAGAAGTCTTCGGAGTAAATCATGGCGTCCAAAGCGCGATTACCTTGCCCCAACGCGGCCGCTGCCCCCCACAAGCCCGGGCTGATCTTGCTTTTGGCCCTTTGGGGCCTGTGCTGCGCCCCCGGGGTTGTGCTGGCTCAGGACGCCCCCCCGGCCGCTCCCAAGGACTCTGAACCCCAAAACGAAGACAAACTCGACTACGTGGACGTGTCCATGCTCACCTCGGCCTTTGAGGCCTTTGAGGCCGGGGATTACGCCACCGCCGAGGCGCTCTTTCTGGGGGCTGTGGAGCGCACCCCGTCCAACTACGCCTACGCCTCGTTGGGGCTGAGCATCTTCCTTCAGGGCCGCTGCGCCGGCGCCGGTGTGGCCTACGATCTGGCCGAAACGGCCCCTCCGGTCGAAACCCCGACACAGGCCGAGGTCTCAGAGCGCCTGACCCTCTACCGCTCCAAGCTGGCCGAATCCTGCATCCCCACCCCTGTGTCTTGTTCCCCTGACAGCGGTGTTCGGATCGAACTCGACGGCAAAAACACCATGGCGTGCCCTCCGTCAGGCAAGCTCTGGCTCAAAGAGGGCACCCACTCGATCGTGGTCAGCTACGCGGGGCTCAGCGAGCAGGCCCAGGTGGTCGCCGGTCAGTCCGAGGCGCTCTTTTTTGAGTTTCCCGAGATTGAGCCCGAGCCCCCTGAGGTGATCGTCGAGTCGTTCCCTTGGGAAGCCACGGGGCTTGTGACCATGGGGGTCGGTACGGCGGCGCTGGTGGCGGCGGTGGTGGTGGATCAGTTGGTCGCTGTGCCCAGCTATGACGCCGCCCAGGAGGCCGAGGCGTCCAACGACGCCCAGGCCTTCGTCAACCAGACAAGCTCCTTTAAAACAGGCCGCCGAGCAGTGCTCGGGCTGACCATCAGCGGCGGCGTGTTGATGGGGGTCGGTGCGCTGATGTGGGCGCTCTCTCCCGAGGCGTCGGCGGCGGCAGAAGAGCCCGTCGATGGCGGCAACGCTTCACTTTGGTGGGTGCCTGACGGCGCCGGTGTGTCATGGAGTCAATCATGGTGATGAACCGACCTTTATGGAGTCGTTCTTTGGGGGCAGCGCTGTGGAGTCTGGCGTTGCTTGGCCTGATCTCCTGCCAGGACGGCGCGGCGTTGCTTGATGCAAACAGGCAAGAGCCTGTTCAGAGCCACACTCAGGCGCTGGCGCCGGTTGAAGAGATGGTCATTGTGGGGCCCCGTGATGCCGTCGAAGGGCAGCGCGTGGAGTTTTCGGTGCTCTTCAACAGCAGCGACAACCGCAAAAATGATCTCATCCCGGTCATCAAAGGGGCCGAAATCCAGTGGAGCTTTGGCGATGGGGGCCGCGATGTTGGCGTGAACGTCCGCCACGCTTTCATCGACGACACCCCCCGCGAAGAACCCTTCCGCGTCACCGCGACCCGCGAGGTCGAAGGCCGCGTCCAGACCGCCGAGCACTTCATCAGCATCCGCAACGCAGACCCCGAAGCCCAGCTGCCGCTGGCCCAATACACCGTCAATGAAGGCCAGACGACGACCTTCACTGGCACCGCGCAGGACCCGGGTCGCGCAGACATCTTGCAGATGTGCTGGTCCTTTGGGGACGGCTCCCCAGCGCAGTGCGGACCCTTCAGGACCATCGTCAACCACGCCTACCTCGACGGCGGAGATGGTCAGGGCGGGTCGTTGAGCACTCGTTTGTTGACTTTGAGCGTGGAGGACGGCGATGGCGGGAGCGGGGTGGACACCGCCGAGGTGACGGTCGTCAACCTGCCCCCTGTCATCACCATGCCCCAGCGCCTGCAACTCTCCCAGGACCAGGAGACCACCATTGAGGCGACCGTCATCGATGTTCCCAGTGACACGGTGCAGTACTCCTGGCGAGTGGAGTGCGACTGTGTGGGGGACGATTATACGATCGCTTCGGGCCTTGAGGGGCAGGTGGAGAACGGCCGCGCCAACCTCACGGGGACTTTCCATCGCCTGGGCACCTACACCATCACCCTGACCGTCAACGACGAAGATGGTGGGGTGGAGGTGGACACGGTGACGGTGACAGTGGGCGACGCGCTGCCCGAGGTCTTGTTGACCCCCGCGTTTGACGACCTGCCCAGCGAAGGTCAGCAGGTGAGCTTTGGCTTGGAGGCCGACCACCCAGAGGGGCTGACGGCCTGGACGCTCTTTTGGGGCGACGGGACGCAGACCAACCACACCGACCCCGAGATTCAAAACAACTTCGCCCAGGGGCTCAGCCGTTTTCTCTCCCACACCTATGAAAACGACGGCTTTTACGAGGCGCGCCTGTTGGTCACCGCCGCCAACACGCAGAGCAAGACCGACAGCGTCGTGGTTCAGGTGGTCAACGCGCCCCCAGAGATCATCAGCTTGCAGGGCAACGGCAGAGAGGCCATTGAAGGTGCCCTCTACAACCTCGCGGTGACGACTCAGGACACCGACGAGTTGGAGTGTTTGTGGAGCTTTGGGGATGGCTCGGACGTGCGTGTGGGTCTGTGCAACGGCCTCGAAGAGCATCGCTTTCCCAACGAAGGCACCTACACCGTGACCGTGACGGCGTCGGACGGGGTGGCCGAAGATCAAGCCGCCATCGACGTCAGCGTGACCAACGCCGAGCCCACAGTTGCGCTGGAAGCCCAGTTTGGCAGCGAAGGCAGTCCGATTGAGTTGGTGGCCACCATCGACGACGTGGAGGCCGACACGCTGGAGGTGACCTGGGAGCTTGGCGATGGCCGCACGTTCACCACCTCTGATGGGGTGCTGGAGATCACTTACGGCGACGACGCCATCTACAATCTGGTGGTGACCGTCACCGATGGTCTCAGCGTCGGCACCGACAGCACGTCGGTGTCCATTGACAATGTCGCTCCCTCGATCGAGTCCCACACCGGTCCACAAGCGGTGGACGAAGGCAGCGAGGTCTTTTTGGAGGTCGTGGCGGTGGATCCCGGCTTTGAAGAGGCGCTGACCTTCAGCTGGACCGCCAACGGCCAGCCGCTCAACGACACGGGCCCCAGCATCTCGTACGACGTCCTCAACGAAGGCTCCCAGATCCTCAACGTGGACGTGTGCGACAAAGACGACGCCTGCGTCAGCCAGTCTTTTTCTGTCATCGCCAACAACGTGGCCCCGATTCTGGCCTTCAACCCCGCTGGGTTTGGCAGCGAAGGCGAACTTTATCAAGAGACCATCGTCATCGAGGACCCGGGGGTCAACGACACCTTTGAGTTGGAGTTGCTCCAGGCGCCAGCGGGCATGGAGGTGCGCCAGGACAACACGTTGGTTTGGACGCCAAGCGCCGAGCAGGCGCGCGTGGATGAGCCAGTCTACACCGTGCGGCTGCGCGTCGAGGACGACGCTGGTGACAGCAGCGAGCTTGAGTGGACCATCACGCTGAACTTTGCCGATGACGACGATGACCAACTGCCCGACGAATGTGAGGCGCTCTGCCCCGATGAACTGGAGGTGGGCCGCCAAGACGACGCCAACGCCGATCCCGACGGGGATGGGCTGACCAACCTGCAAGAATGCCTGCGCTTGACCAACCCCTGCGTCTCCAACGCCCCCGGGCGTCCCTCACTCAGCTCGCCGGTGGCCGGGCAACTGACCGGCTTGCCGGTGGTGTTTGAGGCCACCGCCGAAGACCCCGATGAAGTTTTTAATGATCCGGCGACCACCGAGATCTACACCGCGGATAATCCCATGACCCCGGTCCTGTCCCAGCGTGAGATCCAGGCCAACGCCGACAACGCCCTGGAGTTGTCGTTGGTCGATGGGGTGTCCTGGCAAGAGGACACGCTCTACCGCTGGAGGGTGTCGGCCAACGACGGCGCGGTTGATGGGCCTTGGAGCGGGTTGGAGACGTTCAGGTTTTCCCAGCGCAACGATCCGCCCAGCGTGCCGCTGCCGATTGGACCATCGGGAGGCGTGATCGAGTCGGCGCCGCTCTTTGAATTTGAGCCCGCTGTGGATCCCGAAGGTTCAGGGGTTTACTACACCGTTGAACTGCGCAACTCGAGCGACCCCGACGACGTTCGCGTTTCTGAAAACATCCGAACGACCACCTGGCGCCCGTCTGAGCCTTTGCCCAGGAACGTGCCGTTTTTGTGGCGCGTGCAGGCCTTCGATGAGGATGGCCTGGCGGGGGAGCCATCTGGTTTTGTCTCGCTGACCGTTGTCGAGCAGCCGCCCTCTCCCAATGCCAGACTCTTGCGCCCCCGCAACAACGCCACCATCTCGCAGCTCCCCGTGCGTTTTGTGGCCGCTCGCCCCCGGCTCTTTACCGCAGAGGTCGCCTATACTTTTGAAATCGCCCGGCATCCGTCTTTTGATGTGTTGTTGTTTGAGAGCGATGCCCTTACCCCGGACGAAGACGGTCTGGTGCAATACACCGTGAATCCTGCGCAGACCCCCCGGGAGGACGACCC
Source organism: uncultured Pseudomonadota bacterium (assembly GCA_937123825.1). Classification (GTDB taxonomy): domain Bacteria; phylum Myxococcota_A; class Bradymonadia; order Bradymonadales; genus CAKZKQ01. Next base: position 40,568 of record CAKZKQ010000201.1, read on the forward strand.
GTTCTTTTGGAGGGTCAAAGCGCAAACCGCAGACAATCGAGAGCCTTTGTACGGGAGGACTTTTGTGCTGACGTACAGCACCGGGAACAACGCGCCGCCGCCGCCAAGGCTCGTATCGCCGGAGGACGGCGAGCTGGTGCGGACGGTGAATCCCACACTCTCCTGGGAGGCGTCCGTGGACCCTGAAGCCCAGGAGGTGACGTACACCGTCAACATCTTTGAGGACAACAACGGCCAACCCGGGCGGCTTTATGACACCGACACAGGCATCAGGCACAGGGGTTCCCGGACCGACGATGTGTCCTGGAGCCGCTTCATCGCCCCCGATCACACCCGGTGGTGGTGGCAGGTCGAGGTGGTGGACGCAGAGAACCAGTTGAGCGTCTCCGAGATGAGGTCATTCTCCATTGAAGTCAGAGACAGGGTGTTGTTGGCCCCCGAGCTGGTCTCGCCGCCCAACGGTCAGGTGGTCGATGCCGGAAAGCCGGTGCTTTTGGCGTGGCGCCCCACTGAAGACGCCGCCAACCTGAGCTTGACCTACGACGTGGAGATTACCAGCGTCGATCGGGATGGGCCGACGGTCTTTGCCCAGGTGGGCATCACGGGTGACGGTGCCATGCTCCAGATCTCGACCGACGAGCCGCTGGAGGCCGGGTTTTATACATGGCGAGTGCGTGTGGCCAGCGAGGGGGCTGACCCGACGTGGACGCGGTCGTTTGTGTTTTCGGTGCCGGAGGTTTCAGAAGGGAGCGACGATCCCTGTGTCGCCGAGCCCGAATTGGAAGGGTGTGTGAGCCCTGAACCGGCCCGTTACCCCGGTTCTGCTTCGGGCTGCGCCCAGAGCGGCAGCCCAGATGGAGGCCATTGGCCCGGGTTGGTGCTGCTGGGGTTGTTGGTCTGGGGGGTTGGCCGACGCCGAACTTGAGGTGTCCTGAACCCACACCGCATAAGCCGGATCAAAGGTCCGGCTGGCATCCCAGAACGTCGTCCAGGTCGCTGGGTGGCTGACAGCTTTGTCCTTCCTGGCAAAGCTCATCGACGGGTATGCCAGCGCATTGCCCATTTTCGTTGCAGGCATCATCCAGCGTGCACTCCACGCCGTCATCACACGGTGCGCCTGGCAGGTTGACGGGCGCGTTCTCATTGACGACGCAGATGTAACCCGCCTCCGGATCACACGTGACGTTCTGGCACCCTGTTTCAAAGCCCGGCGTCTTGCAGTCTTGCGTGGTCATGCACTCGCACGCTTCGGTGGGAACGTTGCGAAACGGGCCGTTTTCCAATGACTCGTCGCAGACAAAGACCGTGCAGGGGTTGTCGTCGCCTTGTGCGGCCTCCAGCGCGGCAGCGTCACCAGGGATGCAGCCGCGTCGGTCGGCGTCGGGGTTTTGGGGCACGCACGCCTCCCGGCCATCGCACAAGACGCCGTTGTCGCACCGTTCGCCCTGCGGTGTCCCCTGACATTGTCCCTGCGCATCGCATTGATCGTCGACGGTGCAGTCCAGGCCATCGTCGCACTCTGTGCCTTCGGTGGCAGCGTCAATGTCGCAGGTGAAGGTGTCGGGGTTGCAGGCGGCCAGTGCCACACAGTTTCCGCTGTAGAGCGCCTCGCAGGGATCGCGCTCGCCGGGCACACACTCGCACTGCGCGAAGGGGTCGTGGACGATGCGGTCCTGGGCCTCATCGCAAAAGTCCACGGTGCAATCGACGCCGTCGCTCAAGTCGATCCCCGGAGAGACGCAACCACGCTCGTCGGCGTCGTCGCTGTCGGGGTTGCAGACCTCGGTACCGTTGCAAAAGAGCCGGTCGTCGCACTCTTCATCGCTGCTGCACACAAAGTCCTCTTCGGGGACGCAGAACCCGCCCTCGGGCCCTTCGATGCCCTGGCAGCGTTGCCCTGGACCAAAGCGCTCTTCGCAGGCGGTGTCGTTGGCGCACCGCCTGTCTTCCAGGTCGGCCACATCCAACCCCAGCGAGCAACCCGTGGGTAATAAAAACAGCAACAGTAGTAACGATAGCCTGGAATGCTTATGTCTCACCAGCGACCCCATATCGGCTTAACAAATCAAGGGCGAGGATAACGGCTTTGTGGGTCGATACCAAACGATTGGGTGTGTAAAGCGCTGTTGCGGTTGAGGGGTTGCGCTTGATGGTGGGGTGAGGTTGCTGGCATCTTGATGTTGTGCAAGCAAACCACAAGTCTGAGAGCATCCAATGCAGATTCGCAAGTGGGGGTCGTACAAGCTGGAAACGCTCGTGGAGCGCACCGGAGAGGGGGAGGTCTGGTTGGGGCGTCTGCCTGGTGCGATGCGCTGGCAGAACATCTTTTTGTATGGACCCCACTTGACGGAAGACGAGTACATGCTGGAGCTGCTCCAGGGCTTCTATGCCGCGCACAGCGCTCAAGCCCGCTCGCCGCACCTCTTTTTGTCCAGCGCGCTGACTTTGAAGCCATGGGCTCCAGGGCCACCCGGGGAACGTTGGGGACCGTGGGGGCCACAGCCGTCTGAGGAGCGTTGGGGGGTGTGTTGGGATGCGTGCAGCGGCCAGTCGTTGGGCGATTTGATGCGGGGGGTGCGCAAGCGTCGACAACCGCTTGGTTTGTCCAAGGCCGTGCAGATTGTGCTTGACCTGTGCCGTGGGTACAGCGCGTTGGACAAGGCGTTTGGGGTTGGTGGCGCGCATTTTGAGTTGGAGTTGAACAGCGACTGCGCCTGGGTTGGTGGTGATGGCGCTGCTTATGTCCATGCAGCGCCCAGGCCAGCGGTGCTGCGGCGGCGTGCCATCACCGGCTCGGGTGTGGTGCGTGGGCAGTTTGCCGAGATTGCCCCAGAGGCCGCCAAAGGGATGCATCAAGGTGAATACACGGTGGTCTATTGGCTGGCCTATGTGCTCTACACCCTGTCCACAGCGCGCCGTCCTTTTGAGGACGCTGCCACCGACTTCCAACTCTTGGAGAGCATCATCAAGGGCGGCGCCGCGCCTCCAAGGCAGCACAATCCAGAGATGTCAGCGGAATTGGAGGCGCTGATCGTCAAAGGGATGAGCGTGGAACCCAAGGCGCGTCATCAGAGCCTGGCTGAATTGGAGGCGGCGCTGCTGGCGCTGGGCTTTGACATGCGTCAGGAGCCCGACCTGGAAGACGCCAACCGCACGCTGGGGTGGTTTCGGCAACGCCTCTATGACGGCGACACCACCGCGGTTCTGGGGGCGTTTGAGCGCCATCCAGCGCTCAAAGAGCAGGCCGCAGTGGTCCAATACGTGTGGTCACACACCGAGGGGCGAGTTTTTGAGGGATTGGCGCGGTCCGAGGTGCCCGATTGGACCACCGTGCTCCTGATGGGGCACCTGCCGCCAGCTTCATTGGCGCTCGAAGGCTGGTGCAAAGCACAGGGCGGGGGTTTGGGGGCGACGTTTGGTGCACGTTGGCTCCACGGTCAGCCCCTGCACGCCATGCCTCAGGCCAAAATCAACGCGCTGGTGGGTGTTGGTGGGGCGAGGAAGCCGGAGGTATTGCCGCGCCCCATGGCTCAGACCGTTGGTTCTGTTGCGCTGGAGCCTTGCGCTGTGTCGTGGGACGAGCTGGAGCCAATCCCCAACGTGCGTGACACGTCCCAGCGTTTTTGCAGCCATTGCCAACAGACGGTGTCTTGCGCCCTGAACCAGGGTCAACTGCTCTCCTTGGTCATTGAGGGGCAGTGCGTGCGCTACGATCCCCAATCGAGCGGCTCGCCGTTTCGAGATGTGCCGCCGTTGGGCGCATCTGGCGAAGACGATTTTCCGATGTTTGCGCCACCGGAGGTTGTGGAGCAAGAGGACGATGAA
>CAKZKQ010000202.1 GCA_937123825.1 uncultured Pseudomonadota bacterium
AGCAGGCCTGCGGCCGTGCTCTCTAGAGACTCCGCTGGAGTCTCCAAGCCCCTTGTTCGCTTGGCGACTTTGTTGGAGAGCGCAGTCGATTCACGCAGACGGCTTTGTTGAACGGATGGCGGTGGATTGCAGCAGGAGACTTTGTTGGGGAACGTAATTGAGCCCGCAGGTGACGCTGTTGTCAGGGTGGCGGCCAATTCCAGCAGGAGGCTTCGCAGAATGGAACGTAATCTTTCCCGCAGGTGACGTTGTTGAGCCACCGCGACAGAACCACCACAGTTCCCCCACTAAAACCCAAGCAATTCAAAAAACAAAACCCCAACGGAGTGGAGGGGTTTGGGGCGAGCAACGGTGGATGGCCTGGGCCTCGGGACGAGCGCAGCTGTGGCAGCGCCACCGCAAGCGAGTTCCGTGGTTCAGGGCGCCGCCGGGGCCGCCCCAAACCCCTCCACTCAGCGGTTGCGGACAAGCGCCAGCTTTCCGGCGTTGCGGTAGAGGGAGCCGTCGATGCGGCGCACTTCGATCTCCATCATCTCCAGCGTAAAGAGGAAAGTCTCGATTTCGTCGGGGAGCATGTGTTTGATGGGCAGTGCGTCGATGATTTCTTGCTCTTGAAGGTGGCCACGGAGGCGACCGAGCTTGATGACTTCCCTTTTGGCGGCCTGAACATCGGCGGGGTCAAAATCTGCCATCTCCATGAGGTAACCTCCTATATCAAGCGGGCTCCAGAAGGCTTTGCAGTGGCCTTTGGGAGCACATCGACGTTCGCAACGACCTTGGCTGCCGCTTATGGCGGCACGCGTTGGCTTCACATCAAAGAAGCTAGTCACCCCCGTGCCAGCGGCAAGAAAAACCGGTCCTGGCAGCGGTTGATGGGGTGGATGATTTGAACGGCGAGCCAAAAACGCTATCGTTTGAGGCTGTTGATTTGGAGAGAGACACACCCACCCCCCTTGGTCTGGAGGCTCTTGTTGGAACCAGAAGCCATGCGTCCAGGACCTGCGCCGTCCCAGCAGATCCTGACACACCCGTTTTTTGTTTTTTCGCTCTTGCTCTTGCTCCTCAACGATCACGTCCTCAAAGGGGCGTCGGTCTTGCCGGGCTGGGTGACGGGCAAGCTCTCGGACTTTGTGGGGCCAGCGGTGGCCTTGATGCTCCTCTATGCGGTGGGTTGCCATTCGCGCAGGGCGCTGACGGGTGCAGCAGCGGCCATTTCGGTGGGTTTTGGGGCCATCAACCTTTGGACCCCTGCGGCCGAGACCATGACGTGGCTGACCGGACTTGTGGGATACCCCTGGTCCATCACCATGGACCCGACGGATTTGGTGGGGTTGGTGGCGTTGGTGCCAACGGGATGGTGGCTGGTGCGCCGCCGGGTTCAGGAGCATAAATCCGGGTGGACGCCGACGCGCGCAGCGCTGGCGGTGTCTGCCCTGGGTGCGTGCGTGGCGACCTCTCCGCCGATTTCCCCCATCGAGGCCACCATTTTTACCCAGGTGGGGCTGCTCAACAACACGCCTCAAACGCTCTTCATGCGCGTGCGACCGCTGCGCCCTGATTTGAACGTGGATTGCTTTGACGCGGTCCTGGACCCGGCCGAATTTTTCAGCGCGGACTCCTTTGGCGAAGGCATTACCTGGGAGGTTGTGCCCAAAGAGCAGGTTCCTGCGGCGCAGCAGCCCTCGGGGCGGACCTGCGAGGTGGTCTTGCTTGAGATTGAGGGGATGGCCCCTTCCCTTGTCGTCTGGGAGTCTGACCTTCCCTCCATTGAGCGCCCCTTGCCTTTACCACGGCGACAAAACCCGGGCACACAGACCGTCAACATCGTCCGCAACGCATCGGGCAACCTTGAAGCCACGGACACAGACGAGTTGGAGCTGCTCTTTCCCGGGCCAGACCCCGTGCGGACGCCCCAAGAGGACCAATGCGCGATTTATGGCAGCGACCAGTCTGTGACGTGGGCCACGCCGGTGCCGCTTGGTCCCTGGACCATCCGCAGCGCTGACACAGGCCTCGACGGGTGTGTGAGCATGGAGTTGCTTGACGACAGCCTCACACAGGTGCGCTGGTACGCCTGTGTCCCTGAGGCGCTCTTTCCCTTTGAAGCGGGCGATGAGGTGACCTTCTTTGAACTCAACGACGCGACAGGCGCGGCGCCGGGCAGCCACCAACGCGTGGTCCTTGAAGGCGTTCAGTCGAGCACTGGTGACCAGATCACGTTGACGCTCTCACGTGGGCAAGGCGCCCCAGCGTGGGTCACAGGGGTCCAGGTTGCAGCGCGGGCCGAGGAAGGATGCGCGGGAGACATCGACGCCTGCGGAACACACCGCCAGGCGGCCCATCTGCGCGTCGAAGCGGGCCCAGACCAGTTCTTTGAAGGCTCGCCCGGAGAGACCCTGACCGTGCTTGAAGACGACGCCCAGCTCTTCTTGCTCCATGTCGGACGGGTCTCAGAGAGGGCCGTGGTCAACACCACCTGCGAGCCTCAAGCACCGGAGCTTGGACCCGAAATGGAACTCATCGGCCTGCACCGTCAATTTGCCCAGTGAAGGAGGCACAAACCATGAACCAATACTTTAAGAAATATGCGTTGTTGTTGATGGTGTCGATGCTCGTGAGCCTCCAAGCGTGCGGAGCGGACAGCATCGGGGTTGCGGACGAGAACACAGGAGGGGGCGCGGGCGTCACCCAGGGAGGCTCACAGGACTTTGGCCTCTTTAAGGACATCCTGCGACGCGGAGAAATCCCCGGGCCGGGGACCCTGGACGAGTTGGGGTTCTTTGCAGAGCACAAGATAGAGCTTCCCGAGGCCAATTGCGGTCAAGACGTCTGCCTCCACGGTTTGCTGGGGGTGATGGGAAACATGATCTCGGGCTCCAACTGCACCATGGTCCTGGTGGGACTCAACACACCCATTGACCCCCAGGACCTCCAACGTCCTGCCCTGGATCTGGCCATCGCGGTTGATACGAGCGGGTCGATGCAGGGCGAGCGCATCAGCTTTGTCCGAGAGGGCTTGCTGGCGATGTTGCCGTCGCTGCAGGAAGGGGACCGGATTACGCTGGTGGGCTACGGGGACCGGGCGGAGGTGCTGGCCGAATCGCTGCCAGCGGGCTCCGTTGGGTTGGAGAACGCCATCCGCGCGCTGGGCACTGCGGGGTCCACCAACATCTACGACGGCTTGAGGACGGCCTTTGAGAGCCTCCCGACAGAAGCCTCATCGGACCGCCAGCGGCGCGTCATCTTGCTCTCGGACGGTCTGACCAACACAGGCCTGGTGGACGAGCCCAGGATTTTGCGTCTGGCGCAGGCTTACGGTCAGGAGGGCGTTGGGTTGACCACCATCGGCGTGGGTCAGGAGTTCAACGTGGAGTTGATGCGGGGCCTGAGTGAGTTTGGCGCCGGGAACTTCTACTTCCTTCAAGACCCCAGGGCGGTTTTGGAGGTCTTTACCGAAGAGGTCAACACCTTCCTGGTCCCCATCGCCGAAGCGGTCGACATCAACATCGAGGCGGGCTCGGGTTACAAGCTGCGCCGCGTCCACGGCACCCGGTTGTGGTCTTTTGAGGGCAAAGACGCCGTCATCTCCATCCCCAGCCTCTTTGTGGCGGGGAGGACCAACGCCGAGGACAATGACCAGGGGCGGCGCGGCGGCGGCGGCGCCATCGTCGCAGAGTTGATTCCAGACCCGGCAGGCAGCCAGACCGAGCCTGGGGATGTGGGCGAGCTGACCTTGACGTGGAATGACCCGCTGACGGGCGAGCCTTTTTCTCAGCAGGTGCCTGTGGCGTCGACGCTGGCGCCGGGAGAGACTCCCGAAGCGGGGCTTTTTGCCAACGCCTCGGTGGAGAAGGCCTTTGTGATGCTCAACATCTATGTGGGCTTTGAGATGGCCATTGAGCGCGCGGCCAGCGGCGGCGCGGTGGATGCTTTGCGGGTGTTGGAGTCGCTGAGGACCAACGTGACCGCGTGGTACCAGACCAATCGGGACCCGGACATTGAAGATGATCTGGTGCTCATTGGGCTCTTCATCCAGAACCTCAACCGGGCCGGGTTCTCCAACCCGCCTCAGTCGGCGCTGCCCGACCCATGGCCTCAGGACTGAAAGAAGTGTTTGAAGGAGCGTTTGGCCGTTGGGGACAGGTTCAGCGGCCTTGCTGGCGCAGCGCAAAGAACGTCTCGTCGATGTCCAGCGCCGTCAGCACCTCTCCCAGGAGGTAAACGCTGCCGCACACCAGCACTTGCTGCGACGTCAACGCGCGCGCTGCCTTGACGGCCTCCGGGACAGCCTCAGCGACGACGGCCACCTTCAGCCCGGCGGCATCAAAGCGCCTGGCCAGCTCATCGGCAGCCATCGCTCGTGGGGTCTGTGCCCTGGTCAGCACCCACTGGGTCTGGGGCCAGCCCACAAGCGTTTCAATCATGCCATCGACGTCTTTGTCGGCCATGACCCCCATGACGCCCACGGGGGGCCTGGAAGTCTGTGCCTTGAGAAAAGCGCCCAGGCTCTTCATCCCCGCCGGGTTGTGGGCCACATCAAAGAGCCAGGGACCATCTTTGCCCAGCCAGGCGTCGCGGCGGCCTGGCCAGCGGGCGGCGGCCAAAACCTGCGCTTCGACTTCGGGCGCGAGTGGCGCCATCGAGCGGGCTTCGAGCACTGCGCGGGCCGTGCGTGCAGCCACCGCTGCATTGTCCGCAAAAGGCCCCGAGAGCCACGAAGATGCACCGGACGGTGCCTGCGCCCCTTTGACCTCAATCAACCCGGCTCTGAGCCTCTGAGCGTGCTGCCGAATCGACGCCATCGCCTCGGGGTGCTGGGGCGCCACCACGACTGGACGACCTGAGCGCATCACCCCGGCCTTTTCAAAGGCAATCTCCCCCAGCGTATCGCCCAGATACTTCTGGTGGTCCATATCCACGCGGGTGATGGCGCTGACCAGTGGCTCCACGGCGTTGACCGCGTCCAGACGGCCCCCCACCCCCACTTCCAGGATCACCACGTCCACGCCGCTTTGCGCAAAGAGGCAAAGCCCGGCCAACGTGGTCAACTCAAAGAAGGTCAGCGCCTCTTCATCTATCGCGGGCTCACCTTCCCATCCCCACTGCGTCGCCAACCTGCGCCCCTCTTCAATTGAAGGATCGGCCGGATCGGCACCGGCAAACCACGCCAGCACCGCCTTGAGCGTCTGAGCCACCTGGGCCCTGGGCAGCGGCACGCCGTCGACGCGAAAACGCTCGCGCACATCCACAAGATGGGGGGAGGTGAACAAGCCCACGCGCAGACCGGCGCGCTGCAACAAGGACGCCATCAAGGCGCTGGTGGTGCCCTTGCCGTTGGTCCCGGCCACGATCACCACGTCAAAGGCGTTCTGCGGGGTTCCTGCAGCGCGCACTGCAGCCTGAACACGGTCGAGGCCGAGCTTGATGGAGAAGAGATTCTGGGTAAAGAGCCGCCGCGTCAGGGCGTCGTAAGTGGCCTGATCCACGTCGCCTCAGTCCATGAACTCAAAGCGGTCGCGCAGCTCAAGGTAGGCCAGCAGACGGTCGTAGGAGTCGTGGTTGCGGATGGTGAAGGCCCCGTTGGCGTCGATGTCGATGAGACGATCCGCCAGCGCCTTCTTGAGCAACTCTTCGGTCTCGCCCACTTCCATGCCCAGCGCCTCGGCCAGGTCATCGGGCACAAGGGCGATGCTGTCGGCGCCCTGGAGCGTGGCCACCTTCCACTCAGCGCGCAGCTGGTGCATCAAGCGGCCCATCGGGGTGCGCAGCGCGAAGTTGCTCAGGCGGAACTGAGAGCGAGTCAGTCGCGTGGCCATGCGCTTGAGCATTTGCAGGGAGATGGCAGGGTTCTGCTCGATCATCTGCTCAAACTGGGGGGCGGGGATGACCAGCAACCTGGAGTCCTCCACCACCACGGCGGACGTGGGCCGCGTGGTCTTCATTACCAGCGCCAGCTCGCCGCAAAAGTCCCCCTTGCTGAGTTCCTCGACGATCACGTCCTGCCTGAAGACGCGTTTGTGCAGACGCACGCGGCCACTTTGGACCACGTAGACTTCTGTTCCGGGATCACCCTCTTGAAAAAGAATGTCGCCAGCCTTGAAGTTCTTGGCGTAGTTTTCCACGAACAAAACCTCGGAGATATGCGGTCAATGACGGTTGTACAAGACTCAAGGCTTTCCAGAAACCCCGTACCCCTGCTCGATGAGCCAGGCCGCGGTTCTGGGCGCCAGAGAGCCGTGCTCTGCGGTTTCCAGCGCCCCCAAAAGGTGACGCGCGAGGAACTCTACATCTTTAGCCTCGTCCACATCGTACCAGAACCCGGTCAACGCCGACAAGAAACTGTCTTGTGTCAATGCCTGCAAAGTGGCCACGAGGGTCAATTCGCTTGACCAGGGCAGCTCGGGGCTGCGCAACGTGGGCAGACTGCGGCGAGCACCAATGAGCGTAAAGCCACCATCGAAGCTGGGACCAAAGACCACGTCGTGCGTCTCAAGGAGCCTCCAGGCGTCCTCAAACAAGGACGTGGGCAACGTGGGCGCGTCGCTGCCGATGAGCGTCACCGTGGCGTAACCCGCCGCCAACCCCGCGTCGATCGCGTCGGCCATACGGTCTCCGAGCGACTGCCCGGTCTGCGCCACGATCTCCACACCCATCTGGGCGATCTGTGCCACCACCGGGTGCTCGCGCTCGCCGGCCAGAGACAACCAACCGGCGTGCCCCTGCGAACCCGACAAAATCCGCTCGGAAAGGTCCAACAAAAAGGCACCATAAAGACCCGCACTCTGCTCCGGCGTGAAGTCCGGTTGCAGACGCGTCTTGACTCGCCCCGGCTGCGGCGCCTTGGCGAACATGATGATCAGATGCTTCTTATCCATGGTCGTATCAACACTCGCTGCAAACACCCACCTGGCCCAAAGGCCCCATCAAGTGATGTCGTCGGTGAACGCCTGCTGGAAAATGGTGTAGAGAATCTTGTGCCCTGCCAGCACCGAGCCTTTGATGGTCCCGGTCACCTTGCTGACCCCCACCCTCTTGCGGTAACTGACCGGCACCTCTGTGCTCTTCAAGCGCGCTTTGGCCGCCTTGACCTGCATCTCAACGGTCCAGCCAAAATCCGGGTCACGCATCTTGAGCGACTCCAGCTCCGGCCAGCGGATGGCACGAAATGGCCCCAAATCCGAAAACCTGTAGCCGTAAATCACCCGAATCAGAAAACACGCCAGCGCGTTGCCAAAAATCGCCTGGGGCAAGAGCGCGCCGCGCTCGTGCTCTCCCAGCGTCCGGCTCCCAATGACCATGTCCATCCCATCGTTGATGATGGGAGACACCACCATCGGAATCTCGTTGGGATAATCGCTGTAATCGGCATCCAGAAAGACAACAATGTCCGGCGGATCCTGGCGCACGTGCGCCAGGGCCGCCAAACACGCCGAGCCATAGCCGCGCACAGGCGCAGGCACCACCACAGCACCAGCGTCGCGCGCGACCTGGGCCGTGGCGTCCGTAGAGCCGTTGTCGGCCACCACCACGCGGCGCACCACATCCCAGGGGATGTCGGCCAACACCTTGCCGATGGCGTCCTCTTCGTTGAGGGCCGGCATGACGACGTCAATGATCGGGGCTGAGGTCAAGGTCTATCAATCCCTGCATGGGTCCAGCGCCGTCGAGGCCCTGAACGGGTTGGGCTGAAGCGGTCACACAGAGCAACAACCGCAAAAGACAGCCTGGAGATCAGACCGCACACTATGCCCGCAAAGACGACCTTGAACAAGGGCGCAAACCAGCAATTTGCCCCCACACAAGCATTTGATGACGATTGAATGACGTTTGAACACACCGCGCTCACCACATCGTGGGATACCAACAAGATGCGTGGGCGGTGTTGACAGGCAGGACAGGCACCAAAAGGACACTCAAAACCCAAAGAAAGCTCAAAGAAAACTCAAAGGTCCAGACGCGTGCAAGACTCAGGACACGCTCAGCAAACGCTCAACGTAGAGCGCCGCACAGGTCAGTGCATCGGCGCGGCCCGCGTCCAACAAACGGGTCTGGGCCATTGGGTCCTCATCAATCAACCACTCGGGCGCAAGCGCCTGGACCTGAACACAGGTCGCCATGTCCTCACGCACCAGACCCAAAACCTGCTCCTCGCGCTCAAGCAACTCCGCGCGGCTGCCAGCCAGGGGCAACAACACACACGCCAACTCGTCGCACTGACCCGCCTGGGTCAACCAACCGCGCAGCGCACGCAGCGCCCCACCCGTCGTGCCCAGCACCTCCACCGCACCTTCCATCAAGTCCATCACGGCCATCAACGCCTGGGCACCCACAACCTCCCCAGGACGCACCACCACCTGAACCAGGTCCAGGAAACCCTCGCGCCAACGACCCAGCGTCAACACCGAAGCCTCCCCACCCAGTTCCAGCTCCGTCACCATCAGCATCCCCTCAGCCCGACGCGCGCCCACCACCTCGTAGATGGCGTCCAAACGACGGGAACCATGGACCAGATCCGGGGCAAAACCATGCTGATGCACCTGACGACGGCGGCGGCGACGCAAAATCCGCTCAAAACGGTCCGCACGCTCCTGATCCGCGCCCGAGGGCACCTCGGCGCTGTGCACCAAACCCACGGGGTTGCTGGCGGGAAAGTTGATCAGGTTGGACGTCAGGGTGTGGATGCTGTTGGTCATTGTGGGTCTCCGGTTTTGGGTGGGCAACGACCTGAATTAAAACTGCAAACAGGTACAGCTCTGAACACAAGGACACCCTACTGAACATATCCCACCCTGTCAAAAATTTCCTGAACAAAAAAGCATGTGGGACCAACTCCCATCCGGGTGAAGGTCCCACACCAAAGCTCAATATCCAGGCAGACACCGTCACTGACGGACTGCACAATGTTCAAGTGGTTTTCACGCCCCCCGGAGAAAGGGTCGTAAAGGGGCGATCCTTGAACCCGATCGGTCAGGATCGCCACAAACTCACTCCAGGCGAATGGTCCGCTCGGCCCAATCCACCCCGCCGCGAGGATCGCGAAGCACCATAAAGAGCTTCACTTCATCCTGGGCAAAGTCATCCCTCTTGGGCGTGATCCACGCCGTCTTGCTCGCCTCAGCCAAGGTCGTCTCGCCGGGGATAAAGCCCGTGCGCTCCTCGTCCAACTCCCCACCTTCCACAAACCAACTGATGACCAGGCTCTCCTCGACGTCCTCGCCTTCAGTGCCCGCCTGGGTGCTGGCGAAGGTCTCGGAAGAGTCCTCGGGTACCACCACGCGCAGCTCGTACTCCGTGTCGCGCTTGAGCACCGGCGGCTCGCCGCCTTCAGTCAAGACAACCGCCGCAGACTCGGGCTGACCATCTTCAAGGAAAGACACCTCGGTCAGGTTGGGGTTGATGTTGGGGATCTGCTGATCATCGATGAGCAGCTCCAACTCGCGCACCGCCGTGAGCGTTTCACTGCCGTTGGAGACCTCCAAACGAATGAGCACGTTGAACCCGCGGTTGCAGTCGGGCGGCGAGAAGAAGTCGGGCAGATCTTGATCCTGGATCTGCTGGCAGAGGAAGGCGATGAGCTCGGGAGGATCGGGGTAGCTGAAGCTCACCGTCGGATCGCTGCCAAGCTCGTAGGGCGGCACCGTGAAACCGGCGGGCTCTGTAAAGGACGTCAAATCCTCTTCAGACACCGCGCAGTTGTAGCCATCGGCGGCCCCGGCGCTAAGCGGGCACCACGACCAACGGTAGGTCAGCGGCGCGTCGGAGGGCTCAAAGGTCAACGCATCAAAATTGACGGTGCCGTTTGGCGCCAGCGACGGCGTGTCAGCCCGAATGGCCATCACGCGCAGCTCAGCCACGCGAAAATAGGGGTCGAACTCTTCCCCACAAGCCGCAGACAACCCGCCGAGCACCAGCAGCGCCAGCAGGACGCGGCGCCACTGCTCAGAAGTCCGTGAGACGGAAGCGGTACGTGTAGGATTTGGTGTCAGGGACTGGTTTTCCATCTTTCTGTGCAGGTGTCCAAAGTTGAGCGCGTGCAGTGGCCAGTGCGGCCTGATCCAGCGCAGGTTGACCCGAACTCTTAATGACCTTGGCGCTGACCACTCGGCCATCGACGCCAATGTTGACCGTCACGGTCACGTTGCCTTCAATTTGACGGCGGCGCAAGGCCTCTGGGTACGCCGGGCGACGTTTGCCACCTTTATAGCGCGCACCTTTGAACGCACCGCCACTGCCGCTTCCCGGAATCCGACGCGACACTTTGTTGGGGCTGGCCTCTCCAGACTTGGCCCCAGGCGTGCCCTGAGTGTCCCCAGGCGCGATCTTCTCGACCTTGTTGGGGTTCTCGGCCTTGGTGTCCGTCTCACCCATGCGCGTGTTGCCAGACGCAAAGGCCGGACCATCCCCACCATTGGTGGTCGACTCCATGTTGAGCCCGACCACACGACGGGCCTTCTTCTTGGGCGGCTCCGGGGGCGGATCCTTGGGCTTGTCGATGGGATCCGGCGGCGGCGCCGGTTTTTTGGGCCTGGGCTTGGGCTTCGGCTTGGGCTTTTCGGGCTCAGGCTCAGGCTCGGGCTCCTGAATGATCTCTTCTTCAGGCTCCGGCGGCTCCGGCTCGGGCTCCGGGGGCTTGGGAGGCTCGGGCTCAGGCTCGGGCGGCTCCGGCTCGGTGATGTTGACGGCCACCTCGACCTTTTCGACCTTCTCGGAGGTGTGCTGGCCGCTGCCAAGGGCAGAGCTGAGCCCGAAAAAGGCAAAAAGAATCATCGCGTGGACGCCCACCGCCCCAACCACAAGGAGCGCCGCGAGGCCAATGTAGAGCCCTGCGCCCACTCTGCGGTGGTTGATGGGATCCTTGGCGCGGCGCTCGGCCGCCACTGGCTGGACGGCCAGAGCGCTGACGTTGCCACGGCGCCGGATGCGCTTGGCCGCCTGACGCTGGCGCCAACTGAGCGCGCCTTTGGCCGCCGCGCCCGCGGCTGCCTTATCTTGTTTGGATCTCTGGGTGCTCATTGTTGACCCACATCCCTTTCGATGTTTAGCGCAAAGCTCTTGATGCCGTTGGACTTGACCACATCAATGATGCGGACCACGTTCCCGTAAGGCACCCCCTTGTCTGCGGCGATGACCGCCTGCATCTTGGGCGAGTCGACGATCTCCTTCTTGATGAAGGCCGAGATGGCCTCCTCGGTGGAGTCGAGACCGTTGAGCTTCAGGTCCCCTTCTTTGGTGATGACGATGTTGATGGTTGTCTCGACCGCCTGGCCACCGCTGGCGGCTTTGGGCAAGTCCACCTCAATGGCCGCACGGACAATCGCCGTGGAGGTGACCATAAAGATGATCAAGAGCACCAGGACAACATCGACAAAGGGGGTGACGTTGATGTCGGCGATCAAATCGTCATCGCCGCCCTTTTGCATTCCTGCCATGGTTCATCACTCCTTGGCGCCAGCGGCCGGGCCGTCTTCGCTCTTGAGCTGGGCCAGCAGCGTGCGGGCCAGCAGGTCGGTGTTGCTCAGGCGTTTCTTGACCACGGTGCGGAAGGCGTTGAAGGCGATGACCGCCGGGATGGCCACCAGGAGGCCAATCGCGGTGGCGATGAGCGCCTCGGAGATGCCGGCCATGACGGAGCTGCTGGCCTCGGCGATGTTGCCCGCCAGGTCCGCAAAGGCCTTGATGATGCCCAAAACCGTACCAAAGAGACCAATGAACGGCGCGTTGCTGCCCACCGTGCCCAGGAAGACCAGGAAGCGCTCGTAACGATGGCGCTCCTTGCCGATGGCGCCCGCCATCAAGGCCTCGACCGCCTCGGGGCCTTTGGCGTGCTCGCGCAGACCAAAGAGCACCGCGTTGGTCTCCATGCTGTCGTGCTCCGCCAGGAAACGCGCCGCGCCATCGTAATCCCCCTTGTCCAGGAGGTTGGCAAAGCGCGCCCGGATTTGATCAATGTCCACGCGATGGGAAAAGAGGAAAAAGGCCCGCTCGATCATCAGCGCCACAGACACCACGGACAAGACGATCAAAAGCCAGAGCACCCACTCCGCTTCGAAGATGGGCAAACCCATCAAGTAGTTGATCAATCCCTCGTTTTTCATCCCTTTGCTTACCTTCCAAGCGTATTGACGTTGTCCCTGAGCGCTCCCTTAAAGAGCAT
>CAKZKQ010000203.1 GCA_937123825.1 uncultured Pseudomonadota bacterium
ATCATAGGTGACCACCCCCTGGCTGCTGGCCACCCACAAGACGTCCCCCACCAACACAAGATCCTTGGCCACATCAGCGACCGCAGGAAAGTCCGCCACAAGCGGATTGGTGCCAATCCCCACCACGGGCGGCTCATAGATGGACACTTGCGACACCGCCAGGACCGACTCGGCGCCGTCGCTGACGTAAACGCGCATGAACACCTGCTCGGCTTCGGGCGCCACAAAGCGCACCAGACCCGGCTCCAGCTCCTCAAGCACCACCTCGGGACCAAACGCCTGCTCCCAGGTGAACTCCAACGCGTCACCGTCTGGGTCACTGCTGCCCCTGGCGTCGAGGATCACCTCATCACCGGGCCACACATCGATCCCGGACGGGCTCACCACAGCCACGGGGGGACGGTTGGCGACCTCGACCACCACAGTGTCCCGCGCCGTCAATTCGCCATCAGAGACCACCACTTCGAACTCCAGAGTGGTCCCCTGCGCTGGCGCCACAAACGACACCTCTGCGCCTTGCATGTCTTCAAAAATGACCTCAGAGCCTGAAAGCTGGGACCACTCAAAAGAGAGTTCATCCCCGTCGGGGTCGGAGCTGCCTGCCGCGCTCAACGACACCATCGCGCCAAGGCCGACGCTTTGGTCAGTCCCCGCGTTTGCCTCGGGCGCTTGATTGGGGTCCTCGGGGACATCTATTTCGGGGATGTCTGGCTCGCTGTCTTCTTCGTCTTCGACGCTCTGCTCGTCTTCAAACCCCGCGTCCATTGCGTTGTTTGGGGGATCATCGTCGTTGATTGCGATCTGGCTGTTGCCTGAAGAGTTGCCACACCCAACCGCAAGGATGGCCACCAAAGAGAGCGCCCAAATGTGTCGTAACATGGGTTTTCGAACCGCCTGTGCATTGTCCCAGCACGGTGCATCATACGCAGCGCCGCTGGGTTTTGCTCACATTTCTTGTCGCCCCCCTGAACAAGGGGCTCAAAATGCGCTGGGGCCCAAAACAGGAAAGAGACTGGGGCGCAACTGAAGGATCTGTGCCGACACGCTGACGGCGATCTCTTCGGGCGTGGAGCTTTCGATGGGCAGACCAACCGGGGCGTGGAGGCCTTTGATGGCCCCCAAATCCACGCCGCGCTCGGCGAGCGCCTTGGAGATGGCCTTGAGCTTGGCCGAGCTGCCCATCAAACCCACGTAGGGAAAGCCGCCGTGCTGCGCCAATCCCTGCAAAGCGCGGGTATCGGAGGGAAAATCGGTGGTCATCACCACCGCGCAGGTCCACTCGGGCCAGGACACCTGCGCGGCCGCCAATTCAAAGCCCTCCACCGCCAGCTTGTGCCTGGCCCAGGTGTTGTCCTTGAACGTGGGCACCTGAGGGCGGTCGTCGATGACCGTCACCGCATAACCCAGGCCGTGCATCAGCTTGGAGAGCGCCAAACCGCAGTGACCGCCGCCAAAAATGGCCACGCGACGCCAGCGCATCACCTGCGCACGAAACGTCCACGGTCCCAACGCATCCCCCTCCAGACGAACCAATGGCTGCCCCCCAACAGGCTCGGCGTCCTGAACCGACCATTGGCCCTGGCTGTCCAGCACAAGCTCGCCCGAAGCATCGCCTTCAAGGCGCTCAATGAGCCGCTGCACGACCGGCAGGTCGCTGGGCTGGAGCATGGCGTGGAGGTTGGTTTGTTGGCCGGCGCAGATCAGCCCTGAAGGGGCGCTGGCGCCTTGGCGCGCTTGGCCTTTGCGGTGGACCAGATGCTCCACCACGGGGCTGTGGTCACCTTGCTCAAGCCACTGGCGGCCGCGCTCCAGAATGTCCAACTCCATGGAGCCGCCGCCGATGGTCCCGCGCATCACCCCGTCCTGATCCAGCAATAGACAAGCGCCTCGGGTGCCGGGGGAATGGCGAGTGTGGTCGATGACCATGGAGACAAAGACGCTCTGGTCCTGGTTGAGCAGTGCGGCGGCGTCTTTCCAGAACCTGGCGTCGGTCAGCGTCATTCGTGATCCTGAAGCGGAGCGGACACCGCCCCACCCCCGGTGGGACGCGACGCCCTGGTTTGCAAACTGCCTTCAAACGCGCCGCCGTGCAGCGCCATCAAGACCTGTTCGGGGGATGCGGGGGCAGTAAAGGGGATGTCGCTGTCCCCCACAAAGGCGCGCACCGCGTCACGAATCGCAAAGTACACCCCAATGCCGTACATGAACGGCGGCTCGCCGACCGCCTTGGAACCGTAAGGTCCCGTGGGGTTTTCGCTCTCCAAAAAGCGCACCTGGAGGTCGTCGGGCATGAAGAAGACATCGGGGGCTTTGTACGTGGACAGCGCCTTGGACAAGAGCCGACCTTTGTCGTCGTAGGCCAACTCTTCAAGCGTCATCCAGCCCAGCCCCTGCGCCAGACCACCCTCGATCTGGCCCATGTCCACCAGCGGGTTGACCGTGCGGCCCAGGTCGTGGCTCAGGCGCACGGTGTCGATGCTGTAGATCCCACGCAGCACGTCCACGGTCACGCCCACAATGGCCGCACCCCAGGCAGGGGAGGGAAAGGGCGCGGCCGTCTCTGTGGCCGCGGCAAAGCTCAACCCGGGGGTGGCGTAGAAGCCGTGGGCCGACAGGTCCACGCGCGAGATGTAGGCCGTCGATGCCAACTTCTCCCAGTCCCAGCCGGTGGGCTGACCGTCGAGCAAGAGCGCCTCGTTGGCCATAGAGAGCCGCGAGGTGTCATCGACCTCCAGCTCCTTGGCGGCCATGATCATCAGACGGCGCTGGATCTGGTCGACGGCGTCGAGGGTGGCGTTGCCGTTGAGGTCGCTGGTGGCGCTGGCGGCGCTGGGCGACATGTTGGCCACGCGGGTGGTGTTGGTGGATTCCAGCGTGATGCGGTCGGTGCTGATGCCAAAGGCCCGCGCGGCAATGTCGCGCAGCTTGGAGTTGACCCCCTGGCCCATCTCCACGCCGCCGGTCGAGATGCTGACGCTCCCGTCGGTGTAGACGTGCACCAGGGCGCTGGCCTGGTTCAAAAAGAGCTTGGTGAACGAAATCCCAAAGCAGACCGGCATGATGGCCAGACCCTTGCGGGTGGCGCCGCCTTTGGCGTTGTGGGCGTTGGCCTCCTCGCGGAGCCCCTGCCAACCAAACTCCTTGATCGCGTCGTCCCAGGTCTTCTCGCCCATGGCCCGCTCAATGACCTGACCGTAGGGAAAGACGTCGCCGTCGCGCAGGAGGTTGCGCCGTTGCAGCTCCTCGCGTGCGATGCCGGTTTTCTCGCTGGCTTTGGCGATGGCGGCCTCGATGACAAACATCGACTGCGGCCCTCCAAAACCACGAAACGCGGTGTGGGGGTGGAGGTTGGTGCGGCAACAGGCCGCCAACACGCGGGTGTTGGGGATGTTGTAGGCGTTGGTGGCGTGGAAGAGGCTGCGCTCCAGGACGGCGGTCGACAGGTCGGCCTTGGCCCCGGAGTTCTGGTAGAGCGTGGCCTCGTAGGCCACAAACTTGCCGTCGGCGTCCAGACCCAGCTTGAAGTCCGCCGAGTAGGGGTGGCGCTTGCCGGTCATCAGCAGGTCGTCAAGGCGATGCAGGACAAGCTGCACGGCTTGGCCGGTGCAGCGTGCGGCGACGGCCACCAGACAGGCCCAGGCCGTGGCCTGGTCTTCTTTGCCGCCAAAACCACCGCCCAGACGCAAGACATCGACCTCCACGCGGTGCTGGGGGACCCCCAGGACCTTTGCGGCGGCCTTTTGAACGGCGTACGGGCTTTGGGTCGAGGCAAAGAGTTGCACCCGGTCCCCTTCACCCGGAATGGCGCGGGCGCGCTGGGTCTCCAGGTAGAGGTGCTCTTGACCGGCAATGTCGCAGCGCCCTTCGACCACCACGTCGCACTTGTCCCAGGCCTGGTCGGTGTCGCCAAGCTCAAAGGTGCGCGGGGTGGCGATGAAATCACCGCGCGCAAACGACACGCGGGGATCCACAACCACTTCCAGGGGGTCGATCTCGGCCTTGATGAGGTGGACGGCGTCGCGGGCCTGCTCGGGCATCTCGGCCAGGACCAGCGCCACGGGTTGGCCGATGTAGTAGACCTCATCGGTGGCCAGCAGCTCTTCATCGGCAATGATGGGGCCGAGGTTGTTGTGGCCAGGGATGTCCTTGGCGGTCAGCACCGCGCGCACGCCGGGCGCCGCCAGCGCCTCCGAGATGTCCAACGAGCGCAGGCGCCCGTGGGCCGAAGGCGAGCCGTAGACAGCGGCGTGGAGCATGCCGTGGGGGGGCGCCACGTCATCGACATAGAGGGATTCACCACGGGTGTGGTGGGTGGCATCATAATGGGTCATGCGTTGGCCCCCCTGTTCTGAGGTGTGATGAGCTGGTCGACCTGCACGCGCTGCGGATAGAGCTTCAGGAAGTGCCCCAGGACCAGTTGGCGAGCCAGCAGGCGCTTGTACTGGGCGCTGCCGCGCACGTCGCTGATGGGCGAGATCTCTTCCTGGACCATGTTCAGCGCGTCGCTGACCAGGGCGCTGGTCAACACGCGGCCCTCAAGCAGGGCGCCGGTGCGCTCAAGGAGCAAAGGCGTGGCCGCCACACCGCCGACCGAGATCCAGGCGCGCTCCACCACCCCGCTTTCGGGGTTGACCCTCAGGCGAGCCGCCGAGTTGACCGTGGCGATGTCCAGGCAGACGCGCTTGGAGACCTTCTCAAAGCTGACGTGCTCGCCGTCGACCACCGCCGGAAAGGTAATCTCGACCAAAAGCTCTTCGGGCGCCTTGTCCAGCTTCTTGTAACCCAGGAAGAAGCGCTTCATGGGCACCGTGCGCCGCGCGCCTTGTGGGTCTTCCAGGGTCAACTCACCGCCGAGCGCCAACATGTAATTGGTCATGTCGCCGATGGGCGAGGCGTTGATGATGTTGCCGCTGAGCGAGGCGCGGTTGCGGATTTGGAGCGAGGCGATGATGAACATGGCCTGACGGATTTCGGGCAGCATGCCTTCGATCGCTTCGGCAAACTCTTCAAAGGTGGTCAAGCCGCCGACGTGCACGGTGTCGCCGTCCTGACGGACGTAGCTCATCCCCGTTTCGTGGTTGAGCACGCGCACTGAGCTTCCCGGCAGCTCCTCGCCGCGTTGGACGTAGAGGTCGGTGCCCCCGGCAATGAAGACCGGGGCGTGGCCGTTGCGGGCCGGGGTCTGGTAAGGCTCGATCTCGGCCAGGACGCTGGCGGCCTTGGCAAAGTGGCTGGGGAAGAGCCCCTCATCCACCAGCGCGCTGACGCGGTCGGGGCTCATCCAAACCCCTTCCCACTGACCGCCGGGGCCAAACTGCTCCACAAGCTGGGTGCTGGCGCGCACAATCGAGCCATACCCGGTGCAACGGCACAGGTTGCCGCCCACGGCGTGCTTGAAGCCGTCCACGCTGAGGTCTTCTTTTGGACAACCCAGCACATGCCCGCACATGCTGACGATGAAGCCCGGCGTGCAGAACCCGCACTGGGAGCCGCCGTGATCGACCATGGCAGCCTGCACGGGGTTGAGTCCCTTGACGTTGACCCCCTCCACCGTCACCACATGTTTGCCGTGGGCCTCGCCCAGCGGCACCAGGCACGAGGTCACCGAGCGGTAACGCACGTGGCCGTCCTGCAACTGGCCCAAAAGCACTGTGCACGCGCCGCAATCGCCCTCTTTGCACCCTTCTTTGGTGCCGGTCAGACGCCTGCGCAGGCGCAAAAAGTCCAGCAACAAGAGCCCCTGCGGCTCCTGCGTTTGAACCCGCTCTCCGTTGAGAAGAAAATCTATCATCCCCCTACCACATCCTTAAGGCCTTCAAGACCGTTGTATTCGTTGTTAAACCACTCGAGTCATTCCAGCCGTCCAGCCTGCCAAAGCCCCAGGCGTTTGTCGAGTCCCCCCACGCAACCCACGCTCCCATTGAGGTTTGCGCGCCGAGGTTGGTAGAGTGTGGCCTTCCACGACGGTTCAGGTGGTGCACAGGCACACAAATGGCCTGAAGACGGACGCAAAGAGGTTCTATGGGCAGTCCATCGGGACAGGGATTGGTGAAGATCGGCGAACTCTCCAAGCGCAGCGGCGTGTCGGGGGCGACGATCAAGTATTACATCCGTGAGGGCTTGCTGCCCGAGCCAGCCCTGCGCACCAGCCGCAACATGGCTTGGTACGATCCAGCCCTGGTGCCCCGCATCAAAGCCATCAAAGAGCTGCAAAGGACCCGATTTTTGCCGCTGAAGGTCATCCGTCGGATTCTGGACGGCGCCGAACCCCTGCCGCCCGGCAGCGACAGCGCCCTGACCGAGTCCGTGGCCCGCATTCTGGGCAAGAAAGACACGTCCAAAGCCGTCCGCACGCGCCAACAACTGCTGGACGAGGGCGTGGCGCCCGATGATCTGGACTGGTTGCGGCGCATTGGGCTTGTCAGCCCGGACAAAGGCGCCCAGCAAGAGCAATACAGCGGCGAAGATTTGGAGTTGGTGAAGATCCTGTCCAAGGCCAGAGCCTCTGGCTTGACCCCGCAGATGCTGCCGCCGAGCATCCTGGCGCCCTACGTCGAGGCCATCCGGCACCTGACGCGCCTGGAGATTCAACTTTTCAGAATGGGCGTCGTGCCGCGCGCCGGGGACGACGTCGAGGCGTTGGTCTCCAGCGCCAATGAACTCAGCGAGCAGCTCATCATTCAACTGCGCCGCAAACTCCTGCTGCCCACGCTCGAAGCCGTTATGTCGGGCAAGGACGCCCCAAACGACGCCTCGCACTGAAGGCCCATCGCATCAGGCCCTGTCTGATCCCAAAGTGCAGACGTCCGACTCACTTTGTCTGCACTTTGGTATGACACTGAATCGGTCGGTGGCGGTCTGCTGTCTTCTCAAGAAAACTCAAACTCTTCCAACGGGTTTTCCACCATGCAACCCGTCACTGCCCAGATCTGTTTGCTGTGCACAGCCATGACGGAAGCACCGCAGGTGGAGACCCCGTGCGGGTTGTCCTCGGTGGCCAGGTGGGTGCAGATGCTGCGCGGGTAGCCCTCGTGGCTGGCAAAACGAGACCAGAGGTCGGGGATATCGACCGGCGGAGCGTCACGCAAGCTGGCCTCCATGCGGTCGTAGCGCTCGGAGGGGGTGCTGGTGGGCGCCACCGCAGAGCACGCGCCGACCTCGTCGGAGAGGCAGTGGTTGGTGTGGACCAGCGTTCCCTCGCTGCCGGTGAAGATGACCTCTTTGAGGTGGCCCGAGGTCTCGACCGCGAAGGCCTCCTTGGTGTCGGCGATGACGTAGTGGTGCCCCGAGCCCAGCGGGCTGTCCATCAAGATGTCAAAGGCCCCTTTGGCCTGCCGCTCCAGAAGCATCCGGCGCACCAACGCGGGCCAAACCAGCCCGATCCTGGCGTCTTTGCTCTTGAGGTTGTTGATGGCCACCGCCACCCCGGCGGTGTTGAGCCCGGACATGCCCAGACAACCCACGATCGAGAAGACCCAGGAGGCCGGGCCGCGCTCGGATTCGGGGACGCGCAGCATCATCACGTAGGGCGTGGCGCTGGCGTGGGTGTCCCAGGTCTGCACCAGGACGCGGCCTTCTTTGGTGTGGGCCAGGGCCACCGTGCAGTCGTCTTTGGGCGTGGGATCCATGGCCGGGCCCAGGTCGCGCAGGTCGGTGTAGTGGTTGTTGACCAGGATGCTGGGCGCATCGACCCCCGAGCCTTCGGCGATGCCCATAAGCTCTTCGTGCAGGTCCTTGTCAAAGTCCTCCAGGACCTTCAGGTGCTTTTTGGCCAACTCCAACACCGGCTTTGGCCCGTCAAACCCGCCCACGCGCACACACAGCCCCAGGCGGATGGCCGTCACCTCCTTGATCTCCTGCGCAAATGACTCTCCGTGGATTTGGCCCCAACGGCGAGGCGAGGCACCTTTGGGCAACTCTAGACGTCGTGTCTTCATCGGTGTTCCTTGTGTTGTGTTGGCCTTGTTGGCCTTCCGACCCCCATCGAACCATAAAAAGCGTGGTGGTCATACCCCCACGGTGGCAGTGGCCGTTTGGGTGGCGAAGGTTTCGACGGGTTCGGCGGCGTTTTGGGCCGCGTGCAGGGACCAGGACCAGCGCTGTCCGCGCAGTTGGAGGTGTCCGCGCACCAGCGCCATGATGCGGCGCGCCTGAGAGACGTCGAGCCAGGGCGCCTGGGTTTGAAACGGCGGCAGTTCGCGGACTTCCTGGTTTGTGGTCTCGACCGGGAGCCTGAACGCCAGCCGGGCGCTGCTCTGGCGCAGTTCCAGCACCACGCCGGCGTCGCCCTCGTGGGGTGGGCGGTAGAGGTTGGCGGTGAAGGGGGCCTCCATGTCGATGCGTGTTTGGGCGTGGGCCAACCAACGGCCATCAAAGTGGACCGGAGCGCTTTGGGGGGCTTGGCGGACCTTGCGGTGGCGCCACAAAGTTGGTGATGGGAGGTTGAGGTAAAGCTGAACCAGCGTGGCGGCCAGAATCCACCATGGGAACGCCATGACCATGGCGTCAAAGATGTTGGCGTTGGGGCTGACGAGCTTTTCGGGGCCGATGAAGCCAAAGCCAACGGCGATGAAGGCCCACAATGAGACGAACGGGGTGGCGGTGAGCCAAAAGGCGATGTTGCCGCCCGCCGCGCCGGTGACTTTTGTCCTGTGTGGGGGGTGAACGGCGGGCTGGGGAGCCGGGGTGGCGGCGACCTCAAAGGAAAAGGGCTGGGTTTGGGGGTCGCTGACCACGTGCTGACGGTGCAGCCCCAGCAGGACGGGCGGGCTGGCGGGTTGGCGCTCGTAGATGTGGGCGACCGCAAAATCGGCGCCGTGGATGGCAGGACCCTCGTCGATGCGGCCGTGTTCATCGCTCCAGGCGCCCTCTTTGTGGACCCAGGTGCGCTCGGCGGCGCTCTGGTGCTCTGAGGGTTGGACGCGCAGGGTACGGCGAGCATCGTCGCCGGAGCCTTCGACCAGGGCGTTGCTCTCTTCGGAGCGCTGGATGACGGTCGCCCACTGGCCGGGTGATGGGCCGAGCGTGACGGTGACGCTGGGGTCGCCCTGCGCGGCGACTCTGGACAGGAGCTGGACCACCTCGTCGAGCGCTTGCTTGTCGGGGTCGGTCAGACGGCGCCGCCCCAACCACTTAAGGCGACACCAGCCCGTCAGGGCCAGCGCCTCGATCAACACCGCGACGGCAAAGAAGACCATCCGCATGGCATCGGCCGAGGGCTCAAGCGAGGGCAAGCCCCACAAAAAGAGTTCCGCGATGCCTGCGACCAACAAACCGGTGATGCTCACCCCCATCACGCCTGCCATCAAGCCCAACATGGAGGCCCAGGCGCTGCGGAGGACGCCCCACAGAATGTTGGCGTGGCCGTCGAGGCTGTGACCGTTGAGCCGGGTGTGTGCGACCTGATTGAAGAACCCGGTCAAGGCGTAATCAATCCAAACCAGCCTTTTGAGCAGCGGGCGCTTGTGTTTGAGCGTCTCCAAAGACATCCCAGCGTGCCTGGCCCTTACGTTGAGAAAGGAGTCGAAGCTTTGAGCTTGCTCAAAGGCGCGCTTTTGCCCGTGTTTGGAGGCGCTCAAGTGGGCCAGCAGGACGCTGGCCTTGTCGCGGTGTTCGATGGGAAGGGCCAAAGCGTGGTCCGATGCAACGGCGAGCACGGCGGCTTGCCGTTTGAGGGCACGGTGACGCAGTGCGGGGGGCGGCGCAGCTTGCGTTGGGGATGAAGCGACAGATGGATGCGGCGGTGATGCGCGTCTCAGCGATCCCGGCTGGGTCTCTGGCGAGCGTCGCGGGGCCTGTTGGCGCGCACGGGGACCGGTTCCTGGCCTTTTTGGGCTGCGGCTGCGGCGGCAGCGATGGCGGTCAGTCCAGCGGCGATGATGAGGATGGCGGTGGACATGGCACGGTGCTCTCGGGTGAGTGCCTTTGGATGGCACGACAACATGTTGAAGCCACTTTAGAGGGTAAGCAGCACTGACCGGAGCGTCAAGGCGCCGCGTCCAGGGGCGGCGACAAAGCGCACCTGACCTGTGCTGGACCGGCGAGTTGGTCCGCTACGGGCACACTGTGCGAAGACGCGCCTTCAGGCGCGCCGAGCAAGATGGGAGGGGCGGGGTTTACTTGCAGAACCAGCGCAGGTTGAAGCTGCGCAGCACCGGGGAGACGGAGTCTTCGGAGACTTCGAGGTTGAAGGTCACGCGCAGGTGGCGCAGCAGGGGCTGGCCGCGGCCAAGCAGCTCGGAGCCGACGTGCACAGGCGAGCGCAGGCCGGGGATGGCGCCCAGATCGTGGACGCGGGCGGCCTGGAGTTCGGGGTCGGTCTCGGCGGTGGAGACGGTGACCACGATGCGGGTCCCTTCGGGGGTCTCGGCGTCCCAGCTCAGTTCGTCCCAATCGGGGCGTTCGCACTCGGCGGCGAAGTCGAGTTGGAAGATGCCTTCGCCGGTGATGGTGCGGCGCACGCCGCCGGTGAAGTCGCTGTAGGTGTAGACGCGGTTGGGGCCGGTGAAGGACTCAAACTCTTCGGTTTCGGGGCTGAAGCGCACCAACTGGCTGCTCTGGTGGTGGGCCAGCCAGACGCTGCCGTTGTTGTCCACGCCGACGCCGGACGGGCCGGTGTGGCCGGGCGGCGTGGTGTAGAGGTTGGTCTGGGCCTGGGGGATGACGCCGTTGGGGACAAAGTCGTCCGAGAGCCAGGTGGAGATGTGGGAGCGGCCGCCGCCCTCCATGGCCATCCACAGGCGGTTGTTGGCGTCGACGGTGATGCCGCGCCCGGCGGAGTGGCCGTAGCCGGTGGTGTCCACGCGGGTCCAGGCTTCAAGCTCGGGGTCGTAGCCCATGGCGTCGCGGCAGTTCCAGCCGGTGAACCAGACGCGGCCGTTGGCGTCGGCGGTGACGCCGTAGGAGCCCCGGCAGTTGTTGCGCAGCGCTGTGGGGAACGGGATGAGGGCGCTGGCGGTGTTGGTGTGGGTGTCGACGTAAGCGGTGCCGGTGCCCGAGAGGATGCCGGTCCAGAGCTTGCCATCGGCGGTGACCACGCCGCCGTAGGGGCTGACGGGGATGGAGACTTCGGCCAGTGTGGCGCCGGTGCGCGGGTCGATCTTCCACCAGGTCTGGGTGTTGTAGCCGCCGACCCAGACATAGCCCTCGGGGCGTTCGTCGTCGCCCAGGTCCACGGCCAGGCCGCGCAGGACAGCGTTGTTGGTGCCCACAGAGACGGTCCACAGCACGCACTCGTCCTGGTCAAAGGGCATGGCGGTGGAGTCTGTGGAGGTGTCGATCTGGCCGTTGTTGTTGCGGTCGATGCAGTCGCTGATGTCGGCGGCGATCTTGGTGACGGTGCCCTGCATGGAGAAGCCGCGGTTGGCCACGTAGGCGTCGCCGCGCCCATCAACGCCAATGCGGCTTGGCATGTTGCACGGCCCGCTCCAGCAGCACTGCCCCAGGCACTCGCCCGAGCTGAGGCCGACCTTGTAGCGGCCAATTTCCATGGCGGTGTCGGCGTCCCAGCGGCTGACCGAGCTTTCGCCGGTGTTGGTCACCCAGAGGTAGTTGTTGCGCCGGGTGAAGGACTCGGCCACCAGGCCCTGGCGCTCTTCGTCGATGGAGACGCCAAACATGCCCTCTTCGGGGAAGATGGTGACGTCTTCGCCGGTGCCCGCAAAGGAGCGCTCAAAGCAGGACTGGTCACAGTTGCCGCACTGGCTGATGACGTTTTCGTCGATCTCGCCGTCGCAGTCGTCGTCGATGCGGTTGCAGACCTCTTCGGCCTCCTGACCGATGTACTGGTTGTCATCGACGCAGTCGGTGCCGCCGCAGGCCAGATCGACCTCGCCGTCGCCGTCTTCGTCGCGCACGCCGGTGGTGCAAATGCCTTCCTCGGCGTTGCAGCGGTTGGTGGTGCAGACGTCGCCGTCATCGCAGCGCTCATGCTCGGGGCGGTTGACGCAGTCGCTGCGCTCGTCGCAGATGTCGGCGGTGCAGGGGATCCCGTCGTCGCAAAAGCCGTTGTCGGGGGTGTTCTGGCAACCCAGCGCCGCGTCGCAAGTGTCCACGGTGCAGTCGATGTTGTCGTTGCAGGCCCCATCGACGGGCTCGTGGATGCAGCCCTGCTCGGCGTCGCAGCGGTCAGAGGTGCAGGCGATGCCGTCGTCGCAGGCGTTGTCGGTGGCGGTGTTGACACAGCCAAGCTCGGCGTCGCAGCGATCGACGGTGCAGTCGTAGTTGTCGTCGCAGCGGGCGTCGCTGGGGTCGTTGACGCAGCCAAGCTGCGCGTCACAGCGATCGATGGTGCAGGCAAAGCCGTCGTCGCAGGGTTCGCCAGCGTCCAGGGTGCCGATGGCGGTCTGGGTGTCGCAGCTGAAGCTGTCGCCGTCGCAGGCAAAGATCATGCAGCCGGTGGCCACGCTGGGCTGGGCGCAGTCGGCGTCACCCACGCACTCACAGGCGTTGGTGGGGGTGATGACCAACTGCTGGCGATCCTCGTCGCAGCTGACGTCGGCGCATTCGGGGGCGTCGTCATCGCTGACAGGGGCGCCAGGGCGGCAACCAAAGCCATCGGCGTTGTCGTCGCTGGGGTCGCAGGCTTCACTGCCGTTGCAGAACTGACCGTCGTCGCAGAAGCCGTCGCTCTGAGCCCGCGCGGCGCCGCCGCCGACCACACACTGGCCGTTGGCGCAGACCGTGCCGGTGGTGCAAGCCACGCCGTCGTCGCAAGTGTCGCCGTTGTCTTTGGGCGTGAACTCGCACTCAAAGGTGTCGGTGTTGCAGCTGCCCGTCACGCAGGGCCCCTCGGCCATCAACTGGCACCTGGGGTCGTTGGCGTTGGAGCACTGGCACTGACCGGCATCGTGCAGGACGGTGTCGTTGTCTTCATCGCAGGCGTCGATGGTGCAAGCGATGCCATCGTCGACGTCCCGCACCTGGATGACACAGCCAAAGGCGTTGGCGTCTTCGTCGTCGGGGTCACAGACCTCGTCCGTGCAAAAGAGCCCATCGTCGCAGTCGCTGTTTTCTTCACAGCTGCCGCCGATGGCCTGGCAATATCCACCCAATTCTTCGTCGGTGAAGTTGCCGCAGACGTGGCCTGGGCCGAGCTTCTCGACGCAGGCGGCGTCATTGAGGCAGCGCTGTTCCTCCAGCTGCTGCCCGTCAAAGAAGCACCCGCCGAGCGTCGACAGCGCCATCAGCAAGGGCACCATGAGCGCCCACAAGGGGCGCGCGGCGGGGATGGTGGCGTTCATCGAAGTCATTGTCCTCCTTACCGAAGCCGCGTTTGCTTCACTACTCAAAAGTAATGTGGGCTGGTTCACTGGCCACAGTGATGGTACCCGGATCGGCCGTGTTCTGCCAGTAACATTGCACACGGGCTTGTCCTGGGCGGCGATGACGCAGGCGCAGGTTGATGACTGCGGACCCTGGCGCCTGGGGACCTTCGACGGTGGCGAAGTTGTCCAATGTGGTCACATGGGTGTGGTGGTAGACGTTGACGTCGTCAATAAAGACGTCGCCGTCACCGAGGTT
Organism: uncultured Pseudomonadota bacterium; assembly: GCA_937123825.1. Taxonomy (GTDB): domain Bacteria; phylum Myxococcota_A; class Bradymonadia; order Bradymonadales; genus CAKZKQ01. The sequence continues at coordinate 13,522 of CAKZKQ010000203.1, forward strand.
GGCGGCTGCAAAACCCATCCGACGACCCGCCAACGGTTTGACCTCTTCGGGCATGACGACCATGTAGCGGTTCTGCGTCACAGCGGACAGATCATAGTGCGAAATAAAATGTGCGGGGGCTGTAATGAGTGCGTCGTCGCGCGGCAGGATCGAGGCCACCTTCTTGAAGTTGGCCAGCCCCACGTTGACATCGTCCCCCACAAAGTAGCCCGCCTGGATGATGCCCGCGTTGGCGTAGGTGGTGTTGGCGGCGGCGCGGAAGTCAAAGAGCACCGGCGCGCCTCGGTCCACGTCGTCCACCACCTGGGTGAACGGCGGCACGACGGCCATGCCAAAGCTCAGGCCCCCACCGGTAAAGTTCCACACGCCGCCCTGGAAGCGGTTGCTGTTGGCCTCGCTCGATGTACTGAAGGTGTGCGCGCCGCCGTTGATGGTCGCCGGCTCAAAGAAGTCCTGGACGTCAAAGCCGCCGCGAGAGAAGTCATCCTCGCGCGCATCGCGGGTGAAGTCGCCAAAGGACCACTGCGGGTAGGCGCGTTGGATGGCAAAGTTGTTCTCCACCCGAGGCGTCTCCTCAAGCCGCACCGACTCAATGAAGCCGCACGCTCCAGTCGGGTTGCCGTCCAGATCCACAATGTCGATGCGAATGTTGAGCGGATCAAAGCCCGCGCTGGCAAAGAGGACAAATTGGTGGGTTTGGAGCTGGTCGTCATCGAGGATCGGCACCATCGAGACCAGCGGGACAAACTGGCCACCGGTGGTGCTGGTGGAGTACGACACCACCATGAACTGGCCCGGCGTCATGTCTCCCGCGCGAAGCCCCGCGGTGACGGTGAGTTGGTAGGAGTAGACCAGGTTGAAGTTGGTGAACTCATCCACGTCGATGGCAGGGAAGGTAAAGGGGCCCATGATGGCGCTGTTGCCGTCACAGAGCTCCAGGCCGCGCGCCCCGGTCTCGACGTTGAAGAGCGCGTTGGTCGTGGCGGCCGGATCCCGGACGCTCTGACCGGCGGCGTCCAGGAAGCTGACCTGGCCGCTTTGCATCAGGTCCGTGACGCTCTGGGTGAAGTCCTGCTCATAGAAACCAATCCGGCTGACACAGTAGAGGTGGTCGCCCTGGTTGGTGGCGTCCAAACCGCCGCTGGTGGGCGTCAACTGGACCAGCGCGCCGTCCTGCTCAAGGCCCACGTTGGCGGTGGCATCAACGCTGATGGCCAACGTGTCAGGCTGGAAGCAGTCCGAGTCTTCGGCGTCGGTCAAGTCGTCACAATCGTTGTCCTGACCGTCGTTGCAACTCTCAGTGCCCGTGGGGCCTTCGGGCAGGGGCGCACAATCGCCGCCCTCACCACAAACACCCACGATCACCTCCTGGCCACAGGCAAAGTCACATTGCTCGCCGTCCTCAAGCACCGTGAACACACACCCAAAGGCGTCGGCCTGGCCGTTTTCAGGGTCACACGTGGCACCCTGGCGGCACTCACCGGCGCACTCGCCGTCGTTGGCGCACACGGTGCAAGCTTGATCGTCGGTGACAACCTCGTCGTTGTCCTCATCGCAGGACACGTCCACGCAGTCGGGCTGCTCGGGGAAGGTCTCCAACGGGGTGAGGCCCTGCAGGCAGCCATTGGCCTGAGCGTCGCCGTTTTGTGGGTCGCAGGTCTCCACGCCGCTGCAAAAGAGCCCATCGTCACAGAAACCGTCGTTGGGCGCGTTGATGATCTGGTCGTTGTCCTCGTCGCAAGAGTCGCTGGTGCACTCGATGCCGTCATCGATCTGCGGGGCCAGCCCCTGACGACAGTCCGACTGCGCGTCGCAGAACTCAGCGCCGTTGCAGAAGAGGCCATCATCGCAGAAGCCGTCGTTGGGCTGGTTGATGACCTGACGCCCCTCTTCATCACAGATGTCGTCGGTGCAGTCCACGCCATCGTCCACCACCGGAGGCTCGCCCTCATCACAGCCAGCGCCCGGCACGCAGATCTCTTCGCCGTTGCAGAACGCGCCGTCGTCGCACAGGGCGTTGTTGGGCGTGTGGGTGACCACGTCGTTGTCTTCGTCGCAGGCGTCCACGGTGCAGTCGATGCCGTCATCAACCTGGGGCACCTGCTGGACGCGGCAACCCTCTTCGTTGGCGTTGGGGTGGCCTGGCTGACAGATCTCCACGCCGGTGCAGAAGGCCTCATCATCACACTGGCCGTCGTCCGGCGTGCCCAGACAAGCGCCGCGCTGGCATTGATCATTGACTGTGCAGGCCAGCCCGTCATCGCAACCAAAACCATCCTCTTGCAAGGTGGTCTGGCAGGTCTGTTGAGGGGTGCAGGTGTAGACCACGCAGGGGTTCGGGTCTTCGGGCACACAGTCCTGATCTTGTTCGCACACGCAGGCCGAGTCGTCGTTGACCACCCGGTCGTTCTCCTCGTCGCAAGAGTCCACAGTGCAGGCGCGGTTGTCGTCCACCTCCACCGGGGTCCCCGCCAGGCAACCGCTGATCGCGTCGGCCTGCTCATTTTGCGGGTCGCAGATCTCCACGCCGTCGCAGAAGGCGTTGTTGTTGCAGCGGGTGTCATCGGCTTGACCGATGCAGGCGCCCTGACCGTTGCAGGCATCGCCCTGCGTGCAGCCAATGCCGTCGTTGCAGCCGGTGCCCATGGGCGTGTTGGCCTCAACACAGGTGCTGTTGACGCACTGGTAGATCACGCAGGGGTTGGCGTCTTCGGGGATGCAGTCCAGGTCTTGCTGACAATCACAGGCCGGGTCGAGTTCGTGGACGATCTCGTCGTTGTTCTCGTCGCAGGAGTCCACGGTGCAGTCGTCGCCGTCGTCCAACTCGGGCGCGTCGCCCGCTTCACAGCCGTCGGCCGTGCAGACCTCTTCGCCATTGCAGAAGGCGCCGTCGTCACAAGCCCCATTGTCGGGGGCGCCGCCGCACGTGCCCTCGGCGTCGCATACATCATCCTGGGTGCACTCGACGCCGTCGTCGCAAGACTCCCCAGCGGGTTTGTTGTCGGTCTGACAGGTGAGCTGGTCGGTGCAGCTGGCCACCACGCAAAGCTGGGGCAGCTCCGTCTCAACGTCCACGCCCAGATCGGCTGCCAACAGAATCTGGCAATCCAGGTTGGTCGTGCACTGGCAGTCGGGCCCTGGGGTGTTGACCACCGTGTCGGTGCTCTCGTCGCAGATGTCCACGGTGCAGTCGATGCCATCGTCGGCCTGCGGCGCCTCACCGGGCGCGCAGCCGCGCTCGTTGGCCCCATCGGCGTCGGGATCACAGACCTCGGCGCCGTTGCAGAACTGACCATCATCACATTGGTCGTCGCTCTGGCAGGTGTCGTCCTCTGACGCCTGGCAGTAGCCCGCAACACAGATATCCCCGCCGTCACAGTCATTGTCAGACGAGCACTGGATGTCTTCCAGGGGGGCAGGGTCAAAGAGACACGCTGGCAGGCTCAAGGCGGCCAGCAGGCCCAGCACCAGCAGCGCCTGGCGGCCCAGGTCACGACCAGCAAAGTCCCGGGGCAAGGCCGGGGAGAGGATCTTTTGCAGAGGCATATCGAGGCGGTCCTTTTTTGATCAGGCCAACAACAATCCACAACATCATGGACAACGCCTGTGCGTGTCCAAGCCACGACGCTCCAGCGCGCCGTCGGACTGCACAAGCCACCGCAGGTCTGCCCACGGTCGGCTCTCAGGGCGTTTCCAGGCAGGGCGCTGACAAGATCGGGTTCGCCCAGCGGCGCACAATCCTGCCGACACCTTCTGCACACATAGCACACTTCCGCACATTGGCGGGGTTCACCAGAAAATGAGCATAACCCACTGCCTTAAAATCCGCAAAACACCCCACCATGACGGCGCCGATGCCCTCCTTCAATCAAGCGGCCTTCCGGCGCGGCCTACGCTCGGCGCAAGGGGCTCTATTGCAGCGCATTTATTGGAAGCCGACGATGACTGGCTCGGAGGAGAGCGTGGCGCCTGGTTGGGCTGGGTTTTGCCAGTGGCAGCGGACTTCCACCGGGCCAGGCCTCGCGCTGCGGACGGTGAGTTGGTGGATGGGGCTCTCTGGGGCCGCCGTCGCAGGGGTTGAGACCACCTCGCGCTGGCCCTGAGGAGTGAGGTAGTAGAGATCAAAGCTGTCCATAAACGCCGCAACCTGTGGGTTGGCGTCGCGGGCCATGCGCAGGCGCAGATCGTCGAGGGGGCGAGCGGCTTCGGGGAGGATGACCATGGTCCGCTCTATGTAGTTGTAGGAGGTGGTGAGGTGATCGGGCAGAGCTGCGGCGCCGATCATGGACGCCATTTTGCGCGCGCCGCGCCCCTGCTCGGCGCTGGCGTAGAAGTGGACCGTGTCCTGGGGGTCGCCACCGGGCAGCGCGGCGTTGTAATGGAAGATCAGGGGGCTGCCGGGGGCTTGCTGGGCGATGGCGCGCGGTCTGGGCAGCTCCACAAAGCCCCGTTGGGTGTCCAGACGCCAGGTGACGCCCTGGGGCGGCGTGGTCAACGCGTCTGGGGAGAGGCCAAGGACGTGGTTCTCTTCGGGGGCGGGGGAAAAGAACCCGTCCAGGAAGCTTTCGGTGGCCCCGGCAAAGCCCTCGATGGAGAGCCGGCCGATGTCGGACACGTCCCAGAGCGTGCGTTGAACGCCGGGGCCTGGGTTGATGACCTCGTAGAGTTGGATGCCCTGGACGTAGCCGCAGCGCCCCTGGGGCGAGTCGCTGAGCAAGTCGACGCGGATCTCCAGCGTCCCCACACCGCCGCCGTTGCGAACCACAAAATCGTAGGTCTCCAGGCTGCGATCCTGGGCGTCGATCGCCAGCACCGGGACAAACTTCTGGCCGTTGAGGCCGTTTTGAGTCCTGTAGGAGATCAGCAGGCGATCATCGGCGCCAAGCCCGGGCTCAAACCCTTCGAGCAGCGGGGTTCCTGCCGTTACCGAGAAGACGTAGGTCCTGACGTCGCCCACCAATGGCGGCATCAAAAAGGGCCCCCAGGACACACTGTAGCCGTCGCAGATGGTGGCGCCGGTTGCGTCTCCCGTGCCGGCTTCAAACGCCGTCGCGGGGGTGATGTGACCTTCGATCTGGCGAGTCTCCTGGCCTTGTGGGTCGTAGAAGGTCAGGTCGGGTGATCCAAGCGCCGCCGTGCTTTCAAACCGCACCCCTGGTCCCACCGCGCGGCCGTTGCAATAGATTCGATCGGTTTGTTGGGTCAGTTTTTGACCAGCGGCGCTGACCTCTACCTCCACCACCACGCCTGTGCCCAGCCCCGAGGGGCCTGTCGCTGGGGCGCGCAGCGCGATGGTGTCTGGCGTGGCGCAGCCCGTGTCGCCCTCGTCGGTGGTGCCGTCGCAGTCGTTGTCCAGGCCATCGGCGCAAAACGGATGGCCCGCAGAGGCCTCCGAGGGGGCTCGGGGCGCCGCGGGGGTGCACTGGCCATCCAGACACACCCCGTCTTGAGACAACGGGCCGCATTCAATGGTGCAGGAGAGCCCTTCGGCGGCGGCGTCATAGCGACAGCCGTCAAGCGAGTTGGCGTTGGCAGGGTCGCAGGCCGCGCCCACACGGCACGGCGCACGGCACAACTCGTCCTGGGCCGTGGGAGCGCAGGTGCCTTGCGCGTCGCAGCTCCCAGCGGTGCAATAAACGCCGTCCTGATCGTCGCACGGGGTGCCTGCCCTCGCCAGCGTGCGCACGCATTGGCCCGCCTCACAGCGGCCTTCCACCACGCAAGGTCCCTGGCAGTCTTCGTCCTGGAGGCACAAGCAGGCGCTGTCGTTGATGACAAAGCCCCCCTGGGCCTCATCACACCGCGCCAGGGCGCAGTCTGGCAGATCATCGGGGGGGTTGGGGGCCAAACCCGGTATGCAGCCTTCCTCATCGGCGCCGGTGCCCGGCGCGCACAACTCTGCGCCATTGCAAAACGCGCCGTCGCTGCAGCGGGCGTCGTCCGGGGCCCCAGAGCAGGTCCCTTCTGGGCTGCAGGCGTCATCACCGGTGCAGGGGATGCCATCATCGCAGGAGGTCCCTGCGGGGGCTTGCAGCACGTCGCACTCAAAGGCGTCGTTGCAAAAACCGCTCAAGCAGGGATCGTCGTCGGCGGGGCAATCGGCGTCGGTCTGGCACTGGCACGCGTCGGTGGGGATATGGCGCGGCGTGTCGGTCAGGGCATCACAGATGTCCTCGGTGCACTCCACCCCGTCATCGACCGCTGGGACCTGGCCTGCCAGGCAACCCAGCGCGTTGGCCTCGGGGTTTTGTGGGGCGCAGGTTTCGACACCGTTGCAAAAGACCCCATCGTCACACTGCGCGTCGGTTTGGCACCCCGACGGCGGGATGTCGTTGTTGGTTGGATCCTCATCGGCGGGGCTGCAATAGCCCTCCACGCAGATCTGGCCACGCGCGCACTGTATGTCGCGGTCGCACGAGATGCGCTGCAACGGCGTGCCATCAAAAAGGCACCCGGTGGCGATCAGCGCCACCGTTCCCAGCGCAGCCACGCTCAACCATTGACGACCGATCGCCGCGCCCCGTACCCTGAGCACCTCCTCGGAATCGTTGTGCGATGGAACCAGACCCCATCGTCCAGCGACAACATGGTGCTTTGGCACACACGGCATGTCTCCAGGCGCAACGCTGCGCGCTGGGCGCGGCACGTCGTGCGGTGGTGGTGCCGTTGAAGGCCGAGGACGGCAAAGCTCCGAGACGACCTGGTATAAGTTGCCTTTTCCTACACTCATGGGGGTTCATCCAAAGATGGCTGTCGATACCATTCCAGCGCGCCTGATGAAACAGGCCAGTTTGCGACCCAACAAGAACGCCTATTTTTACAAAGAGCAGGGCTCCTGGCGAGCGGTCACCTGGAAAACCTACGTCGAGCAGGTCAGGACCGCGGCCCGTGCGTTGATGGCGTTGGGCCTTGAGGCGGGGCAGACCGTCTCGATCCTGGGCTTCAACCGCCCCGAGTGGGTCATCTTTGATCTGGCCTGCATGGCCGCTGGCGGCGCGCCCGCAGGCATCTACACCACCTGCTCGCCGCCCGAAGTCCAATACATCATCCACCACGCCGAGTCCGCCATCGTGCTGCTGGAGAACGAGGACCAGTGGAAGAAGGTCGAGGCCGAGTTGGACAACCTGCCCGATCTCAAGCACGTGGTCATGATGAAGGACTCCGAGTCGATCAAGCACGACAAGGTCATGACCTGGGAGGACTTCAACGCGTTGGCCGATAAGGTCTCGGAGGAAGACCTCGACGCTCGCCTTGAAGGCCTCAAAGAGGACCAGTTGGCCACCTTCATCTACACCTCGGGGACCACCGGGCCGCCCAAGGGCGTCATGCTCTCCCACAAGAACCTGTCCTGGACCGCCAGCCTCTCCAAGGACCTGGTGAGCCTGGACGAGCCCGATGTGTCGCTCTCCTACCTGCCACTGTCGCACATCGCCGAGCAGATGTTTACGATCCACGCGCCGATCACCTCCGGCAGCCAGATCTACTACGCCGAGTCCATCCCCAAGGTTGTCGACAACCTCAAAGAGGTTCGCCCCACGGTGCTCTTTGCCGTGCCCCGCATCTGGGAGAAGATGTACGCGGGCATGACGGCCAAGATGAAGCTGGCCGAGGGCTTCAAGGCCAAGATGCTCTCCTGGGCGCGCGGCGTGGGGACCAAGAACACCAACTCCAAAAACAGCGGCCAGGCCCACAGCGGGATCACCTATGGGTTGGCCAACAAGCTCATCTACTCCAAGGTCAAGTCGGCCGTGGGTCTGGACCGCGCTCGAATCTGTGTCAGCGGCGCCGCCCCCATCTCGCGCGAGATCCTGGAGTTCTTTGCCAGCCTCGACATTGTCGTGCACGAGGTCTACGGCCAGTCCGAGGACTGCGGCCCGACTTCCTTCAACCTGCCCGGCAAGACCCGCTACGGCACCGTCGGCCAGGCGCTGCCCGGCGTGGAGGTCAAGATCGCCGACGACGGCGAGATTTGCGTGCGCGGGCCCAACGTCTTCATGGGCTATTACAAAGATAAGGAGGCCACCGACGCGACCTTGATCGACGGCTGGCTCCACTCGGGCGACCTGGGCGCCTTTGACGACGAAGGCTTCTTGAGCATCACCGGGCGCAAGAAGGACATCATCATCACCGCTGGCGGCAAGAACATCGCGCCGAAGAACATTGAGGCGGCGCTCAAAAACCATGAACTGATCAGCGAAGCGGTCGTCATCGGCGATCGCCGCAAGTTCCTCTCAGCGCTCTTGACGGTCGATCCCGAGGGGGGCGAGCGCTGGGCCAAGGACAACGGCGCCGACGCGGCCTCGTTGCACACCAACGACAAGCTCCGAGAGGCCATCCAGGGCGCTGTCGATGACGTCAACAAGCTCTTTGCCCGCGTGGAGCACATCCGCAAGTTTACCCTCCTGCATCGCCAGTTGACGGTGGAAGACGGCGAGCTGACCCCGACGCTCAAGGTCAAGCGGCGGATCGTCAATGAGCACTTCGCCGACGAGATCGAGGCGATGTACAAAGACTGAGCCCGGCAACCTCACCCTCCCAACCCCCTCCCATGTGCTTGCCCCCTCTCCATGGTCTCGTCGCTGCGCGATGGGGACCGGGGCAGGGGCGCGCCAGCGAAAACAATCGAACAAAATCCATCGGCGCAGCGTTCAACCTCACGCGTGGACAGCTGCAATGGCTCTGATTCAAAGACCTGTGTGGTCACACGCCGCGCGCTGCGAAGGCTGGACAAGCGCGGGACCATCGCCGACAACAAACAGGTCAGGGCCGGAGGGTCACCTTGGAGGTGATCGGGCAGGCAGTGCTCTAGAAGGAGCACGCCTGTTCGCAAGGCTTCCCAAGACAAACAAACGGAGCACAAGCAGATGATTGCTCGGTGGATAGAGGGCCGCACCAAGGCCCAACGCGGCGTGGCCGCTTTCGCTGCCCTTTGCGCGGCGCTGACCTTGATGGTCGCGGCCCCCGCAGCGGCGCAGGATGATGCGTGTACCCAGAAGCTCTCGGTTCTGGCTGAAAACCAGGCCATCCCGCTCAAGGTCGTCCTGAATCGACTCGACGACGCCCAGCGCTCGGCGGCCCTCAAGTGGGCCGAGTGCGCCGCTGGGGATCACATGGGGCTGGCGACCGTCTATGAGCAGGCCGTGCGCGCCCTCGACGCCAAAAACGTCCAGGACAACGCCCACACCTTCTACCTCTCGCCGTCTCAAAAGGTCACCGTCAGTGACCCCGAGGGCGCCTTCGCCCGCAGCGAAGTCACCCCGGTGATCAACACCGTCCCCGCCGCGCGCCAACACGCCATGGTCGTGCTGGGTCCCCCGGCTGGGGCAGGCACCTGGTCCAGCGTTCTGGCGGAACTCAACGCCGAGACCCACGGTCTGGACGCGGCGCTGGCGCTCGAAAAGGCAGGCCTCCTGGGCGACGCACCCGCGGCCAACGCCAACCAACTCGGCACCACGCTCCTGATCACCGCCGCCTACATCGCCCAGGCCGAAAAAGACCACGCGGTGGCCTTCAAGTCATTGGCCTCCTCGCCCGAATCCGTCGATGCCCTGGGCTCGCTCTGGAAACGTGCGCAGGACGCGCTGGTGCGCTCGCGCGGTGGGAAGCTGGGCAAGGACGTCAACGCCATCTTCAAGGCCATCGAGGCGCACACCCCCGCCGTGGGCCGCCTCTTTAAGCAAGCTGGCATCAAGGCCCCCGAGTTTGCCTCTGTGGCTGCCCCCGTGGCCCAAAAGCCCGTTGAAGGAGACAACAAACCTGCCGAGCAGCCTGTCCAGGCTCCCAAAGCGGAGGAAAAACCTGCTGAGCAGCCCGCCGAGGTCAAAGAGCAGCCTGCAGCGGCCAACAACGCTGCGGCCGACGCCAAGCCTGAGGGTGAGGGCAAGCCTGCCGAGCAGCCCAAGGCTGAAGAAAAGCCCGCTGTGGCCAACAACAAGCCCGTTGAAGAGCCCAAAGCGGAGGAAAAACCGGCTGAGAAGCCTGCGGAGGTTAAAGAGCAGCCCGCAGCGGCCGACAACAAGCCTGTCGAGCAGCCCAAGGCCGAAGAGAAGCCCGCTGAGCAGCCCGCTAAAAAGGACGAGCCGGTGCAAAAGGCTGGCGATATGGGGCAAAACCCCGACGACGCCAAAAAGCCCGAGGCGCCCAAGGCCCAGGAGCCTCCCAAAGCCGCCGAAGGCAAAGACGCGGGCGCCGCTGGTGCCACCGAGACAGCCGAGGAGGGCCTGACGACCTCCAACAAGGTTCGCCTGGGCTTTGGGATTTTCCTCTTGCTCCTGCCGTGGATCTTGTTGGGTGTGATGGCGGGTGCCAAGCGCCGCCGCCCTGAGTTCTACCACCGTCTGGCCAACCGCACGCTGGCCATCTCGACGCTCTTGCTGGTCTTGGAGGCGTTGGGTGTGAGCGTGTCGCTCAACTTTGTGGCCGTCAACAGCTTCTGGGCGGTCGACAGCGTCTTCCTGATGTTCCCCATCTACATGATGGTCGTGGTCATGCTCATGCTGGGCAAGATCGACTCTGAGGGCGAGCTGGCCTCGCGTCAGTTGATCAACAAGTGGGGCAAGTGGGTCATTGTCTCGATCCTGGCTGTGATCGGTGTGGCCGTTGGTCTGGCCTTGACCATCCTGGCGCCCTGGGCGGCGATGGTCTTCCTGAGCGCTGGCCTCATCATCGCGGCCATCGCCAGCGTCTTCATGATCAAGCTGTGGCGCACTGGTGATGCGCCCGGCGCCACCACGGTCCAGAAGGCCGCCGAAGATCGCCAGATCACCGACGGCGATGACGCCGCCGAGGCCTCCGCGCCGACCGAAGGTCCCAAAGACCCTGCGCCCAAGGCGCCTGAAGCCAAAGCGCCCGAAGCCAAGGCCCCCAGCAAGCCCGCGCCCGCCGCAGAACCCGATCTGGTGGATCTGGACGAGCCCGCGCCCGCCGAGCAGCCTGCCGAAGACGACAACCCGGCGGCGGGCATGAGCGACGACGATCTGATCAAGGCCTTCTCTGGCCTCAGCGGAGGTTCCGACAAGTCCTCCGAGCGCAAGCCGCTCTCCGACGACGACCGCTCCGAACTGGATCGCCTCCTCGACGAGCAGTAAAAACCGCAGGTGCAGGAGGCGTGCCTCCTGCCGGGGGTCTGGGGGTAGAACCCCCATCAACAGGCCCCACAAGTCGCCCAACACCCTCACCTGGGCGCCGAAGCCGCCGCGAAGCGGCCTTGATGAACCACTTTCTCCATTCCCAAACCCTTCAAAAAGCAATCGCGCAGCGGCTTGGCGGCCACTGCGCGATTTTGTTTCTATGGGGGCGCCGCCCCCTTATGCCCCCGTTTTGGCGTCCAAATGAGCGTTTGCCGAGGTATGTAGGGCTGATGCTGATGGGGGCGCTGCCCCCAAACCCCCG
>CAKZKQ010000204.1 GCA_937123825.1 uncultured Pseudomonadota bacterium
GGGGGGGGCGGGGCGGGGGAGAGGGCCGGGGGGGGGTCCGGGGGGGGTGGGGGGGGGGCCGGGGGCGGGGGGGGGGGGGGCCGCCGGGGGGGGGGGGGGGGGGGGGAGGGGGGGGGGGGTGGGAGTTGTGCCTGCTCGACGCCTGGGGCCTCGGTGGGGCCTGCCGAGCAGGGCTGTGATTTTGCGGACGCCAACGAGTGCAGCGGTTGGCAGTCGGTGATCATTGGCTCAGAAGGGGGCAACTTTTCGCCCGAGGAGGAGGAAGAGGCCCTCAACCGGGTGGTGCCTGACGGCACGGTTTTTTGCGCCTTTGGGTGCTGCATTGAGATTTCCTGCCCGTGAAGCGCTGCCTGCTGGGGTTGTGTTTGATCTGGCGGATGTGGGCTGGGCTTGTGTCGGATGAGTGTTTGGGGTGGGTGCAGCGAGCGCTCTTTGTGGCCTTCCCCTGGCTGTCCCCCGCTGCCCATAGGCGGCGAAGCTCGCCGGGCAAGTTGAGGGTAAGGATGCTCTTTGTGGTGTGAATTCGTGGTTTTGTGGGTTTTGTTTTTGGCTAAAACCACACATCGATCGAAAGACGGGCCTGCGGTGTGGGCTCGGCTGGGGCATCAAGGGCGACCACACCCACATCGAGCGTCAGTGAGACGAAGCGGGCAAAGGTGAGCCCTTTGAGCATGGACCACGCCGTCCAGGTGACGCGGGCGTGGGCCAGGTAGCCCTGTTGCTCGATGTTCTGGGAGGTGGCAGCGGCGGCGCCCAAGCCCAGGCGAAGCTCTTCGCGCACGACCTGGAAGGTGATGTTGGCCCCTGCGTGCAGGAGATCGCCAGCCCACCACCCTGCTTCCAGGCCGAGGTTTCCATTCCATATCGGCGGCAGGACCTCCAACGACAGGGACGGCGCCAGGGTTGTGGCGTTGTCTCCAAAGAGGGATGCGGCGCCGAGGCGGCCAGTGGCGCGCCAGGTGGCGCCCGAAACGCACTGCCCCACACACACGTCCAGCATGCCCTCTGAGCGACACTCTCCCAGTGCATCCACCGAGCATTCACTCAGCGGTCCACAGTTTTGCTTGCCTGTGCACCGTTGGGCATGTGCGTCGGTGGTGGGAAGGAACCAGACAAAGAGCGCTGCGCCCAACACGGCCACCTGGCGGAGGTCTGATGTGATGGCCGAGGCGGTGTTTTGGCGCTGTGTGGCGTGTGGGAACTTGGCGGCGTTTTTCATACGCGTTCCTGTCTGCACATGTGGTCTGACGTGGTGATGCGCAGAGCTTAGGGCGGCGTGTGTTAGGGCGTCAACCCGGTGTGTGTGGCCTTTGGTGGTGCGTGGTTTGATGGCCGATGTCTTCAGGGTTTGCGCTGTGGTCCCACAGTGATGATGAACCTGGGCTCTTGGGAGGAGCTGTGCAGGTTGATGTCGGTGATGTTGTCTCGGACCTCTGCAGGGGTGGCGCCAGCGGGGTGTTCGGGTTTGGACTGGAGATAGGACAAGAGTTCCAGGGCCGTCTTCCAGTCCATGTCCGTGTTGATCCGAACTTTGAAGACGTAGAGGCCGGTTTTTTTGCGCAGCAGCCGTGTGGCTTCGGCCAGTTTGACGACGTCCAGTCCAAGTTGACCCATTTGGGCAGAGCGCTTCATGATGATATCGGGCTTGCCTTGATGGATGATGTTCAACTCGGTGTTGGTCACCTCAAGCTCCAAAGCCGGCTGCCCATAGGGGTAACCCTTGCCCAGGGTGGGGTGGGGCGGGTCTGGGTAGAGTCCGGCTGCTACGAGTGCCCCGGACGAGCTTCGGAAGACGCTGGAAAACCGGTGTTCGGCGGCGGTTACGGTCATCAACAACCGCTCCACGGTCTGCCATGGGACCGCAGCGTCCAGGCGCACGTGCAAGCCCTCAAGGGCATTGAGAGGCATGCCGGTGTGGGAGGGCATGGTGTCTTTGAGGGCCTTTATAAGCCAGCCCATGGGCGCGTTTGTGTCTCCTTCTGCCAGGCGCGAGGCGTCGCCAAGGCGCGTTTCGTCGAGATAGATGCCCTCTTGGGTGATCGTCAGTTGTTTTGCGAAGGATTTGCCCATGTAAATCCCGTTCCATGGCACCTCCACAAGCTCAAGCGTGTCATCGGGGTATGGTGTTTTGAGCCACTCCACCCACCCGCACGCTGAGATTCGACCCAGTTCGCACGCCTCGCTGGCCAAAAGGCGAGCCTCTTTGATGTGTTCACCGGACATGAGCCCTCTGGCCAACATGAGCAAGAGGCCCGCTTTGATGTTGCGGGCGGCGGCGCTGTGTTTTGGGCTGCCCTGGACACATTGCTGTATTTTGTCGGCTTCTTTGAGCAGCGCCCGTGCCTTGTGAGTGCTTTCTTTGGGGGAGGTCAGGCTGAGTTCATACAAGGCGGTGTCCTGGAGCATGGTGCTGGCCTTGAGCAGGCATCGGTCCAGGCTGGGGTCGTCCGTGGTGGGGACAGGTTCTTGGGGGGCGTTTGTGGGGTAGAGCGGCGGCGCTTCGGAGTGGAGGGGGCGCGGGCGGGGGGCGCTGCGCAGGACCACTCGGGTGGATTGGCACGCCTGGGCGGTGTGGGTGGTGACGCTGAGGTTTTCGATGGCGTTGACGATGGCGGTCCTGGGGGACCACGGCGACAGGGAGCCCAGCAGGCTGTGTCGTGTGAAGGGCTCTGCGGCCCTAAAGAGGAGGTAGGGATCTTGGCCTTTTTTGAGCAGCTTCTTGATGGATGCGGCGTTGTAGTGTGCGGCAAAGTCCGGGGCGTGGCCCTGTTGGGGTGACGGTTCAAAGAGTGTTTGTGGCGCTTCATGGTTGGCCAGCATGACAAGCTGCCGATCCCCCTGGTCCTGGATGTCCAGGTGCCACAGCTTTTTCATGCGGGGGTAGGTCTCCAGGCGTTTTTGAAAGTCCGTGATGGCCTGAGGCAGCGGCCCCGGAGGATATTGCGCCGCCACCGCGCCCACGACTCTGGGCGGACCTTGGATGTGGCTGGAGGGTTGAAGCTCCTGCACGACCACGGAGAGCGACATGGGCAAGATGTCGTCGATCTCCTGTGCACCCAGCGGTGCGTTGAAGAGCGGGATGGGGTCATTGAGCGCGTTGTAGGCCATGGCTGCCAGCGAGTCTCGCAGTTCAGCGGGTGATGTGAGAGGCGATGGCCAGGCGCGCAGCGGCAGGGCCTGGTGCTTGCTGTGGAGATCGAGGTTGATTTGGGCTTCAAAGACGGGTGCAGGGCCGCGCGCGCGGTAGACGCTCCCACGTTTGCGTTGGGCGTTGGCGTGGGCCTCTTGCGCGGCAGGGGTCAGCGTCTGCACAAGGTCGATGATGAGGTCCGTGGGCAGGCCATTGACGCTGATGGTCACGTCTTCAAAGCGGCGATCCTGGCCATGCATCTGCCAGATGAGTGGCTGCACATCCAGAAAATCGCTGATGAATAGGTTGTGCCGGTCGAGGTCTCGAGCCTGGTGTTGACTGCCACCGATGGTCTGCTGGTGGGTCAACTTGGACAAGACAATGGCGCTGGACAGGCGTCTGGCGTCGATGTGCACGGCCATGGGCGCGCTGCCCTCAAGGAAGTTGGCCATGGCCGGGGTGTGAGGCTCTTTTGGGTCCGCGTTTGTGGTGGACGCGGTCATGGCGATGGCCTCCAAGGTCCCCAAGGCCTCGGCGATGTCGAAGGTGAGCAAGCCAACCTCCAGGCGCACGGTGTCCTCCTGCGGGATGGCCGCGATGAGCACGCCGTTGTTGACGAAGAATTGCCCCTGGGGGGAGATCTTCAACCAGCCTTCTTCAAAGGGGGCCTGGAGGAGTTTGTTGCTTTGGGCCAACTGTCCCAGCGCGTCCATGGTGGTTTGCGGGTTGAGGGTCGGCAGCAGGACGCGTGCGTGGGTCAGCGCAGGCAGGTCGTTGTAATCGATGAGCGCACCGTGTGTGACGCTCTCCACAAAGTTCTCATCGAGGGTCATGGCGCCGCCCACGATGGGGCGTGCGGTGTCCAGGCCAAGGGTGCTCAGTTGGCCTGCAAACGGGATGCCCGTGAGTTGCTGTGCGACAAAGCCCAGTGCGGTCGTATCCTGCACAGCGCCCTCAGGCAGAAACGGTCCAAGGGCCTGTTCCACCTCATCGATGCGCTCAGGGCGTACATAAAACGTCAACGTGGGGTCGCCCAGGCTGGCCATCGCGCGCTGGAGGTCAGCGTCGACGTTGAGGACGGCGGGGATGGGCCGCAACTGCGGCGCACTTTTGCAAGCGGACAGCGCCATCATCCACAATGGCGCCAGCAAGAGAAGCAAGGTGTGTTTTTTCTTCAACAATCAAACCGGGTCTGGTGATGGAGCCAATCGGTGAGGTCAACACTCGGCGGTGTTGTTCACTGAAGGTCGGCAGACACGCGCGCCACAACCCTCTGTGAGGCATGTCCCGCTGTGAGGCATGTCGTGTGCTCCTGAGCTCGCGGGGACCATAAGCCGCGTGGCTGTGAGACGGTCTGATAAAAGTTTACATTCCAGCAAAAATTACACGTGGAGATTTTTGGACATCCACCGACCATTTTTATGTCAGATGGCCCGCCAGAAAGTGGGCCTTTCATCGGCCGGCTGGTGTCACTCGGGCAGAGGAGGGACGGGGATGTTGACGATGTTGGATGTGTTGGAGCTCAATCGGACCGCTGTGAGGAAGGTGCCGTTTTCCAGCGCGACGAGGTTGCGCGGTGAGACTCCTGTGCGGCTCCGCAGCGTTTGTTCGGCGCCGATGGGCTCTGCGGCGGCGGTGAAGAAGCGGATGACGCTGTCTTCATTGGAGCAGCCGTTGAAGCAGCCGTTGGTGTCCTTCCAGACGGTCAGGATGACGTCGTCGCCGTTGGCGGCCATGCCCGAGAGGGCCTGAATTCCGCCAGTGGACTGGTTGATGCGCACATCCTGCGGGTTTTGCGGGGTGCCTGCAGCTGAGAAGGTGCGCAGGTAGGAGTTGAAGCCGTCGCGGGTGTGCCACGCCACAGCAAAGCGGCCCTCTTGGAGCGCGACAACCCGGACTTCCAGGACACCGCCCTGGTTGTTGGCGTTGATGGTGAACTCGTCGCCTTGGGGCATGCCATCTGGTGCAAAGCGACGTCCGCGAACATCGCTCTCGCTGCCCCACACAATGACAAATCCTCCGTCGGTCAGCGCTGCAACCTGGGGGCGAATCTGGTTGCCAGCGGCGTCTTGGTTGACGGGCACAGGCATGGGGGTCAGCGGACCCTCTGGGACGTTCAGGACAAGGTGGAAGATGTTGCCGGTGGTGTTGTCATCCATGAACGGGGGGAAATCTCCGACCCCCGACCAGGTCAAGACCAACGAACCGTTGTCCAAGACCGCCATGCTCGCGTCGTTCTCGGCGATGCGTCCAAAGGTCGCAAAGTCCAGGAAGTCGTCAGGGATGATGTCGCCTGACGTGTCACAGTCTTGGTTGAAGCCGCGCAGGGCCAATGTGTCCAGTCCATTTTGGAAACCCACAACGAGGGTGCTCCCCAACTCGACCCCACCAAGGTCGGTGGTGTTGGGGGGCAGCGCTTCGGCGCCCGGCACCAGAATGGGGGAAGGGTCGATGGGGACGCTCGCCAGGTTGAAGCGCTGCAAGAAGAGCTGACCGTTGCTTCTGTAAACGGCCGCAAAGCCCCCACCAAAGGCCATCACCCTGACCTGTGTACCTGGAAAGAGGCCGGTGGCTTGTCGCGTGCAGGTATTGCTGCACAAATCATCATTGACGCGGTTGCCATCATCGCACTCTTCGCCGTCGCCGACCTCGCCATCACCACAGCCAGCCTCACAAGGACAGTCTTGATCGCACGTGCTGCAGCTCTCGGCGAGATCGCAGACACCGTCACCGCACTCAAAGAGGCAGTGGTCCAAGCCGCAGACGCTGTCTTCGTCTTCAAGCTGACATGTCAGTCCATTGTCTCCATCACAGACCAAGCTCCCGACCCCACACTCAAAGCACCCATCGCCGGGCAAACCCTCAAGAGCCTCACAACCACCACAGGCATTGAGCGCTTCGTCTCCCTGGTCTCCATCACAGACCAGCGACTGGCCGTTTTCACCGCATACCAACGCTCCAGTGTCGCAAGTTCCGCAGAGGTCGCCCAGTTGGCCATCAAGCTCGGCACAGCCACCACAAATATTGAGCACCTCGTCGCCCCTGTCTCCCACACACTCAAGCGCTTCATCATCAGGCACACAAACCAATGCCCCCGAGCCACAGGTCCCGCACGGTTCATTGGGTTCGCCTTCAAGTTCAGCGCAGCCGCCGCAGGCATTGAGCGCCAGGTCGCCCTGGTCCCCACCACAGCGCAGCGATTCATTGTCGTCACCACACACCAATTCGCCGGTGTTGCAGGTGCCGCAGACGTCGCCAAGCTCTCCATTAAGTTCAGCGCAGCCGCCACAGGCGTTGAGTACTTCGTCGCCCTGGTCGGATTCGCACACAAGAGATTCGTTGTCCTGAGCACACGCCAATCTTCCCGTGTTGCACGTCCCACACGGGTCTCCCACCGAGTCTTCAAGCGTCGCGCACCCCCCACAAGCGTTGGGCTCATTTTCGCAGCCGGTGTCCCCTTCGGGCACGTCCTCTTCCATGGCGTCTTCGACATCTTCGCCTTCGGCGTCTTCATCACCGGCGTCTACAGCGTTGTTGTCTTCTTCAATATCCTGATTGCCAGCATCGACAGCGTTGTTGTCTTCTGCTGCGTCTGCGTCATCCATCACGGCGCTGGGAGGGTTGATGTCCGTGTCAAAGCATCCCGATGCCCACGTTCCGATGAGGAGCAGCCCTGCCAGCGTGCGCTGTGTCTTGAGTATGTTTTTGAACATTGTTGTGATCCCTGGACGCGTTCGGTCTCACTGCGCGTCGATGTATGGGTTTTGAGTTTGTTTGTGTCAGACAGGTTCTAAAAGCGTCCCTGCACGCCCACGAGCCCGGGCTGCCACAGCGGAAGCAGTCTGGAGTGGTTGTTGGATGGGCTGGGCTCACTGTCTCCCCAAAGAAGGAACGCGGCCCCTGTGATGAGCGCACCAGCCCCCACCCCGACGGCCACCCCGATTTGCATGTTGGCGCTGTCCAGGCTCTCTTGCAGAGCGTTCAACTCCCGACATGAGGGGTCTTGTGGGCAATCAAGGTTCTGAGCGTTCAGCGCATCGAACCGTTCAGCGTCCCCTTGGTTGAGAGCAAAGATCACGCCGCCGGTCACCAGAGCTGCAACCCCAACCCCTGTGACGATCCAGCCTGCCGTGGTCACCGGGCTGCTCGTTTCAGTCTCAGAAAATCCCAGCAAGACCGTGGTTTCGCCCATGGGCTCAACAACAACCTTTTGGGTGAGCATCTCTTCGCCCAGCTTGCCTTTGATGGTGTATTGACCGGCAGGCACTTCCAGCACAGCACCACAAGCCCCTTTGATGTCAGGCGTGGCGCTGATGGCGGCCTCAGGGTCGTTGCATTGGATGCGCAGTGTCCCAGGGCAGCTTTCAAGGGCCGAGCGATATTCGTCGAGCTTTTCCAAGACCATCGCAGGGGAGGGCTGACGGATTTGGGGTGCGCGGGCCACTTCTGCGTAGGCCGCATTGGCCTCCTTGCATTGGCCGGCTTTGAAGTAGGCGCGCCCCAAATTCAGGTAGGTGATGTTGAGTTGGCCAATGGAAAGGGAGGCTTCGAAGCGCTCAATGGCTCGGGTCCATTGCTGGGCTTTGAAGGCCTCGGCGCCAGACTTATACAGGTCCATTTGCTCTTTGGTGGGTTCGGCGAACGTTTCCTCCTGGGCGGCTGCGTGTGTGCTCCATAGCAGCGTCCAAGCCGACACTGTGGCAATGAGCGTGGATAGAAAGCGTTGTCGCCCTCTTTGAACGGGGCGGTATTGTTGCGCAGCACAGACGGGCCGGTGGGTCGGGGGGATGTCCTGCATGGGTCGGGCGTTGTGTGTTGTGTTTGTGTTCATGCCGTGTGTTGTCGGTGATGTCAGAGGCTTCTTTGGTGGTGTTGGCTGGTGAACCGGGCCATCTGAGTCAGTTGTCGCCGGAAGTCCTGGATCTCTTCAGGCCTGTACCAGCGCGTTGGGATGGCGGCCTGCTGTCCTTTGAAGTAAAAGACCAGCGATTTGCGGGTGGCGCGCAGATACACCAACACGCCGACCACACAGGACACCGCCGCAGCGCCCAGCATGAAGAACTCAACGCCGCTGCCATTGCGTTGCAGTTGGTACAATCCCATGGCGCCCACCAACACGCCGCCCAGGACCATCAGGAGGCCCATCAGGCGCCTGCGCCAGTTGATGTATTCTTGGAGGCTGACTGCGTCGATGGCGTTCAGGTGAACCACCAGGTCCTGGTAGATGGTGGCGTCCGAGCTCATTTCGATGGTGTGGCCGCGCAGATAGAAGAACTCTTCGCTGATGGCGACCACGGTTCTGTCCAGGCTGCCCATGGCGACCAATGAGCCCAGATAGCCCTGGCCGAGGGTGGCGTGGATCTCTTCTCTTTGTGGATTTTGGAGCAGTTGCTGCATTTCAGCGCGCATGGGTTGTTTCCTTGGGTGTGGGGAGGCTCATTGCAGCGTTGGGAAGCGCTTTTGGAGCAGCTTCTGGCGTTTGCAGGCAGGTTTGAGGCCCCTTTGACATGAGGAGCGGTAGAGGCGCAGCGCCTCGGAGAAGTGGCGCGTGGATGTGCCATCTTTTTCGAGCATGGCGCCGTAGTTGAAACACCCCTTCTTGCTGCCGCCGTCACAGGCCTTTTGGTAGCAAGCGGTGGCTTTGTCATCCTCTTTGCTCCCGTGGGGTTGGCCACGGTCGTAGAGGAAGCCCAGGTAGAGGCATGACGCGGCATCGTTGCGGCGACAGCCCTCGTGGAAATGGTCAAAGGACGCGCTCCAGTCCTGTTCGCGTTGGGCCCCGGCGCCAAGTTGGCGACACTGTGCGCCCGATTGACAGCCGTAGAACCGGCGTCCTGTTAAGAGGCAGTCGTCGGTCACAAATGAGCCGGAGCCAGTGTCCATCGGAGCGATTGGTGAGGAGGGGGACGCAGGTGTGGGTTGGAGCACAGACGCGACCCGTGTTTCAAGCAGGTGTTCGGGTGGCGATTCGGTCTGTGGTTGCAGTGACCAAACGAGCCCGCTGATCAGCAGGGCGCCGAAGAGAGTGCCACCACCAGCGGCTGCCAGAATTTTGAGGGGGTTCCATGGGTCTGTGCGCCCTTGGTTTGTGATGGCTGCTGGCGGTGTATTGGCAGGGTTTGGGGAGGGCGAAGTCGAGGCAGGCGTCGGGCGATGTTGGGCAAAGAACGCCAGTTCGTCGAACCCTTTGGCCGTTGGGTGCTCTTGTTCAATGGTTTTGAGCAGAGTTTGGGCCTGGGCAAAGACCCCTGACATGACTTGCCGGAAGGTCATGCTCTCCAGGTGGGCTTTTTCGGCCAGCAGGACTCGGATCCAAGCGCAAGCGATGTCCCATTGATGGAGTTGGTGCCACTGACGGCTCCCCTTGAGCATCATGATCAGGTGGCCTTCATGGCACCGCGCCATGCTTTCGGGGAAGTGGTCAAAGTGCAGCACGCCCTGCTCCTTGTCACAGATTCTGTCTTTGGCTTCGCCATCGCTCATGTCTGTGTAGAAGCTCAGCAGCGCGGGGCCCATTGAGCCGTAAGCACGTTGGCCAGGTAGGGTGAGCCGGGGTGGGGTTTGGGTGGGGTTGGGGAGCGTTTTCATGGATGTCTTCAACCATTGGGTGGATCCGGGGAATTGTGCGTCTGAGAGGGAGGAAGGGCGCAACCTGGACCTTGTCCGCAGCAAAATGGATTAAAAGTGTTCAAATCGCGTGGTCGTGGTCGGTGGAAGGCGTGTTGGTGCGGGTTTGAGGCAAGGAAAGTGGTCTAAGATGGATGGGGAGAGCACGAAAGGAGGGCTTGGCGAGGTGCTGCGAAGGCTGTTGGGGTGGGGATGGCGCGAAGGCAGGCGAAATCAAAGTTTGTTGAGTTGGAAGACCGATCGGCGGTCGTTCCAGGTGATTTCGAAGCGCTCAAGCGGTTTGGAGCGAGTGTCGTCATCGATGTGATGGCGGATGACGATGGGCTTGCCCTCTTTGGCGCTTATCTCAAAGGTGCCGGCTGACATGTTGGTGGGGGGCTCTACAGTGAGCATTTGGTGGCCCCCGTTTTTGAGCTCTATGGCTTGGAGGTCAAAGCTCCCCATGGCGTGGGGCATGACAAAGAGGCACAGCGCACCGTTGGTTTTGAAGTTGCCCATGAGCAGCCCATCAAAGCCCGCGTATTGTTGGTCCAGATGGACAACGGTGGGTTTTGAGGACATGGAGCTTTGGTGCAGCACGACCAACACGCTTCCGTAGCCGTTGGTTCCGAGCTCCAACGCAAGGTAGATTTCTTTGGTGGTTTGGTGTTGAAAGCGCTGAAGGCCGCTTTCATCAAAGTTGGCAGGCACCTCAATGCCTTTCTTCTTGCAGGCCCTGGTGATGGAGCGGCGTTGCTTGGCGGTCAACGTGGGGTTGGGCGTGGGTTGCCACTGGTGTTTGGAAGGTTTGTCGTTGTTGGTTTTGGGCGGCTTTGAGCTGCGCAACACAACGTAGGCTTCTGGGATGGGGGGTTCGGTCGGTTCGCTGTCCCAATAGCACTGTTGTCGATCGTCGTCGGTTTGCCACCGGCATGCGCCTTTGAGCTTCATCATGACGAAGTCTCCGCGGGCGAAGTGCACAGTGCGGCTCTGTGCCCACCCGTTGCAGCATGCATCGTTTTCTTCTTTGGGTTTGCTGGCTTTGTAAGTCTTGTTTCCCAGCCTGAAGGTCAGCGTTGTGCCCTTCACCGGTCCTGTCTGGCCGGTGACCACGGTGCCCTGAGTGAACTTGTGGCGCCTGAGGTAGGCGTTGGCGCGGCGCATCTCCTGACGGTTGATTTGGTAGCCGCTTTCAAAATGCTCGATGTACATGAATGGAAACTCTTCGAGCCACTCGCTTTTTTGTGTGTCGTAAATCAGCAGGGAGACAAAGTCGGCGCCGTGGGTGGACTGGGCTTCAATGCATCCCAGGCGCGACCCATCGGGTGACGCAAAGATGCAGCCGCTCGTGCCGGTTTTGTGTTCGTTGCCCTTCAACGACGCCGGTTTGTTGGCATGTGCGGCGCTGCCCATTCCTGTGATGATCGCAAGGGCCATGAGGCATTGGAGCGCGGGCGCCATCCGCCCCCCATGCGGTCTGTGAGCGTGCATCGGGGGCTTGATGGGCGATTGGTGTGTGTTGTGAAGCTCTTTTGGCATGGTTGGACTCTGGGGTTTTTGCATTGGATGGATGCAATGAGCGGACCCTTTTGGAGGGGCCGGTGCTACTGGTCTTCTTCGTCGATGCCTTCGTCCAGGTCTCCGCTGGTTGAGCTGTCCAGGTCTTCACCATCGCCCAGCCGATATTTTCGTCGTGGTGCGTCCATGTCGTCGTATGCGCCATCGTTGATTTGAATCTTGCGACAGTCGAGTTTGTCGATGTAGGTCTCTTTGCCTTTGGTTTCTTTGCAATCGAGCACTGACTTTGTTTCGAAGATGAGGAAATGCTGGGTTTTGACCAAAACGATGCCGTCTTTGTGTGCAGCGGGTTGGCCATAATAAGTGCATGCCGATGCCGAGAGTGTCAGGAGGGCGGTGGTGCATGTCAGCGCGAACATTTTCATGGGGTGCCTCTTGGGTGTTGGGGCGAAGGTGGGTGTCCTTCGACTGTGTGTTTGAGCGACTGACCGTGTGCTGCGCGCTTTTGATGTTTCTGTGCCGGGGGGCGACCTGCGAGGAGCCTTTTGGGCTGAGCTTTAGAGAGATTGCCCTGGTTTTGAGGGACATCGAGGGCGCACTTTTGACGGTCGCGGATGTATGAATGCGGCAACCCCGTGCATGTCCGTGACAAATGTGATTGAAGGCGCCCAGACACTGCTTCAATTAAAAAAGATCATGCATCTGCGGACACACAGCCGTGTTGGTGTGTTCCACGCGACCGGAGCCATCCCTTTGCAGCACCATCGCAAAGGCGGCGTTCCTGTGTGGAGTTCACAACGGAAGCTGCGGGCGAGCACAAGCGCGGGGTCTGGTCTTGATGCGTTGATCGGTGGGTTGGCGGTTGGGACTGGTATGGGCGCTTGTTCCGGTCGCAAATAGGACATTGAAGAGGGCGTCAACAGCCCCCGATGCCAACCCAGCCCAGGTGCTGCCTGGTGATGTTGTTGTTTTGTTGGTATTTTGGGCTCAAATGCTGTTGTCCCAACACCATAAGGCTGTCAACAACTCGATGAGAGCGCATGAACTGGCCCAGATCTATCGAAACCCAGAGCATCCTCACTGGGCCGCTGCATTTAAGATTGTGCGACGTCTGGTTTCAGAGGTGGTGCTGAGTCGACCTCCCTACGCCAGCATGCCCCGCAATGAGGTCGAGGACGAGGTGCAATCGCTGGCCGGCGAGTTCTGGTGCCGTTTGACCAGCCACCCCGCTCGTCTGGAGGCCAAGAGCGTTCGGGGGTGGGGGGCCATCCGCACCGAAATCAACCGGATGTTGACGGAAATGATCCTTGCTGAGCCTGTCACGGGCAGCGATCATCGGTTTCGTTTGAAGCATCACCTGCGTCGGATCATCTTGGAGACCCTGCGCGACAATGACGACTTCCTGGAGGTGGTGCGCAATATGTGGGAGTTGTCCGATCCAGCCTGGATGCCCATGTCTGCGCCGCAGTCTTCGCTTGAGGAGATCCAGAGCCAATTGCCGCCGCTCCCGTCCGACTTGGAGCCTTGGAGGGAGCGCCAGGAAGGGCGCGCTGAAGAGATTCCGCCTGTGGTTCGGCGCGCAGCGCTCAAACCGCACCTGCGCACCATCTTTGAGGTGGCCCAGCGTTGTTGCAGCACCCAGGAACTCCATACGCTGACGTGGCAAAGTCTCCAGCCTCACCCTGAGCGCGAGCTTTTGATGTGGCCTGAACCCATTGAGCGGCCCGACGGGACGCTTCAGCCGCTGCCCCCTGCCTCAAGCCGCACCGATCGCAGTGCAGACTGGGCTCGCAACGTCGACCTGGAGGTCAGCCAGATCCTTGATTGGTTGGAGGATCATCCGGACACCGCGCGCGTGGTGCTGCGCTCTTACGATGGCCCGGAGTTTGGTGGCCGAAGCGTTCGCAGCGTGGCCCAGTCGCTCGATTTGGGGCGCACCAAGACCAACCAACATCAGCAAGCGTTTGCGGCGCGCCTTCAAGAGGTGGCCGCGCGTTACGAGTTGAGCCAGACCCACAAAAAGCACTTTCTGCGTCTGATTTTGGACAACCTGAGGGTTGAGGGCTTCTCAACAGAAGACGGGGGGGATGCCCCATGAATCTAAGACAACTCGTACAGGCCCACATGGACGCACTGCAAGAAGACCAACATCGCCGAGAGACCCAGGGGTTTGATGTGGCTCACCCCTTTGGGCAGGTCGCGCGGCTGCTTCGGCCCCAAGAGCCCCAAAGTTGCCAGCGCGGGCAGATCTGGAGTGTTCAGAGCGCCAACCCTGCAGATATGCCTTGTCTGGTGGTGTTGACCCGCGTTGAGGGCAGTCGGCTCCAGGGTTGTCTGGTGGTCGAGCTGCCGTGGTTGGCCTCTCATGATGACTTCTGGCTTTCGGCGGAGCGCTCACCCACTGGTGAGCCGCTGCTGCTGTGCACCTGGCGGCCTGTGTTGTTTGAGCGCGGCCATCTTGGGGGCTGCGTTGGGGCCTTGTCTGTTGAGGTTCTTGAGGCGCTGGGTTTGTGGCTTGAGCGTCAAACTCAAAGCGGGGTTCGTCTGCGTGCGGCGGGGTCTGAAGACATCTCCGATGGGCTGACGCTGATCAGTTGGTCGATCTCCAAACGCTCGCAGCCTGACCAAAAGCATTTTTTCCGCACAGGCTCGCGCATTCTCGACGACGATGATCCCAGGCTTGAGTTGCGCACGGCTTTGTCGGAAGCGACCGCCTATCTCCAACAAAGTCCGGTGACCCAGAGCGTTTTGGAGGAGGCCGCTTTGCCCAGCACCACGGCAGACGCCAAACCAACGCCGCCCCCTGAGTCCTTCTGGCAGCGGTGGATTGGGTGGCTCTCGATCCCAGGGCCTCAGTTGGTGTTGGCGGGGCTCGCCGTTGTCCTCCTGGTGGGTCTGGTCTGGGTGATGGCGAATCCCGAGGGACCAGGGGGGTCAGACCAGGTTCCGGGCGGAGAGCGCCTTAAAGGGGTTCAGGAGGCGCAGTTGGGGCTTGAGGTCTTCGAGTGGCGAGATGGGCGCGCGGTTTCGATTGAGCCATCACGGCGTCCCAGTGCCCCTAACAGGCTTGTTTTTGATGTGGAGACCAACCAGCCGGGGCATTTGTCCTTGTGGCATATGGCGCCCGATGATGGCCTTCAGATGATGGCCGCTGGGGTGGTGCATGCCGCTGGGCCTTATTCTCTTTCCCCTGAAAGCAACGTTTTGGGGTGGGTGCAGCGCGGTTTGTCACCAAAAAGCGGCACATGGAACTTTGATGACGCAGGACGCCATCGTTTTATTGTAGTCTTTAGACCCGATATCAACAGTTCAGCGCCTGATGGTGATTGGGTGCGTCGATATCTGCCAGAGGGTTTGACTCGGAAGCTGGTTGTGGACGCGCCCGGTGAGGTGCCTTCGGTGATGCTTGTGGACGAGTTGGTTTTGGAGGGGTTGTGAGTCCATGTGGATCTTTCGGGTTGTCCTTGTGGGGATGGTGCTGTGTGCGGTGCTGATGACAGCGAGCGTGGGTTTTGCCCAGAAGGGGCAGGCTGTTGAGCGCAAAGTCAACCGCTACGTGGTGGCCATGGGGGTCAACGCCTTTGAGCACCCACCGCCCGAAGGCTCGACCCGGGACGATGAGGGCTGGGAGCCGCTGCGCTTTGCCGAGAAGGACGCGCAGGAAGTGGTTGAGGCGCTGGAGTACTATGGCTTCAAGCCCTTTGACGACACGATTTTGTTGGGTGAGGAGGCGACCTCTCACGCGATGTGGCAGCTCCTGGTGGACTTGCGCAAGGAGATTCACCGGCACGGCGGCGAGGACTATGAGATCATCGTGTATTTGTCGTCGCACGGCTTCAATTTGGACCCGGAGGGCAATGGTCACGGCTTTATTGTGACCCACAACACCCCGGCCCGTCGGGATTTTAATCTGTCGCGCAAAGAAGAGGCGATTTCCCAGCGGGATATTTTGGAGCATTTTGTGGGTGAGCTTGGGCCCAATGTGCTGCGCACGGCCATCATTTATGATGCCTGTGAGACGCCTGGGGGCAAGGGCGCTGCGTCGCGCTTCAGGGGGCCGGCGAGCGCGATGTCGATGAAAGACGCGCGCCGGGATGAAAAGAGCGTCCAGCAAATCCGGGAGTTGGCCCAGACCACCTATGTGTTTTCGGCGGTGAGCCGCAACCAGCCCGCCGTGGAGCCCGACCGCCTGGGCAACGGCGTGTACACCCATTTCTTGTTGGAGGCGCTGCGCAGCGGCCGCGAGGGGCCTGCCAGTGAGTTGTTGCCCAAGGTGCCGTTTTCGCTCTTTGCGGCCCATCAGTTTGCCACCCACAAGGTCCGTCAGTGGACCAAGGGGCGGCAATACCCGTCCTGGGCCGCTCCCAGGGTCAACGAGGCCGAAGGGCTCTTCTTTTTGTGGCCTGAGGGCACCCCAGAGCGTCAGGCCGCGCTCGACCAGCGCTCGCTCATCATCACTCAATCGCCCTCGCCGCCGGGCATGCTCGCTGTGTTGATTCCCGATGGTGGTGAGCGTCTTCGTGGGGCGCGCGACGTGCGGCGCGAGTTGGCGATGGGCGGCGGCACCATTGTGTCTCCGGGGCGGTATGTGTTCCGGCTTGTCGATGAAGAGGATGGCAGCGTCCATGTGGAGACGACCATGCGGCTCTCCGACGGTCAGATTCAAAATCTCAACTTGATGGAGATGTTGGACAGCCGCCCCAGGCAATTGGTGACGGCCTCGGTGGGCTTTGGGGGCTTTTCCAGCGCTTGGGGGCAAGATCCCGAGCTGCCAGCCATGCCCATGCTTCAACTCTCTTATGGGATCAGCGGGTGGCCCGGTGGGCACGCCGCGTTGGGTCTGCGATTTTTGATGGGCGGGGCGCAGACGGCCAGCCCTGTCGAGTTTGATACCACGGTGGACCACTTGTTGACGGGGTTGTCGCTGGAGTTTTTGGGGGAAGGACGCCTGGGGCTGTGGAGCTTTGGCGCTGGACCCATGCTGACGGGGGCATTGGTCAGGCGCCACGTGGCCGACATCGGGGAGACGACGCTGACGAGCGCCTGGGGCGGCGGTGTTTTGGCGCGCGTGCAGGCGCCGGTTTTTGAGGACTTCTCTGTGTCATTGGAGGGCCAGGTGCATGCGTTGGCCATTGGCAATGGCAATCAAGGTGTGCTGGCAACCACCGCGTTTTTGGGTTTGACGTGGCACCCTGTCCTGTCTCGGGTGGAGCGCGTTCGATGAAGTGTCTTGCCGTGCTTGGTTTGGTCTTGGCGTTGTGCCTTGCCGGCTGCGGGGAGCTTGCGCCCCCTTTTGCAGCCAAGACCGGGAGCTTGCGCGGGTGTCTGCAGTTGGACGATGGGCGGCCTGCAGCGGGTGTCGAGGTGTGGTGGGAAGGGCAGGGGGCTTCTGGAGCGGTGGTCACCGACGGTGAGGGGCGCTTTGGGGTCGATGGGCTGCCTGCGGGCACGGTGGATTTGGTGGCGCTGGACCCCGCGCGGGCGTTTGGGTGGAGCGGTACGGCGCGCATTTTGGGCGGGAGACAGGAGTCGCTGGGGTGCCAGATTATGGCGGCCACGGCGTGTCTCAGCGGCAAGATGCAGTATGACCAGGGGGTTTCTCCGCCTGTGGAGGTGTTGGTCGATGGCACCGCTGAGTGGACGTGGAGCCGCGCCGATGGGAGCTTTGAAGTCCAGGTTCCCGCCAACCGTTGTTACGATCTGACCTTTCAGGCCATCAACCTCAAGGATCGCACCGAGGCGTTTTGCGCAGGTGAGCCCGCCGCCCCGTGTCAGGCGGAGCGGACATTGATCGCCATGTCGCCGTCGGACGAGCCCGAATCGCGCGTGTGGTTGGAGATGCCCAGGCTGCCGGTGCCCGTCGCCGAGCCTGGGGCGGCTGTGGATGGCACCATCGTCTATGTCGCGGGAGGGCACAGTTGCCCCGCAGGTTCCGAGTGCGAGTTCATTGAGCATGGCCCCGGTCAGTCTGCGGCGTTGATGCTCTTTGACTTCAAGAGGCCGATTTGGAGCCTTGGTGCCGATGTTCCGACCCCTCGCTCGGCCCCAACTGGGGCCATGCTCGATGGGCGGTTTCATTTGATCGGTGGGTTTGAGACGGCGCTCGACTCCTGTGTGGTGCGCGAGGGCGAGCTTGGTTGTACGGCGGAACATACGGCCATCAACGAGGTGTACGATCGCGGGGCCGACCGTTGGTCTACGGGGGCGGCGTTGGATGCGGGCCGCAGTTGGGCGCGGGCTGTGGCCAGCAAGCGGGCCATCCACGTCATTGGAGGCCTGGGGAGTGACTATTACGACCGGATTGGGGTGTTGACGCCGAGCGGTTGGACAACGCCTCCTGCAGAGCTTTCTGCAGGTGGGTACCAGATGCAGGGCTGCGCGGCGGGCCAGCGGATTTTTGCCTTTGGGGGGCTCAAGCGTCCCAATCCTCGCCTTGCAGACAGCGTGTCCGAGGGGTTGTTGGGGCTTTGCGCCAGACGTCTGCTCCAGTTCCGCTTTGACATCGCGTCCTGGGACGCTCCGGCCTCGCCAGCTCCCGTTCACCGCGCCTCGGGCAACTGCGTGGTGCTTGGTGAGTATCTCTATTCGCCGGGGTTTGCCGGTGGAGAGTCTCCCGAGCCGTCGTTGATGTACGACATTCGGCGCGATGTCTGGACTCAGCTTCCTCCCGGCCCCGGTCACCACAAGGTGGCGGTGCTCCCGACGCCCCATGGTCTGGTGATGTTGGGGGGTGGCCAGGGGTATGGCGATGCCCGCGCTGAAGTGTTTGTGTCGGTTGCCAGCCGTTTTGTGTCCAGAGCGCAGGCTTTGTACGCCAAGGGTGACCCGATTGAAGTTTTGGATCATGCTTTGTTGGAGACCAACCCCACGCCCCAGGATCTCAATGTGCTGTGTGACGGCATCGATTGAGTTTTTGAAGAAGACGGATTTGTCAGGGCGTTCGACGTGGAGAGGGTGCAGATGTGTCAGGTGATGTGCAGGGTGTGCGTTGTGGTGGCGTTGCTTTGGGTGGTGGGGTGCGACCCCATTGACCCACCATTTGAGCAAACCACCGGTGATTTGTCCGGGTGCTTGCTTTTGGAAGACGGCAACGCGGCGGCAGGCGCGATGGTGTGGATAAAGGGTCAGTTTGACACCACGGCGATTGAAGTCGACGCCCAGGGCCGCTTTTCCATGGCGCAGCTGCCGGTGGGAGAGGTGGAGCTGGTGGGGCTTGTGGAGGGGAGCCTGGGTTGGAGCGTTCAAGCCGACATCGTCGGCGGGCGCACCACGGCGTTGTCCTGCGAGCCCATGGCGCCCACGGGGTGCATCGGCGGCTCGATTCAGTACAACGAGGGCAAGTCACAGCCGGTGGAGATTATGGTGGCGGATACGCCGCTGTGGGCCTGGAGCCGGGCAGACGGCACATTTGAGGTCCAAGCCCCCGCCAAGCAGTGCTACGAGGTGACCTTCCGAGGGGTCAACCTTCAGGACCGCACCGAGACGATTTGTGCAGGCGAATCGGGGGCGCAGTGCGAGCCTGAGCGGTCCATTGTGTCCATGGTGCCTGCGGATGAGCCCGAGGCGTTTGTGTGGAAGCGTCTGCCTGACATGCTGGTGCCCATCGCGGATCCTGCTGCGGCGCTCGACGGCACGACGTTGTACGTCGGCGCGGGCCACAGTTGCCCAGATGGGTCGCCTTGTGACGGACAACCCTCGGCTCCGGGTCAAACCAAGGCTTTTCAGTTTTTTTCATTTGAGCAAGCCACCTGGACACGCGGCCCAGACCTTAAGATCGCCCGTTCGGTGCCGTCGGCGGCGATGCTTGGCGGCAAGTTTTATGTCATCAGTGGTTATGCGCTCAGTGCTCAGGGGGGCCGTTTTGCCAAGACAGAGGTGGAGTTCTTCGACCCTGAAACCGGACAATGGCACGACGGGCCGCCGCTCAACCTGACGCGTTCCTGGGCCACCGCTGTGTCCAGCGACCGGGCCATTCATGTCATCGGTGGTCTTGGTTCGGATTACTACGACACCATTGAGGTGCTCGCTTTGGGGGACGATGAATGGACCCAACACCCCGCCGAGTTTGCCATTGGCGCTTACCAACACCTCAGCTGCATGTCGGGCCAACGCATCTTCACCTTTGGTGGCCTGAAATACCCCGCTCGCCGCGACATCCCCTCCGGCATACCGGAAGATCACTTGAGCAGACTTTGTGCGCATAGGCTGCTTTCTTTTGACAGCGATGCCATTGATTGGAGCATCGGACCGGAACCTGCGCCCATTCACAGAGAGTCCGGTGATTGTGTGGTCTTGGGAGAGTACCTTTACGCCCCAGGTTATTTTGCAGGCCCTGGCTCGCACGAAGACTCGCTCCTCTACGACATCCGCAACAACACCTGGCAGGCCCAGCCGGTCGGTCCCAGCACAAGCCGTTACAAAGTCATCGCCACCCCCCACGGTTTCATCTCTTTGGGAGGAGGTGGCTCCTACAACGACTCGTTGCCAGAGATGTTCATGGCGGTGGCCGAGCGCTTTGAAGAGCGGGCAGACGCGCTCTACACCACAGACACCCCCGTAGAGTTGCCCCAGGTGGATCCCGAAGAGCACGTCATGCTCCCCGACAACCTTGATGAGCTTTGCGCCGAGCTTGAGTGAGCCTGCGTATTGAAGGTGCACAGGGCGGTTCAAAGGGGATTCAGTGGTTCATTGAGGCAGGGCGAGGGCTGACAAAAGGAAGTGATGGACTGGAACGATGTACGATTCTTTTTGGCGCTTGCGCGTTGCGGCTCTGTGCGCGGTGCGGGGGCGGCTCTTGGGGTGAGCCATTCCACGGTGCTGCGCCGGGTGGAGGCCTTGGAGGAACGTCTGTCCACGCGCCTCTTTGACCGCAACCGGGATGGGTACGCGTTGACCGACGCGGGACGTCGCATGTTGCCGGGGGCCGAGAAGATCGAGGCTGAGTTGGCCTCCATTGAGCGGGCGCTGGCTGGCACCGATGAGCGCCTGGGAGGTGACGTCACGATCACACTGTGCGACCACTATGTCGCGGACATTCTGATGGCCGAGTTTGCGCCCTTCACCGTCAACTATCCCGACATCGAGTTGAGGTTGTTGGTGGGGGAGCGCTTTGTCGACCTCTCCAAGCGTGAGGCAGACATCGCAGTCCGGGCGTTGGCCACAGGCGCAAGCCCGCCCGAGCATCTCATTGGACAAAAGCTGGCTCCAATCCAACTTGCCAGTTACGTGTCTCGCGCCCACGCTCACTTGCGGGACCCAGAGGTCGCAGGCTCCAAGCCTCGCTGGCTTGCGTTTGAGGAGCGGGCTTATCACGCTTCGCTGGTGGCCAAATCGTCCTATCCGGACGTTCCGCTCTGGGGTTGTTTTTCCACCACCGAGCTGCTTGTCCGCGGTGCGCTCAATGGCTACGGCGTTGCTGCGCTCCCAACCTATGTGGGCGACCAGGAGCCTGGTCTGAGGCGTCTTGCCAAACCCGATCTGATGCATGTCGCCGACATCTGGATCCTCTCTCATCCGGACCTGAGGGATAACGCGCGTTTTGCCAAGACCCGCGCGCATATTACGCAGAGCATCAAACGGAATCTTGTGCTCTTTAAAGGCGAGTAGTCAGGAAGACGCCGGGGACACATCAGGGCGAATTGGAGACGAATCTGGGACGAATTGGGCAGTGCAAAGCTGTGAACCAACGGGGTGTGGCGTGGCAAAGGGCGCAGAGTTCTGGAACAAGATCGCCAAAGAGTATGCACAGAGGCCTGTGGAGGACCCCGCGGCCTTTGAGCGAAAGATTGCCTTCATCAAGGACCTCATGACCCCCGACTCGATCGTGTTGGATGTGGGGTGTGGCACGGGCTCCCTTGCGCTGCGGCTGGCGCAAAGCGGCTGTGAAATTCACGGGGTGGATTTCTCTGAAGAGATGATTCGGATTGCGCGCCAAAAACGGGACGCTGCACAGGCACACAACGTCGTCTTTCACGTTGGCGCCTTTGACGACACCTTCAACGCGTTTGAGCCTGGCAGCCTCGACGGCGTGGGGTTCCATTCACTTTTGCATCTGGTTCCGCAGCGCAAGCCCATCCTGGAGCGTGCGTTTTCTTTGCTTAAGCCGGGAGGGTTCCTGACCTCATCGACGTCTTGCCTTGGTGAAGCGCGGATTCCTTTCGGTCCCATGCTCACCGTCATGCGGTGGATTGGCAAAGCACCTCCGGTGACGATTCTTCGCTCAAAGGCCCTCCTTGAGGAGTTTCAAGCGGCGGGGTTTGAAGATGCGCGCATCGTTGATGTCGGGGCAAAACCCACCATCGCGTTCATCGTGGCCCACAAACCCGGATGACTGGTGCAATACCTAAAACTTTACGCCAGCGTAGATGTTGGGCTCAAAGAGGAAATAGTCCCTCCACTCGTTGTCCTTTGCCTTGAACGCTGCCGGGGTGTTGGTGTCGAAGAGCCAGAACTGCGAGTGGACCTGCGGCTCCACAAAGAAGCGCCCGAATGAAAAGTGATATCCGAGATGGAATGACGTGTAGAGCTTAAACCCGCGCTGGATGGTGTCGCCGTCTTCGTCCAGATAGGTCTTGAGCTGTGGCAACACCTCCACGGTCACAAAGAGGCCTTCCCACAGCATGCGCTGGTATGACAGACCGATGCCGTCCTCTCTGACGTGGCCCGGGTAGAACTCCTCCTTGGAATCGAGTGAGTCCAAGAGCCCATCCCACCAAAGGATGCCCATCGGCTGGAAGAGCCGCCAACTGGCCAGTTTGAGCCCGACGATGTTCTTGTCATCCAGGTTGCGTTTGATGTGCAACTCGAAGTGCTGGGTGTGCGTCCTGTCGTCCCACGACTTTGTGGCGAACTGGGGGAGGATGATGGCCGGCAGGCTCACCCAATAGTCGTATTCAACGGCGGTCGCAGCAGACGTCACGGCGAGTTTGTCTTGGGCTGGCTTTTGCTCTGCTGCTGCGGTCATTGGCAAGCACACCGATAGAAGCACAAGCAGGGTTTTGACGGTTTTGGCAACAGCTCTCATTTCGACCTCCTGGCCATCCTGATTTTGAACTTGGAAAACGCTGGAGGAGACTCCTCTTTACACCTCCGTGCTTTCACACCTGGCAGCGTCAGCGCTGTGTTGGGCACAAGCTTAAGGCAGGTTGAGGGGGGCGGAATGGTGCAAGTTCAGACCCCAGCGGTGCATACATAGACCAAGAGGCTGGAGGTCGAAATGAAGGGGGTTGGTGGAGGTTTTAGCTCCGTCAGACGGAACGATTTTGTTTTTATGGAAGCTCAGCGGTTGTTCCAAGCTGATGTGTCAGCAACAAGTGGTGTGGTGTGCGTAAAAGGAAGACTCATGGAAGCGTGTTTGGCAGAGCGGAGTGCCTGAAAGCCAATGTTGTCCCGAGGTGTGTTGTAAGGGACAGTAGCCAAAGGTGATGCTTTTCTTTTGATATTGGTTGTCTTGTTTTGTTGCCTGGCCCTGTTTCCTTTCATGTTGTCTTGGGTCGAGGTGTGCCTTGCATCTGGTAATGGGGTTCCTATTGTTGTAGGGTTTTGAAGGTACACACAGATTTTCAGAGGCTGTTATGAGTTTTGTCAAAACGGTGTTGGTGTGCGTGGTTTTGTGCGCATGGGCAGGGTGTGCTGCTGAGGGTTATAGCGGTCAAGAAGAGGTTGAGGAGGACGCGCAGTGTCCCGGTGAAGACAGCGATGGGGACGGTGTGGCGGACGGTTGTGACCCTTGCCCTGAAGATGCGCTGGATGACAGCGATGGGGATGGTGTTTGCGACAGCGTGGATGTGTGTGCGTTGGGTGATGATGCCGAGGACCGTGATGGTGATGGTGTGCCTGATGCGTGTGATTCTTGCCCATCGGATCTTGCCAACGACAGTGATGGAGACGGCGTTTGTGAGAGCGTGGATCGTTGTCAGGGGCACGATGATGGGCTTGATGGTGATGGTGATGGGGTGCCTGATGGATGTGAGCGCTGCCCCGGGTCCAATGATTATCAAGATGCGGATGGGGATGGGACGCCCGATGGGTGCGATGTCTGTTTGGGCAGCGATGATTCTATGGATGAGGACAGAGATGAAGTGCCCGATGCGTGTGACCCATGTCCGTTGGATCCACTGAATGACGCCGACGGCGATGGTGTTTGTGGCGATGTAGACATTTGTCTGCAGGGCGACGACGCCAGAGATGTGGATGAGGACGGTGTGCCTGATGCGTGTGATCCTTGCCCTCTTGATGTGCTGGACGACAGTGATGGGGATGGTGTTTGCGACAGTGCGGATCGGTGTGCGGGCTTTGATGATGCAGAGGATGGAGATGGGGATGGTGTCTCCGACGGGTGTGATGTTTGCCCGCAGGAGCACAATGAAGTCGACGCAGATGGTGATGGCATGCCGGACGCCTGTGACCGTTGTCCATTGGATGCATTGGATGATGCCGATGGAGATGGTGTGTGCGGTGATGTTGATCAGTGTGAGGGCTTTAATGATGCGTCAGATTCGGACCAGGATGGTGTGTCTGATGGCTGTGACCCTTGTTTTGGGGCCTCCCAGCAGGACGGAGATGCTGACAACATCTGTGACGAGCTTGATGTTTGTCTTGGCAAGGATGAGAGCGGCGATACTGATCTGGATGGGGTTTGTGATGATCGCGATCTGTGTCCGCTCGATGTCTTTGATGATGTGGATGATGATGGCATTTGTGACAGCGAAGACCCATGTCCACAAGATTTTGCCAATGATGCCGACAACGATGGGGTGTGTGAGTCACAGGAGTTGTGTCCGGGCTTTGATGATGCTTTGGACCAGGATGGTGACCTTATCCCTGACGATTGTGACCGGTGTCCGTTCAATGCCCAGAATGTGTGCAACTCGTGGGTGTCTCTTGAGGACTTTGAGGACGTCAACTGGGCTGATGACTGGAATCGATTGTACTCCGATGGCCGCAACATCAACACCGGGCGATGGTTCCAGGACGACACCTGGGGACTCTATGAATCCAACCATGGTTACTACCAGCCACTGGAGCTCCAACTTGGCATGCGCCTGAGCTTCAGGTTTTTTCACCGTTACTACCGCAGCGCTTTCTTTACCCTGTTTTTTGATATCACGCCTTCTTTGGATGAGGCCAAGGCGCTGATTTGGGAATTTGACGAAAATCGTATCAACATGACGGAGTCCAGCAGTGCTGTTTTGAACCCGCCCTACCACATAGGGAATCCCTACAACAGCTTTGGTGGGGCGTATTGGGTGGGGTTGCCTGAGGACGACTGGTATCGGTTGGAGTTGCGTTTCGTGCGTGAAAACACTGTGGAAGTTGTCCTTTACGATGCAGACGACTGGCTCTTGAGGCGTTTGAGCGTCACCTACCCTCCACGAGAAGAATTGGGGCGCAATGGCGGCGTGGGATTCTTCCTCGGTGCTGGAGGTGGGATACAGATCTTTGATGACCTTGAGGTTTTCTACCCTTGAAAAGATGGCCGTTTTGGCCGAACCTATGACTTGTTTGTAAGTTGAACTCATTTTCGGGCGAGCTTTTTGAGCGCTTGTGGTGTGGGGTTGTGGGATGAAGACGGCGGTGGTGTGGTTCTGCCTGTTTTGGGCGGTGTTGGTGTGT
>CAKZKQ010000205.1 GCA_937123825.1 uncultured Pseudomonadota bacterium
CTTTGGCCGGTCGCCACCGGGTCTGGGGTCGCGCGGGGTTTGGCGAGCGCGGTGAGGGAGAGACCTCGGTCGAGTTGACCGCGCAGGCCAAGCTGGAGCACGGCCAGGATCCGACGCGCTTTATGCGCCCGGAGATCGCCGCCCAGCCCTTCTATGACCGCTCTGCTGGGGCGACGCTGTGGTGGCGCCGAGGCGTGGACGACAGCGCCTCGTGGGTCTGGCCCATTGGCTACACCGTGCGTGAGGTCTCCTACTCCGACCAGCCCGGCCAGGGCTTCGCCACCCACACCCTCTCTTCAGGCATGGGCATCAAACCCCACACCGAAGAGGCCCCCGAGGGCTGGATTGAGTTTGTCGGGGCCTCGTGGAGCCGCACCGCCTTTGAAGGCCAGGCCGTCAACACCCCGTGCGTCCCCCAGCAAGACTGCGACAGCCAGGACAAGGCCCTGCTCGACGCTGGCGCCGAGCAGCTCGTCATTGATCAGATCGATCTGCGCCTGCTCAACGTCGACCGCCTCATCGGCATCGACGATGACATCGCCTTTGGCATCGGGTTCTTCCTTGGCGGCACCTGGATGTGGGCCAATGACCCAGCCATCGAAGACGTCGCCACAGCCACCGTCGGCATGCACGGCAACTTTTATATTTTTGAAGACGAAGACGAGATCAAATTTGGCATGGCGGTCTCTCGGCGCGGCAACCACAGCCCCAACGGGCGCCAACTTCTCAGCGACAACCGTTTGGAGTTTGAGGCTGCCTACCGCAACCGGGACATGGGCTTGAACGTCAGCCACCGCTCCATCATCGCCATGCTGGCCGACCCCAACAAAGAGAACCAGGAAGACCACCAGCCAACCGGCTACTTCGGACTCCACACCGAGTGGGGCTTTATGTTCGCCGGGGACTTCATGCTCGGCATGTACCACCAGGCTCGCCATGGCGCGCCCCAGGGTCAGAGCGTTGAGGCCAACCCGCTGACATCACAGGCCCAGTGGCGCCACGAGCTGGGCGCCTTCATCCGCTACGACGGCTTTGGTTTCTAAACTAAATTCAGGCAATACCCCTTGAGTGGGCAGTCCCGTCCATCAAGCGCCCCTTAAGCCCCCTGGCTACCCAGGTTCAGCCCCAGGCGCAGGCTCAACCACGCCAGCGCCAGCCCCAACACCACGCTCAGGCCCATGTAAAGCAGCCCCGGGGTCATCGACGGCGACTCGCGCAGCAGGCGCGCCCCCTCAAGGCTGAAGGTCGAGAAGGTTGTAAACGCCCCCAAAAAGCCCACCATCACCAGCGCCTTGAGCGCCGGGTGGATCAGTCCCTCGTTGGCCAGGTCCAGCCCCGCCATCAAACCCAACACCACGCACCCCAACAGATTGACCGTCAGCGTCCCAAAGGGCCATGCCTTGCCCAGCCAGTGCGTGATGCCCACGGTGGTGAAGTAGCGCCCCAAAGCCCCCAGCGCGCCTCCCAGCGCCACCCAGAGGGCGATCTTCCACTGCGGCAGCTCTTCCATCGCGTGCTTGCTCCTTGTTTCAGTCCGCGTTTGGGTGTGCCGATGTCCTCAGAGACTGTCAAGGACGACCGACACCAGCCCTTAGAGGACCAAGCCATGCCGCGCCTGCCCCAACCGGCCTCCATCCAAGAAGCCCGCGCCCACATCGACCTCTCCCCGTGCCAGTGCGGCAGCCGCTTAAGGCGCGCCGAGGTGCTTAGCTTCGAGGTGGAAGATCCCACCCCAGAGCTGGTGTTGGACTTTGAGTGTGGGGGCTGCGGGGCGGCGCGGTCGTTTACTTTCGACATTGGCTTGTTCTACCCTGACGGCGGTCCGGTCGGGGCGTCTTATTCGTTGCTGCCCCAGGCCAGCCGTCTGCTGGATCCAATCCAGTACTTTCACATCGCCTACCACCACATTCGACACATCCCAGCCGACCTGGGGGCGTTGGATGGGCAGCGAGAACTGGATAAAGTGCGCCAAGACGCCGCGTGGGCGTTGGCGGCGCTGGTGGAAGCCGATAAATTCATGATGACTGGGCCCACCCAGCGCGCGCTGCACCCCACGGCGCGCTGGAGCCAGGACAGCAAGCGCCTCTTTGAGGCTCACCCGGAGCGCTACACCGGCACATGTCTGCTGGAACACCAACATATGCTGTGCGAAGTGATCGACGCCCTGGCCCACCTGAGCCAGGCGCTCGTCATCGATGGGCCCCAGCGCACCTGGTCGCCATCGCGCTGATGGCGCTGACAGCGGTGGGCTGCGTCAAAACCATCGAATGCGACGTCAACAACCCTTGCAGCCAGGGGTTTTGCTTCCGGGGCTTTTGCCACAACAACTGCAACTCCGAGGTGCCCAACTGTGGCCTCGAAGGCTGCCCGCGCCTTGATGAGTGCACCGACACCGCGCTGGTCTGCCGCCCGTGCGATGACAACTGCGGCTTCACCGACGAAAACAGCGACATCTTCAACGACCCCAAGAAGAACCTCAGTTGTGCGTCGTGTCTGTGCGAGCCGCGCTGCAACAGCGGCGAACTCTGCGTCGATGGGGCCTGCATGGTGGCCCAACCGGACTCAACGGGGCTCAAGGCCTGCGTCTCCCACGACGTGGACCTCAACCCGCTGGTCAACGAGGCCATCTGCTTCCTCTGGAACGACGAAGACCCCTGCCCAGAATCCTGCGGCGACCCCGACGGTGACGGGGTTTGCTGTGGCCCTGACAAAACCAACGTCTGCATCGCCGGAGAGTGCACCACGGTGGAGCGCCCCGAGCTTGATCCTTCGATGGTCTGCGTCAAAGAGATCTGCGTCGACAACCTCAACGTCCGGATCTGTCGCGGGTTGCTCTTGCCACTTTGATCCGGCGCCCCATCTTGGATAGGTTCTTGAGGTAGAAATCCAAGCGCTGTCCGCCCTGAGCGCCGATGCCCCCCAGCAGATGCATCGGTCGGGAGACATCCCCAAAGGCGGCCCGCGCAACCGTTTCGGAAGGTTCATCAAGGAGAGGGGTGAGGGGTTATGATTTTGCACAGGACTGGCCTTATGGCGGCGCTCCTGGCGGTGTCCTGGTGTGTGGGCGCCGCCTGCGCCCAACCCGACAAGCCCGCCCCCGTTCAGGAGCAGACGCTGGACGTGGAGTTGGAGGTGGTGGACGCCACGGTCATCTTTGGCGGCCAGATGCTCTTTGAGGTGCGCGGCGCCGAGGCCATCGTCCCGGCCGAAACGCGCGTCTTCTTCAGCGGCCGCGTTGGCGCCCAGGACGTCGAAGCCTCCTTCAGCGCCCCCTTTGAAGAGACCCCCGACGGACTTTCGCTCTCCATCACCTGGGACCGGTTGGAGACGATCCTGGGGATCACCGGCGAGGTGGACTTTGTGGGGAACCTGCGCCTTGAGGTGGCGGACCTGGGCGGCGGTTTGACGGGCGTCGACGAGCTCACCGGCGTCACCATCGCCTTTCGTCAGACCCTCTCGCCGAGCATCGAGTTTCCCCCCTTCGTGGAGATCTTCGCCAACTCGCTGTCCACCTACCCGGCCGACGGCATCCTGCGCCAGGGAGAAGGGAGCACCGAGTTGGTCTTTGACCTGACCTTTGTGCCCGACGACGGCGGCGCCCAGGAGTTGATCCAGGCCACCATCCCGGTCTCGGTGGGCGAAAGCCGCCAGCAGGCCCAGGTCAACTGGTCGGTGGCGGCGATGGGCATCCGCCCTGGCGTCTTTGATGGCACCGTCCAGCAGCGCAACAACCACGCCCAGGGTCCCGTCGTCGATGGCCCCCTGGTGGGCTTGACGGTGACGCTGCTGCCCACAGAGATCGACGGCTTTGACCCCCCGGCCGCCAGCCGCGGTCAGATCATGCGGGCGCTGGGCAGAGGGTTCATCCCCTCGGACGCGCAGCTTGGTCAGTCGATGTTCTTTGTCCTCGATGGGATGTTTGAGACGCTCGGCGGCACCACGCTGGACTTTTCGGGCCCCGAGGCGGTGCAGGTGGCTCCCGAGAGCATCACCAGCCACAACGAGGCGCAGATCGTGCTGCGCTCCCAGCTTGAGGACCGCAATGGCCGCCAGACGCTGACGGGATTGACGGCGGCCCCGGGGACCTTCCAGGGAACCATCACGCCGGTGCTGGTCAACGGGGTGACGACGGTCAGCGGCAGGCCCTTTAGGGGCTCGCTCTCCATTGCGCCGACCCACCAGGCCGTCTACATCCGCTTTTTGCCGGGCTTTAGTGAGGCGCTGGACACCTTTGGGCTGCGCAACGTCGAGCCCGAGATCCGCGCGCGGATTCTGGAGGTCGTGCGGCGCGACTACGCCGGGTTCAACATCAGCTTTGACGACATCCGCCCCCCCGACTTTGTGGAGTACAGCATCATTGAGGTCGGCGGCGAGGATCCCAACGGGGCTGGGCTCTTTGGGTTGGACAACTCGGCGGGCAAGGACACGGGCAACGTGCGCCTCAACGACATCATCGGCAGTGAGAACGCCGAGAGCGGCGAGCTGGGCTTTTATGTCTTTGGCGGGGTGTTCATTGAGTCGTTCCGGACCTTCAGCCCCACGCTGGATGGAGACAGCCCGGTGGCCAGCTCCCGGTTTGACGACATCTTCAGCCCGTTCACGCCTTCGCTCGGCGGCACGGTGGTGGACGCCTCGGAGTGGCCAAGCGGCCCGCGTGCCGAAAAGATCGAGCAGGCCATCCGCGCCTTCGGCAGCGTCATCGGCAACACCATCACCCACGAAATCGGCCACTCCCTGGGCATGAGCTTCTACCAGATGGACCTCTTTGCCGAGACCAATCAGTTCCACAACAACTTTGATGAGCCCGGCGCCATCATGGACGCGGGTCAAAACCGCACCTTTGAAGAGCGCGCCGAGATCGACGGCGCACCCACCCCCTACTTCAACGACCGCAACACCGAATACCTCCAGCGCTACCTCCCCATGCCCTGATCGGCCGCAAGCCGCAGACCTTTGTGGCCTCTTGCGGTGATTTGGCCGCTCAATATCGAAGCTTCAGGCTTGTTCGAGGCCATCAGCCTTGACCTGTGGCCCGTCCGAAGTAGATTGTGGATCCTGTGTGTGGCCACAAAACCATCGGAGTGGGTGTGATGCGGAGGCAAAACCTCATCGGGAATCGAGGTGCGGAGGGCTTGTGGTGCCGTTGTGCGGGTGCCGTGGCGGTGGTGTTGGTGTTGATGGGTCTGGCGCAGGTGGCGCTGGCCCAATCGACCACCTACCGACTGGAGATTCGCCGGGCCGAAGTCGTCGACGATGACTACAACATATTCTTCTCGCTGCTGGGCTCCAATCAGGAGGCCATCAAGAAGGTCGATCTGCCCAACCTGAAGTTGCTCTCGGGCGACAATCAGGAAGAGGTGCCCATCGGGGACCCGCAGATCAAGCTCCTGGCCGACACGCCGCGCCCTGTGGCGGTGATGTTCGTGGTGGCCAACTACCGCTCGTTCAACCAGAAGAACACGCGCTCGCGGGCCGCCGCCCAGGAGTTCGTGGCGCGGATGCGCAACATCGACGTGGCCGGCTTTGTGCACTACGGCACCAGCTACCGCGACATGGAGTTCACCCAGGACGTGCGCACGCTCTCGGACCAGATCAGCACCGTCAAAGACGGCGACGATCCCGAGCCGAGGATCTTTGCAGCGCTCGGTCAGGCGCTGCGGCGCTTTGACCGCGACCTGGACCAGCAGAGCATAGACCTGCGCTACCTGGTCATCATCTCCGACGGCGCTGGCGGCTGGGTCGGTCTGAGCGATCAGAGCCGGGTCGATAAAAAGATCAGCAGCTTTGTCAAAAAGGCCCAGGATCTGCGCGTCACCCCGCTGGTCATCGGCTACGCGCCGCTGGGCCAGGAGTTGGACGAAG
Organism: uncultured Pseudomonadota bacterium; assembly: GCA_937123825.1. Lineage (GTDB taxonomy): Bacteria > Myxococcota_A > Bradymonadia > Bradymonadales > CAKZKQ01. The sequence continues at coordinate 5,863 of CAKZKQ010000205.1, forward strand.
ACAAGCTGACGATGCTGCGCCAGTTGGCCAGCCGCGGCCGCGGCACCTACCGCGAGGCCAGCGACCCCGAAGCCGTCTTCAGCGCCACAGAGGCGGCCTACAACGAGATCTACGGCACCCACGTGTGGAACTTCCGCTCCAACGCGCTGCCCGCCGGTCAATCCCACAAGGTTCGTCTGGCCACCACCGTCAACTCCATCAAGCTCAAGAGCCCCCCGGAGTCGATCTACATCCCCGAGGCCGAGTCCAACCTGGTGCTGATCCTCAGCATCCTCGGCGGCCTGTGCCTGCTCATCGGCCTGGGCGCCGCCATCACCTTTGGCGTGGGCTACTTCATCAAGAAACGCCGCGAAAACGACGACGAAGAAGACTACGAAGAAGAGTACTACGAAGGCGCCCCGGCCGCCGCTCCCGGCGCTGTCCAGGCCGTCGGTGCGGTGGCCCCCGCCCTGGCCGCCGCCGCCCCTCAGTACGACGACGAGCCCCCAGCCACCTACCTGGGCAAGCTCCACGCTCGCACCGGACCCCTGCACGGGCGCAACTTCTACATCGTCGATGAGACCACCACCATCGGCTCGGCCGACAGCAACTCCATCATCCTGGGCGACTCCACCGTCTCCAAGAAACACGCCGGCATCCGCGTCCGTGAGGGCAACCGCTACGAGCTGCACGACTTTGGCTCCACCAACGGCCTCTTCATCAACGACCGGCGCATCTCCAAGCAGTTCCTCAAAAACGGCGACATCATCAAAATCGGTGACACCGAACTCATCTTCACCGTCGAATAACCCCAACCCATCACCGCCGCTGCACAGCGGCTGTGAATGTTGGCTGACGAACCGTCCCCGCGCCCATCCCCTCAACGACCACTTTTTTGAACCATCTTCGCTTTGAGGCCACTTCCCCGGTTGAGCCAGCGCCGGGCAGGCGCTAGTCTGTGTGGAACCTGTGGATGGATGTGGTCGGACGCGGCAAACGATGTTTTGAACCACCGCTCAAAGCACACCTCCTCAGGCTCTGGGGGACACGAAATGATGGCACCCGACCCCAAAACGCGGTCAGATGCCGACAAGTGCGGATGTAAGGAGCGTGAAATGGCTGGTAGACCATGGTGGCAGAGGGTGGGACGGCGCGCTGCGGCGCTGTTGACGGTGGCGATCTTGTGCGCGGGCGTGACGGCGTGCAGCGACGATGAAAATGCTGGTGGCAACGGCGCCGCCAACAACGAAGCCAACAACGACGTCAACAACGACCAGAACAATGACGTCAACAACGATCAAAACAACGATCAGAACAACGACACCAACAACGACACGCCCGACGCCAACGACGAGCCCGACATCCCCGATGAACCCGACGTCGAGGATCCCATGGACGCCGACGAGCCCGACATCGACGAGCCCGACGTCCCCGACGAGCCCGACATCGATGAACCCGACGTCCCCGATGAACCCATGGCCTGCGTCGACTCCGAAGAGTGCGCCGAGAACTACGCCTGCATCGCCGAGCGCTGCACCATCGACCCCTCCGGGCGCGCCTACGTCGAATACAACTACGTCCTTGAAGAGCCCTCCGCGCTGACCAACGCCGTCTCTGTCCTCAAAGGCTTCTTTGGCGACGTCGGCTTCTTCATGATCGACCTGGACACGCTGGGGGAAGGCAACATCTTTGAGGCCCCCTACGGCGGCGCCGATCTGGTCACAGAAAACGACAACGGCCCCGACACCTACGCCTGGCAGCTTCCCGACCGCCTGCCCATGGTCGAAGTCCACCCCATGGACCCCGAAGCCGAAGACTTTGACCCCGACGTCTGGGTCGCCGACCCCTTCACCTACGAGCTGGTCGCCGTCTTCACCGACGGAGACATCCGCTCCGGGCTTGGCTTTGAGGCCGAACAGACCTCGCTGACCATGCGCTTCACCCCCGACCTGACCGGGATCGTCGAAGGCCGCCTCAACGGCTTCATCACCCGCGCCGAGGCCGAATCGCGCTCCCTCCAGTTGGCCGAAAACTGCCTGCTGGCGCTGGGCCTGTGCCCCACCTTCAGCTGCGCCAACGACCCGCCCATGGAAACCCTGGCCGACGTGCTCGACTGCAACGACGTCGTCCTCGACTCCGACATCGACCCCAACATCGAAGGCCACGACGCCTACCGCGCCGTGATCTTCTTCCAATCCAACGAAGTCTTCATCGAAGAAGAAGAAGAGGAATGACCCGCATGCGCGTGCTGGGCATTGAAAGCTCCTGCGACGAAACCGCCGCAGCCATCGTCGAAGACGGCCGCCGTGTGCTGGCCGACAAAGTCGCCAGTCAAATCCCCGTCCACGCCCGCTACGGCGGCGTGGTCCCCGAGCTGGCCAGCCGAAACCACATCATCGAGATCCTGCCCATCATCCAGGCCTGCCTCGACGAAGCCCAGATGACCCTCGACCAGATCGACGGCATCGGCGTCGCCGCTGGACCCGGCCTGGTCGGCAGCCTCCTGGTCGGCGTCGAAGTCGCCAAAGCCCTGGCCTACAGCATCAACAAGCCGCTGGTCGGGGTCAACCACATCGAAGGCCACCTCATGGCCCCCCTGCTCGACTACGACGGCCCAGAAGGCATCAGCGGCACCCCGCAGTTCCCCTTCGTCGGTCTGGTCGTCTCTGGCGGACACACCCACCTCTACCGCGTCGACGGCGTGGGCCAATACAGCGTCCTGGGCGCCACCCGAGACGACGCCGCCGGAGAAGCCTTCGACAAAGTCGCCAAAATGCTCGGCCTGCCCTACCCCGGCGGCGTCTACATCGACCGCGCCGCCAAAGAAGGCCGCAAAGACGCCATCCGCTTCCCCCGCGCGCTGCCTCAAAAAACCAACTTCGACTTCTCCTTCTCCGGGGTCAAAACCTCCGTCCTGACCCACCTCAAAAAGCTCGAACGCCCCCCAGAACCCCACGAACAACACTTCGCCGACATCTGCGCCTCCTTCCAGGAAGCCGTCGTCGAAGTCCTCGTCAACAAAACCTTCCGCGCCGCACGCGACCAACGCGTCAAAGACGTCGTCATCTCCGGCGGCGTCTCCGCCAACTCTCGCCTGCGCCAACGCGCCCTCCAGGTCGCCACCTCCAACAACATCAACGTCCACATCCCCCCACTGCACCTCTGCACCGACAACGCCACCATGATCGCCGCGCTCGCACACCACTATCTGCCGCCTGCCTCCCCTGAGAACGCCTTCACCAACTTCCAGCTCAACGCCTCTTCGCGACAGGCGTTTGGCAAAATCACGGGGTGATTTCGCCAGTTCGCGGCGTCTGCGCTTCGCTGGACTTGCTTTCGGTTCGCTTGCTGCGCTGCGCTTTTGGTTCGGTCACTTCGTTCCCTTTTGGTGCGTTCGCTGCGCTCACTTATAGCAATTGTGATGAGTGGACCGTGAGCGACTTCGCTTTGCTCAGCCGCAGTTCGCTTCGCTTTCGGTTCGCTTGCTGCGCTGCGCTTTTGGTTCGGTCGCCTGCGCTGCGCTTGGCTCCCTTGTGGTTCGTTCGCTTCGCTCACTTATGGCATTTGGGATGGGTTGGGTTCTTGGCTTCGCCGGTACGAGTGGGGCATTTCGTCGAAATACACTTCAGAGGGGTGGTCGGGGCGTCCGGGTGGCGGAGTTTATGAGCTTGGTGCCTCCCCCCATGCGTATATGCCCGGCTTGATTTGGGGGCAGGATAGGCGGCAATCGCTCGCCTTCCTGCCGACCGTTGTGGGTGGCGACGACGCGGGTCCTCAACTTCCAGGGCCGCTCGGTCAGCGGGCTGTCGCCGCCTACCTTCGCCCCAACCCATCACTGTCGGTGTTGGTTCTCAAACTCGCGGGGCCGCTCGGTAGGGCGAGCTATCGCCGCCCACCTTCACCCCAAAGCCCGCCTTCGATGTCTTGGAGTGCTCAAAAGAGCCCATCAGGAAAAGCCGCCCACCCCCTTGGAAAGCCCTCCAAACCTCCACCACCCACCACAAACCCCTTGGAAAGCTTTCCAAAGCTCAACCAGCGCTCATCCGACCTCAGAGAAGTGAAAGCACTTTCGCCTCAATGCCCAACTCGTACCGGCGAAGCCAAGAACCCAACCCATCACAAATGCCAAAAGCCTGCGAAGCAGGCGAACCAAAAGGAAGCCAAGCGCAGCGCCGGCGACCGAACCACAAGCGCAGCGCAGCAAGCGAACCAAAAGCGCAGCGTCAGCAAGCGAACCGGGGACCTTGACCCCCGGTCAAGTCCCCTTCGTGTCTCCGAACAAGCGGATTTGGAGGCGGTCGCAGTAGCGGTGGCCGTGGGTTTTGCAGGTTTCGACGACCCAGTGGGCGGTTTTGTTGAGGGTGGGGACGGAGCGGCCTTCGGGCATGAGCATGATTTTGTGGGGTGGGACGTTCAGGGGGTTGGTGAGGGCGTGGATTTCCTGGAGGTCTTGGGGTGAGGTGACGACGAACTTGAGTTGGTAGTCGGCGCCGCTGGCCATCATCTGGGCGATGGTTTGGGGGTTGAGGCGCGTGGCGTCGTGGCGTTGTTTCCAGGCTTCGGGGCCCCGGGTGGGGGTGGAGTTGGAGAGCTTTGGGCTGATGGAGTAGAGGTCGACAGGGAAGTCGTGGAAGACGGTGCCGGCGGTTTCGATGGTGATGTGCATGCCGCGGTCTTTGAGGCGTTGGCAGAAGGCGCCCATGTGGGGGGCGATCATGGGTTCGCCGCCGGTCAGGACGGCGTGTGTGATGCCGGGCCAGGGGTCGAAGTGCTCGGTGAGGATCTGGTCGAAGGTCATGTGTTGGCCTTCGGCGTTCCAGGAGGTGTAGGGGGTGTCGCACCAGTCGCAGCGCAGGTTGCAGCCGCTGGTGCGGACAAAGATGGAGGGGACGCCGGTGAGGGCGCCTTCGCCTTGGACGGAGGCGAAGATCTCGGAGATGAAGAGGGAGTGTGTGGTGGCAGGCTTGGTCATGGGGTCACGGGGGCGTTGGGCGCGCTTTTGGGGGGTTGGGCCAGGAGGTTTGGCCTGATTTTGGGAATTTGGGGCGGTTCAGATGGGTCTGAGCGCCGGTTTTGGGGCTTTGTATACTCCCTTGGAGGGGGCTGTGCCAGCTCCTTTGGCCAGTTGTGGTCGGGCTGTGCCTGGGCGTTTGTCGGTGAGGGGTCTTGAGGGGCGTGCCGCCATGTGGATGGGGTGGTGGGTTATTGCTCGAAGTAGTCTTTGACGGCGTCGCGGTAGACGGGGGGGATGGATTCGTCGTTGACGGCGTCGTCGACTTCTTTGGCGTATTGGACGGGGAGTTTTTTGAGCATACGGCGAGCGTCTTCCTGGCGAGGAGATTGTTGTCCGCCTTTGACGGTTTGGACGTCGCCGGTGTCGCCCATCTGGCCTCGGACGCGGGTGCCGACGCGGTCGCCGCTGTTGAGCAGGAAGGCCTCGTAGAGTTCCTGGTAGTCGATCTCTTTGTCTTCGGGGACGGTGTCATCAAAGCGGTTGGCATCCTGGTGGGCTTTGTCGATGTCGAAGCCTGGGGCTTCTTCGGGGTCGTGCCCGTCTCCAGCGCCGCTGGCGGTGCCTTGGCCGTTTTGGGAGGGGTTGCCGTTGCCCTGTCGCCAGTTGCGGGGGCTGGGGGAGATGCCGCTGTCGTTGCCGTTGATGGTTCTTTGGTTGCCTTCCTGGAATTGTTGGCCGCCCTGGGCGAGCTGCTGTTGAGCCTGGTCGAGGCCCTGGGCCATCTCTTGGAGGCCGCTTTGGCTTTCGCCTTGTTGCTGGGCTTGCTGGAGGGCGTCCTGGAGTTGTTGCCCGGCTTGTTGGAGGGCCTGCGAGTCGTTGTTTTCGAGGGCTTTGGCGGCGTTTTCGAGTGCTTCGGCCATTTGGGAGTCACCGGCGGCCTGTGCGGCCTGTGCGGCTTTGCGCAGTGATTCGGCGGCGGCGGCTTTTTGGTCGCGGCTGAGTTTGTCGAGTTCGCGCAGGGCTTTGCTGGCTTCTTCGCGGGCTTCTTTGGCGGCGTCGCTCTGGGCGTCTTTGGCGCGGGCGCCCTGGGCGAGCTTGCGGCCGAGGTTGGAGGTCTCCTTGGAGCGGCCAAGTTCTCGGCCAGCGCCAGCGGCGGCGCGGGAGGCGGTGGAGGCGCGTTCGGCGCGGCGCATTTTCTCGGCGCGCAGCTCGCGCTTGATGGCACTGACCTCTTCCATGGCCTCTGTGGCGCTCAGTTCGCCTTTTTGCATGCGTCGGGTCAGTCGGCGCATTTTGCGGCGCAGTTCGGCGGCTGCGGCGTCTTCTGGGGTCTCTGGGGGGCGCTTGGAGAGTTCTTCGAGGGTTTTGGCGGCGGCGGCCAGGTTTTCTTCTTCCTGGATGCCTGCCACATCGACGGCCAGCGGGGCCCAGACGATGGCGGCGGCGACCAGGAGCGGTGCGATGAGCGCCAGGGCGCCGGGGCCGGGGTTGAGCGGCGCGATCTGGGCTGCGGTGGCGGACTGGGCGCGTTCGGTGGCGCGCTGGAGGCAGGCTTGCTCGGCGTCGCTGAGGTTTTGGCCTTGTTCGTGGCGGCGCAGGGCGTCTTCGGCGGTGGTGAAGAGCGCCTGAGTGTCCAGGCGCATGTCGGCCACCATGGCGGCCTCGTGGCGCCTGAAGCGGGTGGTGAAGAAGGGTAGGAGCGCGGTCAGCAGGCCAGCGCCGCCCAGGAGGATGAGCCAACCCCGGGCGTCACCGGTGAAGCTTGGAGGCAGTGGGACCCAGCAAGCCACAGCGGTGGCTGCGCAGACCACCAGGGTGCTCCAGAGGACGACGCGGCTGGCGCGAATGGCGCCGCGCCGCCAGCCAAGTCGCCTGGCCCATGCCTGCAGATGTCCATCGAGTCTTTCGTACATCTCGCCTCCCTCAGTGCCGCCTTGAATGGTGGAACGCCTCAGACATCTGATGGTTTCCGGCAAAGTGCACAACAGTCGTTTTTTACACCTTTGGGGTCCTGGGGTCCACGAGGGGGCGGATTCATGTGGGGATGGGTTTGTGGGGCGTGTGTTGTGAAAAAGGACGGCGTTTTTCTCGGAGATTTGGACAGCGCGTGTATCTTCCGGCGCCTTGTCGTGCCCCGATTGGGGAAGACACAAGGGCGCGATGGGGTGGTGCAGGGGCGTGCGGCGGTGGCAGGTGCAGTGGCCATGCGATCGCCTCGTGGTGCTGTCAAGTCTGGCATGGGTGTCAGAGTTTGGGCTGTGCGGTGTCGCCTGCGGCTGTCATCTGGGCGGTTTTTTTCTGGTCGATGCCGATGGCGACGGTGCTGGCACGGCATTTGAAGTAGATCCCCTGCGGATGCGCGCGGCCGCTGATGGGGATTGACTGGAGCCCCTGTCGGTGGGGATCGCGCTGGAACCAGGTTCGGAGGCCCATGATGGGTAAGTCATACAACACACGGTCGTCGCGGTTCGGGCTTTGGCTGGGCTTGGCGGTGCTTTTGGTGCTGGGTCTGGGGGCTTGCTCCGCAGACAGCAGCGGGTTTGGTGCCGAGGAGGCTGGCGATGCGCCCTCGGACAACGGAAATCAGGACGTGGAGGTCCAGCCGGGGCTCTTGACCGCCGGAGAGTGGCGCGATCTGGACCACTGGCAGTTCTGGAGAGAGCTTGTGGGGCCGCTGAGGCCGTTTGAGCACATGGAGTCGCTGTGGGGCTATGACACCTCGCGCCGGATGCCTGTGCTGGTGCTCGACGCCTCTGAGCAGCCTGTGGTGGATGCCCAGGTGGTGCTCTCGGATCGCGGCACTGGCGAGTTGGTGTGGGTGGCGCGCACGGACAACCAGGGGCGCGCGGAGCTTTTTGTGGACCTCTTTGAGTTGGCGCCGCACGGCGAGTTGGTGGATCTGGTCCTGGAGGCCGACGCGGGCCGTGCCAGCGCGCGGCTTGAGGGTGCCAGCACGGGCCAGTTGCAGACGCTGGTGCTGGACAACGCGGCGCCAGCGCCGGAGTTGGCGCTGGACCTGATGTTTGTGATCGACACGACCGGCTCGATGGGCGATGAGCTGGGGTATTTGCAGGCTGAGTTGGAAGACGTCATTGAGCGCGTGAAGCAGAGCGTGGGCGCCGAGTTGCGGGTGCGCTTGAGCGTCAACTTCTACCGTGACGAGGGCGACGCCTATGTGCTGCGGGATCACGCCTTTACCCAGGACGTCGAGAAGGCCGTGGCGGTGCTGCGTCAAGAGAGCGCGGCGGGCGGCGGCGACTACCCTGAGGCCTTTGACGTGGGGTTGTCCAACGCGATCGAGGAGCACCAGTGGAGCGAGTCGGCGCGCAGCCGGATGCTCTTTGTGCTCTTGGATGCGCCGCCCCACAGCGAGCGTGCGGGCGTGGTGGAGCGGATTCAGGCGGCCAACGCCGAGGCGGCCCGCAAGGGCGTGAGGATTTTTCCCATCGCGGCCAGCGGCATCAACAAAGAGACCGAGTTTTTGATGCGTCTTTTGGATGTCTCCACCGGCGGAAGCTACATCTTCCTGACCGACGACAGTGGGATCGGCGATGCGCACCTGGAGCCGACGGTGGGGGATTACGACGTGGAGCCGCTCAACGACCTGTTGGTGCGTTTGATTGGGGACTCGCTGCGCTGACGGGGCCTTCGAGGGTCAGGGTCAGGCGGCCATTTTTGTCTGCACCCAGGGCGCGTAGCGTGCGTCCTTTCCAATGGGTCTGGGCGTTTTGCGCTCCAGACAGCTCGGGCGGCAAGCCGAGCGGCCCCAGCAGGGCCTGACGGCGCTCGGGGGGCAGTTTGGCGCGGTATTTGAGGATGACGGTCTCGACCCGGTCGGAGCGGACGCTGGAGAAGATGATGATCTCCTCAAGCGCCGACCCAGGGGGCCACTCAAAGCGGCGCAGCGCGCCCGGGATTGAGCGCACGCCGGGCTCTTTGAGGATCAGGTCGGCGGCTTGTCCGGTGGGGGCGTCGATGAGCTTGGAGACGAGCTGCTGCGGGAAGTCTGGCAGCGCAGCAGGGGGAGAGGGCGAGCACGCTGCGAGGGTGGTCAACGCCATCAAAAAGAGGCCCCAATCGATCCGAATACATCGGTGCGGTCGTATGTTCATTAAGTAGACCATCGTTTGTGCTGCTCAGGGCTTGATGGAGCATGTGTGATGAAAAAGTTCTCGACGCCTTCAAAGCGCCCCACCATTGAGTGGGTGCCCGATCCTTCACAACTGTCCACGGGCCGTTTTGCTTTCCTGGCCTTTGGCACCCTCTTTATCATCGCGACCTTGGGTGCCTCCACCGTTCAACTCTTGATCGGCGGCAATCCCCTTTAAAACCGGCAACATCAGAACTTGTTCAGGGTGCGCTCAGCGGCGGCATGTGGAGCGTGTTGCGCGTGGGGTCGGTGTTGTGTTTTGGCCCTTTGGCGATCTTGCGCTTGCGGCTGCGGCTGCGCTGGCCGGGCTTGGAGAAGTCGGTCCAGTGGTAGGAGCGTCGGCGCGTGTCCAGATGGATGAAGGTCGAGTTGGGGTACCAGCCGATGCCCGCGCGGATGAATGAGCGGTCGAGGTAGCCCAGCAGGCGTCTGCGCTTGATCCCCTGGACTCTGAAGTCGATGGCGCGCCCTCGGTGGTGGTTGCTCGACGCCTTGCGTTTGCGGGGCACGCGAAAGGCCGAGATGATCTCCAGCGGGCGATCAAAATGTCGTGCGGTGACGTAGAGCATGGCCAGGAGCCTGGGGTGGTAGGCGATCCAGGGTTCGTGGCCGTGTCTGGGGTGGTCTCCCGGGGCGTAGAGGGCCTTGCAGAAGGCGATGTAGGCCTCGGGGCGCATGCGCCCGTCGGGGCCGTAGACCTGCAACTCCAGCTTTTCCCCCGATTTCTGGTACCACAGCACGACATGCCCGGGTTTGAGGCCCTTGGTGCGCTTTGGGGGCTTCTTTGGGGTGTCGGCCGGTGGGTAGTGGCCCACCAGATCGGCGGCGTGCATGCCCATGGCCACGCGTTGTGTGGCGGCGAAGATGACGCTGGGCAGGTTCTTTTGGCCGATCTTGTCCACGACCCCCTGCCCGTTTTGATGGACCGAGCCTGCCAGCAAGGCCGCCGGAGACTGCTTGATGGCGGCGGCATCGGCTTGCTGGCGAGCGCCTTCAAAGGCGTTCTGGCCGTGTTTGATCGCTGGGCCAGGGTCTTTGGGGGCTGGCGGCGATGGCGCGGGTGAGGCGGCGGTGTGGGCCGCGTCGGGAGACTGCGTCGAGGTGGGGGTGCAGGAGGTGCCCAGTGTGACCATGAGGATGGCAACGGCGAGCACCAGCGCGCAGCGGCGCGCCAGCTTGGAAAGCGTTGTGGAGCAGGGCATGGGTGCAGGTGGGGTGGGGCGTCTCAATCGACCAGGCGCACGGTGGGGGTGTCGCCGGAGTAGTCGATGGTGTAGGTGGTCAGGACGTCGGGTTCGACGGTGACCTTGATCTCGCTGCGTTCGTCTTTGCTGTTGACCAGCGTGACGGTGTAGTCGCCGCCGGGCATCTCCAACTTTTTGACCTCGTTGTAGTCGTACTCGTTGGCGCCGACGTAGAGCTTGATGGTCTTGGGCTTGACCTTGAGGGTGAGCTTGCCGGGGTCGCGGCGGATTTTGCGCAGCGCCGGGGCGTAGGTGGCCGAGCCGACCGTGGTGGTGAAAACGCGCCGGTAGGGGCGGTGTTCTTCGAGCTTGAGTTCGATCCGCACCGCCTCATTGCGCCCGATGGGCTTGAAGTAGGGTCCAAGGCCCACAAAATCGTCGTTGAGGTTGATGGTCACGTCACGGGTCTCAAAATGCAGCTCGGTGACGCGCTCGGCGGCCTTGCGATCTTTGGAGACCAGTCGCTGTGCGGGCAGCTTGTTGTTGATGTTTGGGTAGACGTGCTGGATCAGCACGTGGTCGTGGAAGCCTTCCTTGCGCAGGGTGATGTGGTGCTCCTGGTTGGCCAGGACCTTGTCCATGATCAGCGGCGTGCGCCCGGCCTGACGGCCATTGTGGAAGACCATGGCCCCTTCGGGGACGGACTCGATGGTCAGCTTGCCGTAGTCTTTTTCGTCTTCGAGCTTGCTGGTGTCGACGGATTTGAGGTCAAACTGGATGGGTTCAACGTCGCCGCCGTCGGGGCCCTCGATGTTTCGGTGCGTGGGCCGGTGTCCAAGCGCGTAGAGGCTGATGGAGTTGATCTTGCCGGGGACGATTTTAAAGTCGCCGGGGGTCTCGCCGCTTTGCAAAATGCCGTTGATGACGACGTTGGCGCCCGAAGGCACGGAGGTGATGTGCATCATCACCGACTGCAGCTCGGGGGGCGGCGGCTCGGGGGTGATGTTCTCCAGTGGGTCCTCGTTTTGTTGGACCATGAAGTCATCGCCGGCCAGCTTCACGCCGTCCTTGTAAAGGAGGTAACCGGCGTAGGCCACGGCGCAGAGCACGACCAGGAAGAGGGCGTAGAAGTAGAGCCGCGAGCCTTTTTCGTAGCTGTCGGGTTCATCATCGTCGGATGAGCGCAGTTGGTACTCGACGGTTTTGACCGAGGAGCGCTGGACCTGACGGGCCTGCTTCTTGGGCTTGAAGTCCTGAACGTTGCCCGCCTTGTAGGGGGCGTTGTTGCTGACGACAAAGGAGACCTGCTCGTTTTGTTCGCCGCCGGCTTGTTGCTGGGGCGGTCCTGGGCGTCCAGGGGGCGGGCCAGGGTAGCCGCCTCTGGGAGGGCCACCTGTAGGGGGGCCACCAGCCTGCGGGGGGCCGCCCATCTGCGCCGCGTGGTGTGGCTGAATGGGGGCGGTGGGCCCGGGCATGGCCTGGTTGGTCTGCAGGGGCGCGGTGGGCTGCGGGTTGTAAGCCTGCGGGGCAGGCTGGGCCGGTTGGGGCGGCTGGTAGTTTGGATCGTACTCGTTGGGATCGTAGCCGGGGCGCCGCAGCGCGCGCATGGAGCTGGAGGTCCAGTCCTTGATTTGATCGGCGGTCGGGGCCCCGGAGTAGGGCTCATCGGCGCCGGGCAGATCGCCGCGTCGCAGCGGTTCGGGCTCGGGCAGCGAGTACCCGGCCGCGTCCATCATCGCCGTGGGGGCTTCTTCCGTTTCGATGGATTGGGCCGCAGCGGCCGGGGCCGGGCGCAGCCCCGATGGGCGCGAGATCGGCGTCACCGGTGCCGACGAGGGCAAAGACGGAATGGGCGCAGCCTGGGGCGCGGGCCGCTCAAGCTTGGTGGAGCGCGTGGCGCTGGGCCGCGACAGCCCCGTCATGGTGGTGGAGCGGGGCGCGATGGGCTCGGCGGTGGGCCGCTCGAGCTTGTCGGGGAAGATCTCGCGCATGTAGTTGCCAAGCTGCACCGGGCCGGTCTTCATGCGGTTGTTGCGCAGGAAGTCCTCCAGGGCCTCTTGAAGCTCCTGACCGTTCTGGAAGCGGTCGCGCGGATCCTGGGTCAGCGAGCGCATGACGATCTCTTCCAGATCCCTGGGATACTCCGGGCGGATCTGGCTTGGGGGCGTCACGACGGCTTCAGAGACGTTCTTGATGGTCTTGACGTCGGTGTCGGCCTTAAAGAGCCGCGTGCAGACGGTGATCTCGTAGAGGAGCGTGCCCAGCGAGAAGATGTCCGAGCGGTGATCGACCTCAAGGCCGTTGACCTGCTCTGGGGACATGTAGGCGTACTTGCCCTTGAGCTGGCCGTGGCGTGTGGTGACGATCTTGTTGGCGGCCTTGGCGATGCCAAAGTCCAGGATCTTCACCACCCCATCAAAGGACACCACGATGTTCTGCGGAGAGACGTCGCGGTGGACAATGTTGAGCGGCTCGCCCTGGCTGTCGCGCTGCATGTGCGCGTAGTGCAGACCGGCGGCGGCGTCGGCGATGATCCGGCTGGCGTGGCGCAGCGGCAGGAAGTTGCCCACCGTCAGCCCGCGCTCACAGATCCGTCGCAAGTCCTGTCCATGGACGTACTCCATGGCAATGAAGAACTCGCCGTCGACCCTTCCCAGGTCAAAAATCTGAACGATGTTCGGGTGGTTGAGGGTCGCCGCGATCCGAGCCTCGTCGAGGAACATCTCGATCAGCTCGGTGTTGTCGGCGTGAATGGGCAGGATCCGCTTGATGACCAGATCCTTGCTGAAACCCTCAATGCCGTCCTGACGCGCCAGGAAGATCTCGGCCATCCCTCCGGTGGCGAGCTTGCGAATCAGACCGTATTTTCCAAACTGCATGGCAGCGATTCCCACATGTCGCTCGGTTCACCGAGCATTGCATCTGTGTCCTGTAGACCAACGGCAGCCAGGCCCGTTTTCGTCCCCACCGGATCCGGTGCACAAATATCGGTAGAACACTGGCCGCCGTGATGTTGAAGGCGACCTTGCACATTGTGCCTGAGTTATGCTTTCCAAGCCTTACAATTCCAGAGCACTCTCGGCGCGAGGATACTTTTAGAGCCCCCCACTGTCAACGCGCCCTATCCTGTCCAGGACGGCCTTGGCGAGGTCATCTCAATCAGTTTGGAGTGACTATCAATGTCTATCAACTTTTATGACTGTCTTGACGCTTCCAACGGCGCTGTGGCACAAAATCATCTGCTCAGCCATACGGGTGCTCGCCACCTTATAGATCCACACTCTTTACGTTATGGGTGAGGCCAAACTTACGCGACGAATCCGCACCGGATCGTCTCATACAGTGATTGAATTGAAAGGAGAAAGACGATGAAGCAAAGCACCAAACTTCTCTTTGCGCTTATGCTGGCCATTTCCGCCCTCGCTTCGGCCTGCGCCTACGGTGGCGTGGCCGCCGTGAACGAAAACACGGTTGTCATCCTTCGCAACGATGCCTTCCTCTTTGGCCTCCTGCGCGAAGCCTATGTCTGCAAAGTCAGCGACCAGGGTCTGGTCAGCTGCCAGGTCGGCGTCTCCCCGTGAACCGTCTGACCGCGCTTACTTTGGGGGGGATCTTGCTGGCGTCGCTGGCAGGCTGCTCCCCCAGTGCCTCGCCCCAGGCTTCCGAGCAGGGGGCGGCGGCATCCCACCACGTCATCAAGTTTGCCCTCCCCGCACACAAGACCATGCCTGCCTGTGAGGTCCTGCTTCAGGTCCCCAAGGATACCGCTGTGCCCGACGCACCAGACGTCCACATGGCGCTGGTCAACATTGCCTATCTGGCGGTGCGCTCATGTCCCGAGGCCCAAGAGACCTTGAAGGACCGGGCGGTCGTGGAGGTCCCGCTGGCCATTAAAGCCGGCACCGCCGCGTTGTCTCAAACACCCGGCGATCCCATCAGCCAGAAGATCGAGCCCCTGCCCAAAGGCGCCCAGGAGTGCGTCCAGAAGGCCATCGAAACCCAGAAGTCCCCCAAGACGCTCTCTGGACTCGATGCCCAGCTCTCGGTCTTCGTCAAACTGCCCGAGAAATCATGATGACCCGCTTGTCTGGCCGCGCAGCGGCTTTGTTTGTTGCGTGTGCTCTGCTCTGGCCCGCCACCGCCGTGGCTCAGGCCCAGGGCGAGACCATCATCCCCGTCGAAGGGCTGCCCGAGTCTGAAGACGCGACCCAAAAAGAGGACGCGACCAAGGACGAAACCGAGCCCCAAAAGGCCGAGGCGGCCGAAAAGACCGACGAGGAGAAGGCCAAAGAAGACAAGGAGGCCGCGCAGCGCCGCCGAGAGGCACAAAACCGCGCCATCGCGCTGGCCAACGCCGGGGCGCTCTCTGCGGGCTTCAAGCGCGGCTGGCAGTGGGACTTGAACGTCGACCTGGGCATCGGCAACGAACTCAACGCCGGGGGATTGCCCTTGATGGCCCGCGTGCGCTCAGGCATCACGCGCATTCAGGATCCCCTCTTTTTGACCCTCTCACCCACGGTCGACATCAGCAACGTCACCCCGCTGGCTTTTGGCCTCCAGGCCGAGCTGCTCAGCATCCAGTCCGGCCTTCAGGTTCAACTGGGCGGCGCGGTGAACATCGAGGCCACGCCCAGCGTGCACGCCGCCCTTGGGTGGCAGATCTTTGCCGTTGAGGCCCAGGCCCACCTGACCACCATCGATGAGCCCACGGTGATCATCTACGGCAAGCTGCGCATCCCGATCTCGTGGCTCATCATCGCCTTCTCTCGCTGAAAGTGTCAGACAGGGCCTAGCCAGCCCGCTTGCCAAGCCACCAGCAGCGCTCCCACGGCCGCGCCCATGACAAATGAGGCCCAGGACCAGGACAGGCCTGCTTTGGAGGCGCCGCCTTGTCCCTGGCCGCCGGGAGGGAAATGGATTTTTTGGATCTCGTACGCCTCCATGTCGACCAACAAGACCCCATCGACGTCGTAAGCGACGCTGTACTCCAAAAGCTGTCGGCGCGTCTGACTGGTGCGCAGCAGCGGCGCCACGCGCCCCGTCTTGACCTCCGCCACATAGTCGCGGCCGCCCTTGGACACCAGCAGATCGGCGCGCAGTCCCACGTGGGTGGGCCGATCGTTGCCGTAGATGGTCCAGGTGTGCTCGACCTGACGATCCAGGATCCGGTAGCCGTGTTTGCGCAGCAGCCGCTCAGCTTCCACCTCACCGCGCGCCGCCCGGCGTTTGCGCCGCCACAGCGACCAGCGCTCGCCAGCCGATTTCCAGAGCGTCACCGTGGTGTGCACCGCCGCCGCCGCGCCCACCACACCCGCGCCCACCTTGAGCCAGACCACGTCCATGTGTCCCATCCTGGTTGCCTGGGGCCGCTCTTGATGTCGGTTGGGCGCCTGTGTGCCCCCGATCCGCTCGGGCCTCCGCGTCCATCTTCGACCGGTTTGTGGTTGGGGGCAAAAACCCACCACTGGAAACCCAGGTCGATGAGAGATACCCTGCGGGGCGACAATTGCGTGAGATGGCGTTGATGAACCAAACAAAGATGATCGCGTTGCTGGCGTTGCTGGCGTTGGTGTCTTTGGCGGCTTGCGGGGACACCGGCGAGCAGCAAGAGACCCCCGCTGAGACCTCGTTGGCGGCCACCAATTACTGTGAGGCCTTCTTTGAGCCGCTGTGCGAGCGCCAGATCGGTTGCAACGTGGCGTTGGTCAACCAGGCCACCAGCGTTCAGACCTGCATTGAAGAGGCGGGCCGCTTGTGCGACCCCGAGCTGGTGACCTGGCTTGAGAGCCTCGACGCTGGCCACACCGTCTACAATCAGGACAACATGTCCGCCTGCCGCGAGGCGATCACCGGGGCCCAGTGCAAGTTGCTGGCGACCGGGTTTGTGCCCGAAATCTGCCAGGACGTCTTTGAGGGCAACGCCCAGCAAGGTCAGGAGTGCTTTACCGAGGTTGAGTGCCAGGAGGGGCTGATCTGCGCCTCTGCGGGTCGCTGCCCCGGTTTGTGCGAAGAGCCCAACGGCCTGCCCGACGACGCCTTTGATTGCGGCGTGGCTGGCTGCCTCGACGGGTTCTTCTGCGACGGCAGCGTCTGCCGCGAAGTGTTGTCCGAGGGCGAAGGCTGCCCCAACGACGACGACGCTTGTGAGGGCGATCTCTTTTGTGGCCGCGATGTGGATGATCCCCGGCTTTTGTGCCGCGCGCCCAAGGCGCAAGGCGAGGCCTGTTTCACCCGATCGGGCTGCCAGAGCGGCCTTTCGTGTCAGATCGTCACCACCCAGACCAACGAGCGCACCTGCGAGCCTGCCCGAACCGAAGAGGGCGAGTGCTTTGACAAGGAGGAGTGCGCCGAGGGTCTGGTGTGTGAGCGCAACGCGGGCCGCTGCGTTTCTCCCAGAGTCGAGGGCGAGACGTGTTTTGAGGCCTCGGATTGTGGCGAGGGGCTTTATTGTTGGTTTGAGTTCACGCCTGAGGATCTGCAGACCGGCGTGTGCCGCGAAGATCGCAAGGTGGGCGTGGGTCAGGACGAACCCTGCAACCCGTTGGTCGATCGTTGCCGTCTGGGGCTCTTTTGCCGCGCCGGAGACAACATCGGCCTGGGTCAATGCGAGGTCTTGCCCGATGTGGGCGAGGCCTGCGCCGACTTTACGCGCAACCTCAACGAAGAGTGCCGCACGGGATCGTGTGTCTTTGTGGATGGTGCGCCTGTGTGTATCGAAAAAGGCGACGCCGGGGCCCCGTGCGGCTCGGGCGAAGAGTGCCTTTCGACGTCTTGCGTCGATGGGGCCTGCGCGGCCTTTGAAGACGTCTATTGCACGGTCTCTGGCGCGCAGTAAGCGCGCTCTGTTTGACTCCAAGGAGGGGCCTGGGCCATGTCCCGTCTGACCGAACAATGTCCGCGCTGCCATTGGCAGCATCAGTGGACCTTCCACTATCACGGCGAGCTGCCTGTCGAACACCCGATCTGCCCGTCGTGCGGCGCCGATCTGGAGCGTCAGTACGATTTTGAGGCGCGCGAGGTGGAGGGTTCGCCCCAGGAGATGCTCGACAGCGTCCAGCACGATGAAGCCGGGCTGCCGCTCGACGGATCTGCGCGCGTGTTGGCGTTGGGCAAGCGCCTCGACGATCGCCTGGACGGCGGCCTTGGGCTCATGAGGGTCTTCAACGTCGAGGGGTTGGTGGACATCGAGTTGCGGCCCTATGCCCACCACCGCGAAGGCGTCTTTGGGATCAAGGTCACGGCCAACGTCGGCCGCTCCATCTACTCCATGGGGTTGTTGGAGTTGATCGGCAGGCTCAACCACCAACTCAAGCTGGGCGCCGTGGTCCCACACACCAGCGCCTACGGCCTGCCCATGGGCGCGGTGGAGCTTTTTGCCTTTGGCACCGAGGTCAACCTCTACTTCCAACACGTCATCCCCGAGCAAGCGCTGGACGATGACGACCAATGGGACGCGCAGCTGGCTCAGTGCAAGGCGCTGGCGGCCGCGCTTGCCAGACGCCTCCAGCACGCCGCACGCGCGCTCAACTTCTCATTGGGCGTGCCGCCAAGCCGCGAAGGCTTCCACACCCCCAGCGCCAACCCCGAACCCGACGAACTTGGCTACTCCGACTTTGGTTCCATGCGCCTGGAAGACGTCCGCGAGACCTTTCTTGAGGCGCTGATGGTCCCCGAACCCGACGCCGAAGAGCTCTTGGCCCGGATGGAGCACTTTTTGGAGACGCTCGGCCTGGGAGAGGTGCGCGCCACCAACGGCGAGCTGCACTTTGGCCTGGATTCGGCCCGCGTGACGGTCTCCGTCATCGAGCGGGCAGGCCGTCGCCTGGTGCGCTACCACGCCGCGCTGCTGACCGGCGTCGATCTGAGCCGCTTCGACCAGCAAGAACAAGAACTGCCCGCCCAGGCCCTGACCGCCCTCAACGATCAGATCGTCGCGGGCCGCTGCCTCATCGAGCCCGAGTCCATTGGCGTCGACAACGGCCCCTCGCAGATCGTCTTTGAAAAGACGCTCCTGGGCGCCGATCTGGACCTGAGCGAGTTTGCGCTCACCCTGGCGATGGTCGCCGAAGAAGCCGATCGCATGGACAACATCCTCCAGGAAACCTTCGGAGGACTGCGCGCCGACCAACTCCAATCCCCCCAAAGCCCCACGCCGATCGACCTCCAGGCCCTCATGCAACAACTGGCCGCCCACGGCCTGCCCGATGCTCGCCGTGTCGAAGTCGAAGACGTCCGCCGCCAGGTCCGCGAGATGCTCGAAGAGATCCGCGTCCCCGCCCAGGAAGACGAGCACGGCGACTTCTGGTTCACCCACGGCTCAGCCCGCTTCGCCGTGCGCGTCTGGCGCGACGAGCGCGCCACCTACATCACCCTGCGCTCGCGTGTCCTGCGCGACGTCGCCCGCACCACCGGCCTTGCCGAAGCCCTCAACGACATCAACCGCCAAGGCCACTTCGGCGCCTTCGTCTTCAAAGACGGCCGCCACGTCGACCTGCTCGAAACCCTCCTGGCCGACGACATCTCCATCGAAGAACTCACCCACGCGCTCGTCTCCATCGGCCAACTGGCCGATCTCCAAGACAACATCCTCCAGGAGCTCTTCGGCGGCTCGCTGGCGAGCGAGTGAGGTCGCTCGCTCGCTCGTTCGCTCGCGGTTCGCGGCGCCGGCGCTGCGCTTGGCTTGCTTTCGGTTCGCGGCGCTGCGCTTGCTTTTGGTTCGGTCGCTC
>CAKZKQ010000206.1 GCA_937123825.1 uncultured Pseudomonadota bacterium
AGACAAGAGCCCGCCGATGGCCAGCGCGGCCAGCACAAGGAGCCGGCCGAGTTGGTTGTTGACCCGAGCGAGCATCAAGACGCCCATCATGGTCCCCAGACTGGTCAGCGCAAACGCGCCGACGGCCAGCAAGACCACCGACGCCAACATGGTGTGCAGCGCCACCGCGCCGGTCAGGCCCAGGAAGACAAAGAGGAGCATGGGACCGACGGCCACGGGCGCCAGACGCGCCAGCGACTCGATGGTCAGGCCGTTGTGCAGCGCCCGCGGGCCCATGGGGGCGCTCAAGAGCGAGTCGATGGTGCGTTCTCTGGACTCGCGCAGCACGGTCAGGCACGAGAGCGTCGGCGCCAGGACAAAGAACACCGCCATCAGCAGGACCATCATCTCGATGGCCAGCGCGCCGCCGAGCGACTCCACGCCGCCCTCCAAAAAGCGCGTCTCAAAGGGGTCGAGATAGGCCCAGCGCTCTTGCTGACGCGCCACCAGTGAGAGGTGGTAGGCGGCATTGGCCAGCACGGCCAGGACGGTGCCACCCAACGAAAACCACATCAGCCGCTGCGGGCGCTCTCCAAGGCCTCGCTCGATGAGCGGCATGCCCAGCCAGCGCTGCCAGTCTTGTGCTTTTGGACCCAACATCTGTCCTCCTTGGTGTGCCTGCGGGATAGACCCGGGCAATGGGCAATGGCCGCCGCGTCCGGCGAGCGCGGCGGTGCATTGACCCTCTATTCAACTGACCTCATCGGTCGAAATCGATGCGTAAACCCATTCCATGTCGCTTTCGCCGCGCTCCAGCGAGACCACGCGGACGCCCGCGCGGATCAGCACCTCCAGCAGTTCGGCGGCGGCCTCGGGCTGGGCGCTGTGCGCAAAGCGCAGCGTGTTGTCCTGACGCTCCAGACCGGCCACCTGGGGCATGTCGCTGAGCACCTTCCAGGCCGTCTCGATGCCCGAGAGGACTTTGAGGGTGCAGGGGATCCGGCCACCGCCAAGGCGCGCCTGGATCTCTTCAAGGGGGCCCATCTCCAGGACCTTGCCCTTTTGCATGATCGCCATGGAGTCGCAGAACGTGCTGAGTTCCATCAGCACGTGCGAGGACACCAGCACCGTCATCCCCATCTCTTCTTTGAGGCGGACCATGACCTTGCGCAGCTTCAGGCGCGCGGCGGGATCAAGGCCGCTGGCAGGTTCATCCAGGAGCAGGACCGGGGGGCTGTGCATGAGCGCGCGGGCGATGCCGACGCGCTGCTTCATGCCTCGGGACAATTCTTTGATGCGGGCGTTGGTCTTGGTGCTCAGGTCGAGCAGATCCAAAAGCTCTCCGATGCGCTTTTTGCGATCACTGCGGCGCATCCCAAAACACGACCCGTAGAAGTCCAGACACCGGCTGGTGGTCATGTCTTCGTAGAGGTTGAAGTGATCGGGCAGGTAGCCAACGCGCTGGCGCACGGCCTCGGGCTCAAGCTGGGCGTCAAAGCCGTCTATCAGGATGCGGCCAGCGGTGGGCTCCAGGAGCGTCGCCAACATCTTGATGGTCGAGCTCTTGCCGGCGCCGTTGGGACCCACAAGGGCGAAGATGGAACCCGCAGGGACGTGAAAGTCCAGGTTCTGCACAGCCCAGTGGTCTCCGTAAGCCTTGGAGACGTTGTAGCAGGAGATGACAGTCATTGGTGCTCCCAGTGACGCAAAAGGTGTTGTTTCACACGGACATGTCAATGCCCCAAAGCGTCTCTTTCATTCCCTGGACACGATCAGACGCTCCAGAAACCGACACCTGACAGGCATCTGCCGCAGACGGGGGATAAGCTCAGCGCTTGAGGAGAGGGGCGCGGTGGACCTGGCCGCCGTCGTCGAGCAAGGCGGGCAAGAGGCTGCGCTCGGCCAACCATCGCCAGGCTGTGGCGCGCTCAACGCCAGAGGCCGGCAAGTGCATCTGCCCATCGGCGTCGAGCGCCAGGAAGGCCCCCGAGTCGGGGTCGAGGTAGGCCACGCGCTGCACCACCAGCCCCCGGCCCGGCACCAGCCCAAAGGTGGTCAACACGCCGCGCTCTTCGAGGGCGTGCAGTTGCTCGCCTGCGGCCCAGGCGGCGGTGGCCACCACGCGGGTCAAGCGGCGGTGGCCCAAGACCTTGACCTGTCCTGCGGCGCCGACCTCCAGCGTCAACCAGAGTTCATCGGCGGGCATCTCCTGGCGGACCAAACGCACGACGGCCATGCGCTGACCCAGCGCCACCACCCCCTTGATCCACCAGGACTCGTCTTGCTGGGGCTCCCAATCAAAGACCTCGGGTTGGACGCCTGCCAGATCGACGAGCGTGAGGCGGCGCCGGGTGGGCAAAAGAACGGTGGACGACCCCCAGGTGACGGCCATGCTGGTGGGGATGTCGGGGAGGTTGATCAGCGTCGGTCTGGGATCATGCTGGAGGGTCTGGGGGTCAAAGCGGCGCACGCTGAGGCTGGCCTCAGAGAGATCGCTCTTGCGGGTGATGGCCAGCAGCGCGCCGCGTTGCCCCTTTGCATCAAGCCAAAGCGACCAATGGCTGCTGCGCGGTGGAACGGGGATCGGACTTTGGTGTTCTTCCTGGGTGAGCTTGTCCTCGCGGGGTGTTGGTTTGCCGGGGTTGAGCGCCACAAGCCTGGCGCTGTTGTGGCTGTCGCGCACCAACGCCAACGTTCGACCGTCGGGCAGCGGCCCTCCCTCAAGCACTCTGCCCTGCCCTGACGACCAGCTCCAGAGCGTCTCAATCCGCCCCCCTTGGGTCGCCGCGTCCCAACTGGGCTCAAAAGGCGCCATCAATGAAATCGACTCCGATCCCACCGCCACCACTGTCGGGCGGCCAGAGACCGAGTGCTGGCCAGCGTCATAAATCGCCTGGGAGCGCCACGGCTTGATGGGCGGCAGCACCGCAGGAGGCCCTTCGGTGCGCCAGCGCCACCCCTGCTTGGGTCCAATGACGTTCAATGCCCCATCGCGCGGATCGAGCCACAACCGAGCGCGCCCCAAAAACCACGGCGCCAGCATCCTCTGGGCGCTTAGCCCCAGCGCGCGGCGCAGCGGCACCTCGATCCTGTCCGAGATCCAACCGCGCTCCAGATGCACCAACGGCAGCGGTAAGATCGGCGCACCCGCCTCGACCTCAATCTGGCGATCTTTGAGGGCCAAAATCTCCCAATCGGGCTGACCTTCCTGGGCCACTGGCCGCTGGGCCAGCAGGCGCGCGGCGCCAGACGACGTGGGCAGCCACAAGAGCGGCAAACGCGTCCCCAGGGCAACGTTCATCGCCCCCTCGGGCGCGTCCAGATCAATGAAGGTGGCGCGCGCCTCGGCCCCCAGCCGCCCGGTGGCGACCATCAAACGCCGCCCTTCGACGCCCACCACGCGGTGGCAATTGCGCAGCGCTGCCTCACAGCCCAAAGAGGACGCCGCAGAAGGCACGGGGATGACGCGCGCCGGTTCGTCGCGCTCTCCCAGCCCCATCACGACCAACACGTCACGGTCGGGCGCGCCCCCATCTGGACGCAACCACAAGACCCGTTCTCCGCCCTCAAAGAACGTCACGTGGTCGCCAGCGCCCACCAAACGGCGCGACAAGAGCTTCGAGCCCAGGAATTGTCCCTCCAAAGACCAGGACAGCGCCCAGGTTCCCCCGATCTCTGCGCTGCTGACCACCGCCTGAACGCGTTTGCCCTCATCACCAAAGCCGTAGGTCACCAGGCAACCGCAGGGCAAGCGCATCCAGGCCAGCGACCGTCCCATCGACATCGAAAAGAGTCGCAGCCGGTCGATGCCGGGCAAAAGATTGCTCTCGGACTCCTCGATGGCCATCAAGTCGCCCTGCGGTGCAAAGACAACACCGCGCACCAGGTGACCTGCCCCCGGCACCACGCGTTCCAAACGGCGAGCGGCCGCGTTCCAGATGGCCAGCCGGGTGCCGTCCGAGATGGCCACGCGGACCCCCGTCCGATCGGTGGCCAGCAGCGCCCCCTTGCCCCCATCCCCCGTCCACAGCTCTGGCCCTGCCAGGGACACCTCGCCGACCACCCCTGAAGGGCCGCGCTCCACGGCCAACGTCATGTCCTGGGTGATCTGACCCCACAGCCCTGCGCAGCCGCCCAGGGCACACACAAGGAGCATCAGGGCGCACAGGTGGGCAACCGCCGTGATGGGCGCAACAAGATCGCCGCCGCCGCAGTCACGCGCCCCAAAGAGCGGTGTGGATTGGCGCGGGCGCCCTGGGGCGCGCCGGGCGAGTGTTTGGTGGGTGGATGTTGAAGCAGGAGACTGCGTCATGGGAGGCTCTGGGGTGTGGCGCGAGCCTCCCCGAAATCAGGGCAGGAGGGGTTGTTGGCGCGGTGGAGCGCCGCCGATCAAGCCTGGAAGCTGGTCCCGCACCCACAGGAGCGCTTGACGTTGGGGTTGCCGAACTTGAAGCCGCCGCCCATGATCGAGTTCTCGTAGTCGATCTCGGTGCCTTTGACGTAGAGATAGCTCTTGGGGTCACAGACGATGCGCACGCCCTGCCCCTCAAAGATGCGGTCGTTGTTGTGGATCTGATCGACGATGTCGAGCACGTAGGAGTAGCCCGAGCAACCGCCGGCAGTCACCCCCAACCGGACCACGTGGCCCGTCAGGCCGTTGTCGGCCATCATGTTGCGGATCTGCTCGCTGGCGGAAGAAGTCATGGTGATCATGGAGTGGGTTCTCCGGCTGAAAAGGTCGGCCCGGCAAAGGGGCCAGACTTAAAACAGGCTCCTGGCCTGTGAAAATGCAACAAGGTTGTGGGCACATTTCGTCCCACAAAAGAGTCCAGCCCTGAATCTAAACAGCGATCGCGCAAAAGCCAACCCCAGACCAAACTCGGTCCTGTTTGGGTCTATTGACCGGCGGCTTTGCCAAAAAAGACCGTCCCCTGACCACACGCCACGCTGATGCCGCCCCCTTCGGTGCGCCGCACCGTGCCGGCCTGATCGCGCTGGTGCTCGGGGAAAGCCACGGGCGCTCGAAGCTCCAGGCGCACCATCCCAGGCGCCGCCTGACGCGACGCCGGGGCGCTGAGCCCAGGCTCCAGACCGCGCGTCCACCAGTCCTGGGGGACAAAGAGGTAGAGCGGCAACCAGGGATCGGCGGCGCGGGCGCGGTTGTAGACGTCCACGGCGCCAAGCTCAAAGGGCACCACCACGTCTTCAAGGCTGACCCGGTGTTGGTAGGACGACTGGCCGCTCTGCGTCCATGAAGGCCAGTGCGCAGGAGAGGCCTCCCCGAGCAAACGCTCCAGCATCTGACCGCCGTGGCGCATGGCGCGGGCCTGAAGCTGCCCCCCGGTCAACCAGGGCTCCAGCACAAAGCGCTCCTGGGCCACGATCGGCCCGGTGTCGATGCCGCGCTCCACAAAGTGAATGGTCACCCCGGCGTCCTGCGCGCCGTGGGCCACGGTCCAGAACTCGGGGTTTGGGCCGCGAAAAGCGGGCAGCAGCGAGGGATGAACGTTGATGATCGGCGGCAACTCCGAGAGGACCTCTTTTTTAAGGATCTCATTGAACCCAGCCATCACCACCAGATCGGGCCCGCTGTAAAAGAGCTCGTCCACCAGACAGGGGTCGTTGATGGTGTCTGGCCAGTGCAGCCGCGCCCCGGCCTTCTGACACAGCGCCGTGGCCGCCGCCGGAAAGCGCGCCGCGTCGCTCAGGCCACGCTGGACCTTTCCGGGCAACCTGGCCGCCAACGACGCCGCCAGACGCCGCCAGTGCACGCGCTGACCACCGCGCAGCGGCGCCACCATCGAGAGCAACTCGACGTTGGGGTGATGGACCAGGATCCGCAGGAAGTGCAGGGAGTAATCAAAGCCGTTGCCAAAGAAGATCACCTTCATGGGCTGCGTCCTCCTGGGCATCGCAACCAGACCACGGGGGCCGACACGGGCGCTGCGGCTACTTCTTCACGGGAGGCAGTCCGCTGGCGCAGTAGAGACATTCGGGCCACTGGGGCTCCATGACCCGGTGGCAGGTGGGGCACTCGCTGCCCCCGGCGGCGATCTTGGCGCTGCGCTCGGCGGCGTCGGCGGCGGCAGCGGCGGCAGCGGCTTGCTGAAGCTTGGCGGCCTCTTCGGCCTCGGCCTGGGCTTTGGCGGCCATCGCTTCGGGGTCAAAGTTGCCCGTCAGCATGGCCTCTTCTTCTTTGATCGCCACCCACTCGGGCAGCGGCTCCATGCCCTGGGCGCAGAACGGGCACGCGGCCCAGTCGGGGCGCTGCACGCGGCCACACACGTTGCACAGCTTCCGGTCCTCTTCATCGTAGACAAAGACGGGCTCTTTGTGGCTGCCGTCGAGCGGCTCCATGCCCTGAGCACAGAACGGGCACGCCTCCCACTCGGGCTTCTGAACCCGGTGGCAGGTCTCGCACTTGGAGGGACGATCGACCAGCAAATCCGCCAGCAGCTCTTCGGCGTCGCGGCGCGCCTGACGGCGGCGCAGCCACACCACGGTGACGACGGTGGCGATGGTGCCGACGGTCAGCAAGATGCAGAGCACCCCTGAGAAGATCCCCCAGAAGAGCCAGTCAAACTTGACCTCTTCGATGGTGGCCTTAAACGGGCTGGTGTCGACGGTGTTGCTGTTTTCGGACTGAATGCTGACCTCAAAACGGTACTGGGTCTGAGGCTCAAAGTCCCAATCCACGACCAACACCAGCTGCCCGATGATCTCGCCGATGACGGCCTCAAGCTCGCCGGTGGTTTCGCGCTGGCTGCGGGCCTCGCGGTACGTCGCGCCGGTCTTGCGCGACAGGAGCATGAGGGTGCGGCGAGCAGTCTCGGTCATGCCGCCGGGGCTGTGGCCGATGGTCCAGATGAGGACGCCGTTGTCCCTGGCTCGGGAGATGGTCTCCTGGAGCTTGCGGTTGAGTTCGTCGACGCCGATGGCCCCTGCGTCGGTGCCGTCTCCCAGGTAGACAATGGCCCGCTTTCTCCCCTCGGGAGAGGTCTCCAGCAGGGTGATGGCCTTGTCGATGGAGCTGAACATGAAAGGGCGCACGCCCTTGGGATCGATCTGGTCGTACTCGGTCTTGATGGCGCCTTTGTCGGCGGCCAGCGGGGCGTTGACGGTGACCGCCCGACTGTAGGTGATCAGTCCCGCGCGGTCCTCGCCGCGCAGCGCCTTGCCGCCCGCGTCGATCGTCTCGCCGATGGCGGTCAGCGTCGTCTTGGGGAAGCCCACGATGGCGGGCATGATGAAAATGAGGTCGGTGCCCTCGTCCTGCTCGCGCCAGATGGACAACTCGACGTCGTCGCGATCGACCCGCTCTCCGTCGATTTTGACCTCATAGAGGTCCACCAGCTTGGGGTTGACGGGGCTGTCCTGGTCGCTCAAGAAAGTGACAAAGACCCGGACCTCGGGGGCTTCGGCGGCGTCCACGCGGTCGATCTTGGCGCGGTACGTTCGGGGGGCCGAGAGCGCCGCCGTGCACACCAACAGTGCCAGGAGCCAGACCAACGCGCCGACCCACGCCACACCGCAGCGCGACACCGCGTGGGTGCTGGCCTTTGCCGAGCCCATCGCCCTCATCCACACCTCTTTCCAGCCCAGGTTCACAGCTCAGAGCCCCACAAGCTGCGGTGTACAGACCACCTCGACGTGATCCGAGACGACCACCTGACCCTGCCCATCGACCCCGGCCGCCGCGAGCCGATACGACTCCGCACCCGCCATAGGGGCCTCGGGCGCCACAAAAGACCCCGTGAGGGTCTGCGAGGGCGCCAATTCGAGCCACAGCGGCCCCAAACCGTGGGTGGGGCGGCCCTGCTCGTCCAGCGCAATGAGTTGAACCTGCACTGCGTCCGTGTGCTTTTGCTGCGCACCGGGGTCCACGACTTCCATCTCCACACCCAACGGCGCGCCGGGGCGGACCCTCCAGGCGCCGATGGTCAGGCGCGCCCGGGCGGGGCCTTGATGCTGGCCCATCGCACCAAACGTCACCGCCGAACCAGCCAGCGCTGTAAGCTTCAGGAAGTCGCGGCGGTCCATATGACCTCATCCCTCAACAATAACCTGCCTGGGCAGGCGCATCTTGCAACTCGGCAGAGGATATCACGCCAGCACCCTCGTGCAAACGCACCGGGCTGACGGGCTCAGGGCACAAAGAGGGTGTGACAGGGGGCGTTGGCGCCCATGTCGTACGCCGTGCGGCCCAGGCGACGGGCCAGCGACGCGCGGCGCTCGCCGTGGGTGCCGACCACCAAGAGATCCATCTCCTGGTTGGCCAGCCAGGACACGGCCTGCTCTGCGGGATCACCCACCAGACCGGTGCGCTTGGGCTTGAGCAGCTCGTGGCGCTGACGCCAGGGAAAGGGGATGTCCAGCTCGGCCTCAAAGCGGTCGATGATTTTGTGCGATTCACGGCGCGCGGCCCGCTTGATGGCTTTGGGATCGGCCTTGACCACCCCAGAGACGATGCCGCGCACGTCGTAGACCAGAGGCTCGGGGGCCACCACCAGGATGTCCAGAGAGGCCTCGTGCAGGAGCGCCGCGGCCACGGCAATCTGGAGGACCTTCTGGCTGTGCGCCGAGAGATCGAGCGCCACGGTGACCTTGCGGATGTCTTTGCCGGGGATGTCGCGCACCAGGAGCGTGGGGCTGGCGGCGTGCAGGAGGATGTGCAGCGCCGTGGCGCCGTAAGCCCCCGGGGTCTGCCCCGCTGAGCCGCTGTGCCCGGCCTCGGCGCCCGCATGTTCCATCCCGTTGGCCACAACATCATACCAACCGGTGCCACCCGAGTTTTTCTTTTCGCTGTGCCCCGCCACGATCAACTGGGCGTCGCTGGCGTCGAGTTGGGTGACCAGGGCTCCAAAGGCAGATTGCTGGGCGTCGGCCATCACCACCTCCAGGCGGTGGCCTGCGTCGTCGGCGCCTTTGGCTGCGCTGCGGCGGCCAAGCTCAATGCCCATCTCCGAGAGGTTGTGGTAACGCCCCAGCGCATCGCGGGCGTTGTCGCGCAGCTCTCCCAGGATGCTGACGCGGTCCTCGCCAAGCGAGGCGTAAGGAAAGAGCGTCCGCTCTGTGTACGGCATCACGGGGGCCACGGCGTGGGCCATATGAAGTCGAGCGTTGGTGGCCTGCGCCCAGCGCCCGGCGGCGCTCACGGCGGCGCGGCTGGAGCGAGAGAAGTCCAGCGGCACAAAGATCCGTTGTAATTCGAGCATGCAAATTCCTATATCGGCACAAAGACAGCTCGCCCCGGCGAGCCTCAGCCCTCGTCCTGGGCTTCCTCGAAGGCGTCTGGGGTGCCATCACCGCTGAGATCACGGCCAGTGCGGATCTTGACGTTGTCCTGGTAATACTCCCAGGTGTCAATGCGGTTGTTGTTGTCGGTGTCGCGCTCCACGCGGGTCAACTGACCATTGGCATCGTAGTATTTGATGATGCTGATGGCGCCGGTGAAGTCCACGGACATCTCTTTGCGGGTCAACACGCCGCTGCGGTAGTAGTTGACCACGTCGATGGTGCCATCGACGTCCAGGTCCATCTCTTCTTCGAGGATCTCGCCGGCGTCGTTGACGTACTGGTAGACGTCGGGCTTGCCGTCGAAGTTCAGGTCGCGCTCATTGCGCACCACGCGCCCCTGGCTGCTGATCTTCCACTGGTCGGGATCCCCGTCCTGATTCAGATCCACGGGGGTGACGGTCAGCCCCTTGGTTTTGAGGTTTTTAAAACGGGCCCGCTCCAGGTTGGGGACAAAGCCCAACGCACCGTCTTTTTTCTTTGCTTCCGAGTCACTGCCGCAACCCGGGGCGCACATCATCAGGACGGCGCCCAGGGCCATCAGCCAGGCTCTTGTGGTCAAACGAGTTGTCATGGTTCCCTTCATCGTGTATGGGTGACGGTGAGGACCCCGACTCTACCGTCGGCGTGTTATCTTCTACCAATAGCTTTGACCCCGCCGCAACCGGTCAGCGCTTCAGGAAGCGCCACATGCCCGAGATATGGGATGTGGCCACTGACTGCCACACAGCGCGTCTTTTCAGTGACGCTGCGTCAGACCGCCGTTCGAGGGGTGACACCAAAGGGCAAGCAGCTGCGCCGCAGGCCCCTTGGATATATTGAACAGGATCGATGCTGGTTCAAGAAGTCCTTTTGCTTATCGCTGGCCTCGTGGTGCTCTATTTTGGCGCCGAGGCCATGGTCAAAGGTGCCAGCCAGTTGGCGCTGGCGCTCGGCATCAGCCCTTTGATCGTCGGCCTGACGGTGGTTGCCTTTGGCACCTCCGCCCCGGAGTTCCTTGTGTCCTTTGTGGCCACGTGGGAGGGCTCTGAGGGCATCTCGGTGGGCAACATCATCGGGTCCAACATCTGTAACCTGACGCTGATTCTGGGCACCGCGGCCATGGTCTACCCCATGGCGATCTCCTCGGGCGCGCTGCGCCGTGAGTATCCCATCATGTTGGTGTCCTCGGTGGCCTTTTATGGACTGGCCTTTACCAGCCAGTACATCGACCGCTGGGAAGGGGGCCTGCTCTTTGCCGGCATCCTGGCGTTTGTGGGCTACAACCTCTGGCTGGTGATCAAGATGCGCCGCCAAATGAAACTCGGCGCAGAAGAGGGTTTCAGTGAAGAAAAAGCCATGGAGGAGCTCGGCGGCGAAGAAGTCGAAGTCGACGAAGACGCCACCAGCGCCAAAGGCATCGCCAAAAACATCGCCTTTTTGGTCTTTGGATTTGTGGGCCTGGCCATCGGCGCCCAGTTGATGGTCGACAACGCCGTCGTCATCGCCGAGCACTTCGGCGTGCCGTCGTTCATCATCGGCACCACCATCGTAGCCTTTGGCACCTCGCTGCCGGAGTTGGCCACCAGCGTCGTGGCCGCCATGCGCAAAGAGTCCGACATCTCGGTCGGCAACATCTTTGGCTCCAACATCTTCAACGTGATGTTCATCATGGGCTCGGTCCCCATGATCTTCGGCATGGAAGTCGAAAGCCGCGCGCCCATCATCGACTTCCCCGTCATGATCGCCATCACGCTGCTGGTCTTCCCCATGATGCGCAGCAACTACCGCCTGGGACGCGTCGAAGGCGGCATCCTCCTGGCCATCTACCTGGCCTACACCGCGGCGCTGATCATCTGGCCCAACGCGGGCGCCGCCGCAGCCTGAACCGCCGCCAAGCTCAGCCAAGCACCTTCAACGCGGTGCCTTTGACCTGAATCACCATCCGGCCCACGCTCACCTTCACCATCCCCTTCTTGTCGATCTCCTGCACCACACCGGTCTTGCCGCTGAAAAGCCCGGCGATGACCGACACAGAGGTCCCAGGCTCCAACGTCACGCCGCCGCGCCGCGCCTCGGCCTGCTTCTCTTTAAGCGCGCTGTCCAGGCTCAGGTGGTCGTTCTGACGGCTCCACAGCAAGAAATGGTAGAGCGGCAGCAGCGCCTCAAAGATCGCCGCGATCTCCTGCGCAAAGCCCTCTTCGCGCACCAACTCCAGATCCACCGGAAAGTTTCGCCCCCACAGACACCACTGCCCCTGGCCTTCATCGAGCGCCTTGAGGTTGTCCACGACGTCCTGCACCTGCAGCGAGGGCACCGGCACCACGCCCAGCGGCCCCACCAGGTGAAGCTGCCCGGCGGCGGTGGCGCCAAGCTGCCCCAACAACTGCGCGCAGACGTCAGACTCGTAACCATCGGCCAGCTTGCGCAGCCCGTTGCGCACATCCACCCAGGCGCGGCGGTGGACCCCCAACATGACCTCCACACCGTCCTGATGGACCTTGACGCCAAACATCAGGTGCCGCTTGTGATGACCGGCCTCGTGGAGGTTTTCCTGGATGCTGTGCTCTTTGTCGATGAGGGTCGCCAGTTGCTTGCGATCCGCTTCAGGGCGCGTCAAAAAGACCCACTGGGCATCGACCTTTTTGCCGTTGAAGACGCTGGGGCGAGCATCGTTGGCCTCGACAGAGAACTGCGCGCCGTGGGTTTCGAGCCGCTCGCGCACTTGACGGGCGATGGCGCTAAGCTTGTCGGCGACCCCCATCCGAGCACGGTTGTGGAGGTGGCTGGACCACTTCTCGGGGGTGTAGGCATCAAAATCAGCGGCGGCAAAACCACCAAACGGCGTCTTGAAGACGTCCCACATGGCAACCTCAAGAGGCAACCTGACCGATGCACCGCGAGGCACCCGGCCAGCATGGATACCAAACGACAACACAGAGCAAACCATCGGCATGCACGCCGTTGAGGCACTTTGGCACGGGATGGCTTGGTATCAGTGGGCAGAGACCGACGCGCAGTCCCCATCCACACAGCCTGAGGGGATACAATAATCAGGGGGTCAGACAATTCGCAAGCCGGGACCTCTGATACCAAAGTGAGTCATACGTCTGCACTTTGGTATGACAGGTGATGGGCATGAGGATCCCACCCAAAAGGTGCGACAGCGCCCACAAGACGCACTGAGGCGCATGGAGCCTCAAAGCGAGCGTTGCAGGCGGCAGACCCCGTCTGAGCGCTCTCAGCCCTCTTTGGGAGGCTTGCTGGCGGGTTTGTTTGCAGGTTTGCCTTCGGACCTCTTGCCTTCAGGGCCCTTGCCTGCTGCGCGTGTGCCGTCGCCCGCGCCCCCTTCGGCGCGGCCACCACCGCCGCCCTTGCCTTCGCCACCACGACGGCGGCGCCTGCGTCGGTTGCGGCCTGACTTCTGATCGCCGCCCTCGCCTTCGGCCCTGGGCCCACGGGGCTTTTTCTCGCCGTCGCTGCGCCCACCGCGCCCGCGACCTTCACCGCCGGAGCGGTTGCCAGCGTTGCCGCCCTTGCCCCCGTCTTTGCTTTCCCCGCCGCGCGCGGCGCTCTGGCCTTCGCCACCACCGCCGCCTGCACCGCCACGGCGGCCACGGCCACCGCGGCGCCGCCTCCTGGAGCGGCCTTCTGTGGGGCGCCCAGCGGCGTCCTTGTCGCCGCCTTCTGCGTTGGCACCTGCCGAAGCGTCTGCTTTGCCCTCTTTTTGGGAGGAAGCCGGCTTGTCAGACGAACGACGGCGGCGGCGCCTGCGGCGGTTGGGGCGTTCTTCACCGTCCCCCTTCTTGCCGGGCTCCTCCCACAAGTACTCGTCTTCCCCCTGAACAACCTCCCGCAGCGAGTCGGCCAAAGGATCGCCCTTCTGCGCCGCTTCGGCCCGGGCGGCCTCCACGCGCTTGGCGTCAGCCTTGCGCCGCTCGACCTCACGAGGGGTCAGAACCACCACCTCGCGCACGGGGAAGTGCTCCAGGCGCCCATCGTCCAGAAAAACCGCCACCTTCTCCTGAACGACATCCAGCGAGTGGATCTTGCCGGGGCCTTCGGCGGTCTCGACCTGGCGCCCAGCGCGCGGCAGGCGCTTGCGCGAGCGGTGATAGATTTGCTGCTCGTAAACCAGGCAACACATCAGCCGCCCGCACATGCCCGAGACCTTCTTGGGGTTGAGCGTCAGCCCCTGATCTTTGGCCATGCGGATGGACACCGGGGCAAAGTTCTCCAAGAAGCTCGAACAACACAGCTCTCGCCCGCAGGGACCAATGCCGCCGATCATCCTCGCCCCGTCGCGCGCGCCGATCTGGCGCATCTCGATGCGGGTGCGGAAGCGGTGGGCAAGGTCCTTGACCAGCTCGCGGAAGTCGATCCGACCGTCGGCCGAGAAATAGAAGATGATCTTGGAGCCATCGTGCATGCAGTGGACTTGAATGAGCTTCATGTCCAGCTTGCGGTGGCGGATGCGCGAGAGGGCAAAGGTGAAGGCTTCGCGCTCACGGCGAGTGTTCGATTCGTCGCGTTGGAGATCCTGGCTGGTGGCCTTGCGCAGGACGCGCTTGAGGCTGCCACGGTTCATGACGGCGCGGTCGACTTCGCTGGTGATGATGGCCAGCGCAGGCCCTTTGGACGTCTCGACGATGACGCGGTCGTCCTTGTGCAGGTCGAGCAGGCGCGCGTCGTAGACGTGGGAGATGAAGTTTGTCTTGAACCTCAGGCGGACCACATTGTAGAGCCGCCGCTTGCCTCCAAAGGGTTTGCGCGTCAGCGCGCCGACGTAGGGTGGACCGGTGTCCTGCTTGGTGCGAGGGGCTCTCTGCCCGGTTTCTTCAGCCATGTGTTGCGTCTTATCACAAAAGAGGGCCGCAATGGGGTCGCGCGTCCCGAACCCAGGGCAAACTGGGTCCAACCGGGGACGTCTCGCGACCGTGGGGAGCGGCTCTGTATGGTGGCCAACGCCGACATGGGGGCTCTGCGCGCCAGAGGGCCTGCTGGCCCAGGAGGGGCCAAGGGGCAGAGTCTGGCTGCGGGCAGAGCGTTCATGCGGGCGGCCGTGGGTGCAAAATCAACGGACCGGTGGTCAGAGGTCCGCGTCGGGGTGGTCCGCCCTGGGGTTTATGACGCCCTTTTACGTGGGGCGACGCCGTCAGGCGGCCAGCGAAAAGAGGAGGTCTTCAAGGAGCAAGTGGGCATCGACGTAGCCCCGCAGGCTGCTCTGGACCTCGTCTATCTTTTCAATGTGCCCGATGGCCACCTCCAACGTCAACCTCTGGGCCGACTTGTCGAGGGCCTTGCGCATGTCGACGTTGACCACGCGCTCGGGCGACGCGCCCGAGCGCAGCAACACCACGTCGCGGTAGTAGGTCTTGAGGGCGTCGAGGCGCGCCTGAAGCTCCTGGCTGCCTGCGCGGGCGTGCTGAGAGGCCACACGGAAGACCTTGAGCGTGTCAGAAGCGTTCAACTCCGCCACGTCGCTGACCAGCTCGCGCCGTCCATCGAGCACCCCTTCTTCGGCCAGCCCCAGCGCCTGACCGATGGAGCCATCGGCAAACGCCGCGCAGACCTGGGCTTTGTCTCGGGACAAGCTGGTGTGGGCCAGCAGGTGGGACTCGATGTCTTTGCGCCCCAGCGGGGCAAAGCGCACCGGCTGACTGCGGCTGCGGATGGTCGCAAGCAACATGTGCAGCCTGGAGGTGATGAGCACAAAAAGGGTCTCGCCGGTGGGCTCCTCAAGCGTCTTGAGCAGCGCGTTGGCGGCCTCTTCGGTCAAAGCCTCGGCGTCGTCGATGATGATGACCCGGCGGCGCCCTTCGTAAGGTCGGTAGTGGACCTGGCGGATCAACTCGCGCACGGAGCCGATCTTGATGGTGGGGCGAGCCTTGGAGCGATCGGGTTCGATGAGCGTGACGTCGGGGTGTTGGGCGGCGGCGATGCGGGTGCAGTGGGTGCAGACGCCGCACGGGGCACCCTGGGCGTAGGTTGGCCCGGTGCAGTTGATGGCCTGGGCCAATGCCATGGCGACTTTGCGTTTGCCGACGCCCTGGGGGCCAACAAAGAGGTAGGCGTGGTGGAGCCGGTCGGCGCGCAGCGCGCGTCGAAGCACGTCGATCGAGCGGCCGTGGCCGATGATGCCGTCGAAGCCTTCGGTCATGGGAGGGGTTCTCCGTCTCTGGGCAAAAGCAAAGGGACCGGCGACATGTGAAGCCGCGGGTCCCTTTAAGAACGCCACAGTTGTTCAGGAGGACAGTTTACTGAGCCCGAAGCGCCAGGCCAAGCTCTTTGCGCAACTGGAAGTATTCTTCCGAGATGGAGAAGAGCACCAACTCCTTGATCTTCTCTTTGGCGGTGAGCTTGCTGACGGGCACCTGCTCGTTCTTGATGCAGTTGGCGGCCGTCAGCAGGTCGCCGCACATCAAGAGACCCACGCGGTTGGTGGTGTGGTCGATGGCTTTACGCCAGGCCGAGAGATTGGGGTTGGCGCCGGTCTTGAAGAACTTCTGCATGAAGCCGCGCAGTTGGACGGCCACCGGGGGAGGCATGATCTTGTTCATCTTTTGGATGACGTCCATGAACTCCTGGTTGCCCTGACCGAGGTTGAGCGCCGGGTTGGTCAGCTGCATCGCCCCCATGAAGAGGACCTTGAGGTTCTCGGTGGGGAAGAAGCCGCTGGAGAGGTAGTGCTCGGGGCGGCCAAGGGCCAGCTGCTTGCCGACGGTGAAGGCCACCTCGCGGTCGGGGGCGTTCTGGAAGAGCGCCGGGCCGACGATGAAGGCCGGGGGCTCCAGGTTGCCGTTGCGCATCGGGACGATCTCGTCGCGCTTGAGGTAGACGTTGGGCATGGGCATCACGCCGGTCGTCTGCGCCGTCCACTGGTAGATGCGGCAGAAGGGGATCTGCTGGTTGAGGTCCATCAGATCCTTGCGCTTGTGGATGTTCCACGTCTTGTGGGTGAAGGCGTAGTAGTCCTTGCGCATGTAGACGGCGATGAGCGCCATCACGTTGGAGATCAGCATGTCCTGCTGATCGTGGTAGAGCAGCTTCCAGTGCTCGGGGGTCAAGGAGCGGTTGGGCTGGGCGGGGCCGGCCCCCAGGTAGTTCTGGTAGAACTCCTGCTCCTTGGCCGAGGCGCTCTGCAGGAAGGTCAACGCCGAAGACATGCACCAGGCCTCGTCGTAGCGCTGGGTCTTCATGTAGGCGTTGAAGAGCGCCCGGTAGGACTCGATGCGGAAGGGCTTCATGGCGATGAGCTTCTTGTGCTCTTCGATGGCCGCCACGGGGTGCTTGCCGCTGCGCTCGTAGAGGTCCGCCAGGATCTCGTGGGTCGCGGCGTCTTCGGGGCGCAGCTGCACCGCCACCTTGTAGGCCTCGATGGCGGCCTCGTAGTTGCCCTGGCGAGAGCGGTAGATCTCACCGAGGTTCTTCCACAGCAGGAGGTTGAGGCCCTCCATCTCGGGGCTCTTGGGCATGTCTTTGACGCGGTGGAGCATCTTGCGGTAGGAGCGCTCAAGCTCCTTCCAAGCCCGGTTCTGGGTCAGCAGGCGGTCGATGGCCTCAAAGGCTTTGAGCATCGACACGTCGTTGTCCAACGCGCGGTTGAAGAACTCAACCGAGCGCGCCACGTCCCCAACCTCATCGCGGAAGATGACGGCGATGGTGTAGCAGTACTTGGACTTGCGGCCCGGATCCTGCTCCAGCTCCGCGATGCGGGCCAGGACAGCCACGGCGTCGGTCCACATCTGGCTGTTGGTGTAGATGTCCAGCAGCTTGCGCAGCACCGCCACCGAGTCGGGGTTGACCTCCAGCGCCCGGCGGTAGATCTCGACGGCCACCGCGGGGTTGTTGAGGTTCTGGTAGAGGATGTCGCCCATCTCGTTGAGGGCGTGGAAGCGCTCGGAGTTGTCCGCCAGCGTCTCCAGTTGACGCTCGCGGTACGCCACCGCGTGATCCCAACGGGCAAGCTCACCGCACAACTCAATGAGCGCCCGCAGCGCGTCTTTGTGGTGGGGGTTCTGAGCCAGCACCGCCTCGTACATCTCCACCGCCGCTTCCAGGTCTCCCAGGCGCCGCTTGATGTCGCCGCAGCGCAGGTAGATGTCCACCAACTGCTCTTCGCTCAGCGCGTCGGCGTGGTGCCGGGTGATGGTGCGGAAGATCTTGTAGGAGCGGTCCAGATCGTTGCGGCCATAGAAGAGCCGCGCCATGCCCATCAAGGTCGGCAGGTGGTTGGGGTTGAACTCGTACGACTCGCCGTACTCCTTGAGCGCCCGCTCATCCTGACCCAACTCCTCGCAGCATTTGCCCAGGTTGTAGTGCAGCATGTAGAGGTCTTCGCGGGTGCGATCGGCCCCGTAGTGACGCACCAACAAGTCCAGCAGCGGCCAGGCGCGGGCCCAACGCTGCTCGCGCAGGTACATGCGGCTGAGCGGCTCGGCGGCGTTGATGTTCTCGGGGGCCAGGTCGATGGTCTGCTCGTAGTAGTCCAGCGCGCGAATCTCGTCGCCCAAGCGGTGCTCGTAGATCTGACCGATCTTGCTGAGCAACTCCGCCTTGGCTTCCAGGTCGCGGGTGTACTCCTCTTCCTGACGCAGGGTCCCGATGACGTTGCCCCAGTCCTCGCTGCGCTCGTAGAGACCGCGCAGGGCGTCGAGGGAGGGCTTGTAGGAGGGGTCGATCTCCAGAGCAAAGCGGTAGCGCTCAAGCGCCCCTTGCAGGTCACCCAGGTGCTCTTCCTTGATGAGACCCATGCGGTGGTGGACCTCGACGCCTGCGGCCGGGTCATCGACCACCTCCGCCAGGGTCTCGTAGACCACCACGCAGGATTCCCAGTCGTTGGTCGTCTCGTAGAGCTGCGCCAGCGCGTAGAGCCCGTCCACGTTGGAGGGGTCGAGCGCCAGAACCTGCTGGTAGGCTTCGATGGACCGGTGCAGGTCGCCCATATGGTCGCGGCAGACCGCGCCCATGCGGTGGTAGAGCGCCACGCGCTCGCCGTTGTCGAGCACCGACTCCACGTGCCGCTCAAGGGTCTGGTAGAGGTCGTCCCAGCGCTGGAGGCCTTCGTAGAGGCGCTCCAACTCGGTCAACGCCGCGATGTTGTGGGGATCGACCATCAAGACCCGACCGTAGACTTCCACGGCAGACTCGACGTCCACAATCTCCACCTCGTAGACCTGGGCGCTCTTGAGGTAGATCGCCACCTGAGAGGCCGGGTCGAGGGCGATGTTGAGCTGCGCGTCGTACACCTCCTGCAACTCAAACCAACGCTCCAGGTGCCGGTAGAGACGCTCGAGCGCCTCCAGCGACGGGCTGTGGGTCGGCTCAATGCTGCGCACAACGTTGTAGGCATCCACGGCGCGCTCGGGGCTGCCCACCTGGTTCTCCCAGAGCTGGGCGATCTTGTAGCGCAACTCCACCACCTGGTCGGGCTCGTGGATGGCCTCACACTTGTTCTCAAGGACCTGGATCAACTCCGGCCAGGCTTCCTGACGCTGGTAGATGTTCTCCAGCGACGAGAGCGCCGAGACGTCGTAGGCGTCGATGTGCAGAATCATCCGGTAGGACTCGATGGCCGCGCCGGGATCCTGAAGCTGGATGTCCTGCACGTCACCGATCTTGCGGAAGAGATCAACGCGGATGTCGTCCTCGGGGGTCATCTCTGCGCGCAGGCGCATGATGTTGACCTGCTCGTGCCAGCGGCCCGCCTTGGCGTAGATGTCTTCGAGCGCCGCCATGACCTTGGTGTTGGTCGGGTCGAGCTCCATCGCCTTCTGGTAGTGACCAATGGCCTTGTCGCGGTCGCCAAGCTCGTCGGCCCACCAACGGGCGATCTTGTAGTGCAGCGCCACCGCCTCGGAGCCGTCGCCGGCCTCCTCAAGGACGTTGTAGTAGAGGTTGATGAGGGTCTCCCACTCACCGGTCTCTTTGGCCAGCCGCTCAAGCTGCTCGGTGTTCTGCTCGTCCTCACGGTTGAGCATGAAGGCGCGGCACGCCACCAGGAAGGCCGAACCCTTGTCGTCCAGGTGCTCCTCGTAGATCTGAGAGGCGCGGCGCAAGACCTCCATCCCTTCAAAGTCGTCTTCGAGGTACTCCTGACGGATCAGGTAGAGCTCCACCAGCTTGTCCCAGGTCTGACGCTCGTTGTAGAGCGCCTCCAGGGCACGCGAGGCCTGCATGTGGCCAGGATCAAGCTCGCCGACGGCCTCGTAGGCCGACACGGCCATGTCCTGGTTGTTGATCTTGCTCTCCCACAGGTCGGCGATGCGCAGCTGCAACTCGATCTGCTCGTCGAGGATCGGGTCCTCTTCGACCATCTCCAACTGCTCTTCGCTGAGGTGACCGTAGGTCTGCTCCCAGCGCGCCTCCAGCAGGCGAACCTTGCGGTCGAGGATATCGACGCACGCCTCCCACTGACCACCCTCGCTGTAAAGCTCCTCGAGCGAGTCGAGGGCCATCTTGTGGCTCGGGTCGAGGCTCAACACCGCCGTCCAGGCCTTGATGGCCTCGGGGATGTTGCGCAGCAGGTTGCCCTGGATCTCACCGAGCTGGACGTAGAGGTCGAGCTGCGCCGCGGCGTCGAGCGAGTCCTCCATGATGAGCCGGTCGATGATCTCCACCAACGCCTCGTAGTTGCCCATCCGCTGGTGCAGGTCGCGACAAGCGTAAAGGGCCTGCACGTTGGTCGGGTCGATCTGCAGGACGTTGTTCCAGGCCTCCAGCGCGCGCTCGTCGTTGAGCATGTGGTCGCGATAGATGGTGCCGATGTGGGCCCAGAGCTGGGCCTGACCCATCGGATCGAGCGTCACCTTGACCTGACGCTCAAGGACCTCGACCAACTCGCTGTGGTGCTCCTGGTCGTAGTGCAACTGGGCCAACGAGGCCAGCGCCGTCGGGTCCTCCCCGCGCAGCTCCAGCACCTGGTTCCACAGGTCGATGGCGTCCAGTGGCCGCATCAACATGTTGGAGGCCAGCGTGGCCATCTGGGCAAAGATCTCAGACTGGGTGGTGGGGTCTTCATCGGCCATGTCGGCCTGACGCCGGTAGACGTTGAAGAGCGGCTCCCACTGCTCGTTGACCTGGTAGATGCCCTGCAACTGCGCCAACGCCTCGGCGTGCATGGGCTGGATGTCGAGCAGGTTGTTGTAGGTATCGACGGCCTGCTGCAAATCACCAAGCTGGGTTTCGTAGATGATGCCCAGGCGGAAGAGCAGCGACACGACGCGCTCCTCATCCATCACCAGATTCACCTCCTGGGTGATGATGTGGGCCAACTCCGGCCAGCGCGCCTGCTGCTCATAGAGCTTGTCGAGCGCCTCCAAGGCGCGCTCGTCGCTGCTGTCCATGTCCAGCACGCGCAGGTAGGCCTCTTCGGCCGTCTCCATATCTCCCAGGCGCTGATCCATGATGACCGCGATCAGGAAGTAGAGCCGACGCTGATCGTCAAGGTCGTGGGCGTTCTCCAGCGCCGTGGTGTAGAACCCGGCCAGCTCCGGCCAGCCGTCGAGGCTCTCGGCCAGACCTTCGAGCGCCTCGATGGTCGCCTCATCCCCAGGACGCTCCGCCAACGCCCGACCCAGGCAGACAAAGGCCTGCTCGGGGCTGCTGAGCCTCTCCTGGTAGATGCCTGCGATCTGCTGAAGCTGCTCAAAGCGCTCGTCGGGATCCTCGCGGTGCTCAAGCTGCAACTCGTAGACCCCCACAAGCTGGGGCCAGTGCTCGCGCTCCTCGTACCAGGGCCCCAGGATCTGACCGATCTCCATCGGAGAATGGCCAGCGGCCAGCATGCCCTCAAGGGCTTCGCGGGCCTCGGCGTGCTCGGGGTCACCCATGAGGATGTCGTGGTAGCTGGAGATCGCCAGCGGGATGTCCTCAAGGGCGTTCTCGTAGACCTTGCCCAGGCGATAACGCAGCACGCGGCGCGCGGCCTCGTCGTCCTCCTGGAGGATCTCCTCGTTGAGGATGCCCGCCAACTCATCCCAGCGGCCTTCCTGCTCGTAGAGGCGATCCAGGCTCCCCAACGCCACCGCGTCCCCCGGCTCAATGTCGAGCACGGTGCGCAGACGCTCAATGGCGCGCGGGCGGTCAAAGATCTCCTGCTCCAAAATCCGCGCCACGCGCAGCGACAGAGACTTGGCCACCTCCATGTCGTGGGTCTCGCCGATCTGATCCTCAAGCAGGATCACCAGCGACTCCCAACCCTCAAGCTCGCCGGCCAGACGCTCGAGCGTCTCCAGCACGCCCTCATCCTCAGGCACCAGACGCATCGCGCGGCCGTAAGCCGTGAAGGCCGCCGCGCTGTCTTCCTGGCGCAGCTCCTGGATCTGACCGATCTCCTTGAGCATCTCGGCCTGCTGGGCAGGCTCGTCGTCGCCCGAGTTGACCAGAATCTCGTAAAGCTCAATGAGGCGACCCCACTGCTGGGTGTCGTAGTAGATCGGGCGCAGAACACGCGCCGCCTCCACCTTCTCCTCACCGCGCTCAATCATGCCCTCAAGAGCATCGAGGGTCAGCACAAAGTCAGGGGCCTGCGCCAGCACCTCGCGGTAGATCTC
The DNA here is from genome assembly GCA_937123825.1 of uncultured Pseudomonadota bacterium. Classification (GTDB taxonomy): domain Bacteria; phylum Myxococcota_A; class Bradymonadia; order Bradymonadales; genus CAKZKQ01. The sequence continues at coordinate 21,807 of CAKZKQ010000206.1, forward strand.
GATGGCGCGGGCCGGGTCGCCAAGGTGCTGCTCCCAGAGCGCGCCCATGCGATGGCGCAGCCCCAGCGAAACCGACGGCTCATCGCTGAGCGCCAGCTGCTTCTCCAAGGTCTCCAACAACTCGTGCCACTGCATCGTGCGGCCGTAGAGCGCGTCGAGCCGCACCAGCGCCTCGCCGTCGCGCTCATCGAGGTCCAGAACCTGACGGTAGGTCTCAATGGCCTGCTCGTCGTCCTCCAGAGCCTCTTCGTAGAGACCACCAATGAGGAAGTAGAGTTCGCGACGGGCCTCGGGGTCCTCGGTCAACTCCAGCTTGCGGCGGTAGAGTTCAATCAGGTCCACCCAACGCTCGGTGCCCTGGTAGAGGCGCTCAAGCTGGGCGATGGAGGTCTCATCGGCGCCGTCAATGTGGAGCGCGCGCTCGTACATCTCGATCGACGCCCCGGTGTCCTCCAGCATGTCCTCCTGGAGGGTCGCCGCGCGGTGCAGCAGCGCCTTCTGATCGGCGACCTCTTCGGTCAGCGGCACCTTCTGGAGCAAGATGTCCACGAGGCTGGGCCACTGGGCCGTCTGGGTGAAGATCCGCTCCAGATGACCCAGCGCGCTCATGTGCTCGGGATCGATCTGCAGAACCCGCTGGTAGTGCTCGGTGGCACCGGGCACATCGCCAAGCTGCTCTTCTTGCAGGGCGGCGATGCGCATGTTGAGGTCACAGGTCAGCTCGGGCTCCATGGACTGGGCCACTTCGCGCTCCAGCGCATCGACCAGATCCTCGTAGCGCTCGGTCGTGGCCGCCAGACGGTAGAGGCTCCCCATGGAGGACTCGTTGGTGACATCCTCTTCAAGCGCCCGGTTGGTGGCGTCAAAGGCCGCCGACGGGTTGCCAAGCTGGGTTTCGTAGAGGCTGGCGATCCGGTGCAAGAGCGTCACGCGCTCGGCCGGATCGTCGTTGGACGCCAGACGAATCTCCAACGTCTCAATGAGCTGCTCCCATTGACTGGCGTTCTCGTAGAGCGGCTCCAGGATGGCCGCCACCGCCAACTGATGGTCGGGCTCAGCGCGCAGCAAACGGTCCAGCGACTCGATCGCCTCGGCATAATCGGGCCTGACCTGCAGGACCTGACCGTAAAGCTCGATCGCCTCGGGGACCTGGTAGAGCGCGCCTTCTTTAAGCGCCGCCAGACGGCACTTAAGCTCCAGCGCCTCCTCCTCGTCCTCGACCAAATCAAGCTGCTGCTGGAGGTTGTTGGCCAACTCGTCGTGGCGCCCTTCCTGACCCAGCAAACGGTCCATGGCGCGGCAGGCGCGCAGGTTGCGGGCGTCATCGTCCAAAATGCGCTGGTAGAGCTCGATCGCCCCGGCGCTGTCGTCGATCATATCCTCGTGCAAGGAGGCCTGGTTGAAGAGCAACCCCTGCACTTCGCCGTCAATGGGCTCGGTGCGACTCTCGGCGATGGCCAACTGACGGGTGTAGATCTCGTCCAACTCGTGCCACTGCTGACCGGCCATGTAGAGCTGTTGCAGGTGCGCCAGCGCCTGCTCGTCTTCGGGCTCAAGATCCAGGACCTTGCGCCAGGCGTCTTGAGCGCGCGGGGCATCGCCCAGATGCTCTTCGACCACCTGCGCCACGCGCGTCTGATAGGCGTGGGTCTGATCCGGCTCGGTCAGCCGCGCGATGATGTCTTCCCACAGGTCCACCAGCGGCGCCCAATCGTCCATGGCCTCGGCGATGGCCGACAGGCTCTCAAGGGCGGGCTGGCTGGAGGGCTTCTCCGTCAGCGCACGGCCATAAGCCCCAAAGGCACCCTCAAGGTCGCCCATTTGACCCGAACGGATCTGGCCAATGGACAGCAGCTTGGCTTCGCGGGCATCGACCTCGTCCTCGGGCAACGCCTCCAGTTGCACTTCCTGGGCCGCCACGAGCGGCTCCCAGCGAGACGTCTCGGCGTAGAAGGGCTCCAGGATGTTGGCGACCTCAAGCGCAAAGTCAAGCTCGGTGCCGAGTTTTTGCAAGAGCATCAACGCGTCTTCGTTGTCGGGCGCAATGGCCAGCACATCGCGGAAAGCCGCCACGGCTTCGGCGTTGGCCTCATAACCCCCGAGCGCCTCGGCGGCCACCAACCCCAGCTGATGCTTGAGCAAGACCAGCGACTCCAGCGTGGCCCCCTCATGGAGAATGCCAGCCTCGCGCGCGGCCTCCTCATCAAGCCCATGCCCATCGACGCCCTTGGTCACATCGCCGGCCTGAACCAACGCCAACTCCCGGCGGATGACCTCGGCCAACTCCGGGTAGGCGCCCAACTCTTCGTAGAGCCGGTGCAGGCTGCCGAGCGCCTCGGCGTGCTCGGGCTCAAGCTCCAGAACCTCCAGATAGCAGGCCACCGCGCCGCGCGCGTCCTGGCTTTGCGTCTCAAGGATCATCGCCTTGTCCAGGAAGATCCCAATGCGCGCCTGTGCATCGTCCGTCAGCGCCAGGCGACGGTCGTAGACGCTCATCAAGCGATCCCAGTCACCGAGCTTGCCAAAGATCTCCTCTTCGGCCTCCAAAGCGCGCAACTCTTCGGGGAAAACCGCCAGGACAGCTTCGTAGTGGACCAGCGCCTCTTCGGAGCGGCCAAGCTCAGCGTTGAGGATCCGACCAAGGCGAAGCTGCAGTTCACGCACGGCCTCGGGGCTGAACCCATCCTGAAGGGTGTCGAGCTTGTCGCTGTAAACCCCCACAAGGTCGTCCCAGGCGCCCAAGGCACCCGCCACGCGCTCCAGATCTTCAAAGGCCCCATCGACCACTTCGACGCCGCCGCCCTCTTCTTCGGGCCGCTCGCGGGTCAACTCAGTCAGCGCAAACGCGCGGGCGAAGTAGAGCAGCGCCACCTCGGGGTTGCCCAATTCGGTCTCATTGAGGGACGCCAGCTTCACCAGCGCCGCGCGAGTCTCCTCGGGCTCTTCCTGAGGATCGAGGCTCCCCAGGACCGTCTCCAACACCTCACCGAGCTTCTTGTTCTTGCCAGACTCCTCGTAAATCGGCACCAGCATCTGGGCCGCACGCACGTTGCCCTCGTCGATGGTCTGGACCTTCTCAAGCGCTTTGACCGCGCGGCCGGTGTCCTCCATCTGGTCGCGCCAGACTTCGGCGGCGCGGAAGAGCAGCTCGACCTTCACGGCCGGATCTTTGCTGGTCCCCGAGAGCGTCTCCAGGGTGCGCACGTGGGTCTTGTGATCGCCGGCCTCGACAAAGAACGCCGCCAACCCGTCCCAATCCTGTGCGTCGATGAGCAGGCGCTTCAAGGAGTCCTGGGCGCGGCGGTTCTTGGGGTCCAGCTCCAGGATCCGGCGCCAACAGGCCCCCGCCGCATCGGCGTTCTTGAGCCGGTCGGTGTAAATCCTGCCGAGCTTCTCGGCCAGCTTGATCGCCGCCGGATCATCGCCGAGCGCCTCCAGCTTGCGCTCGCAGATTTCGGCGTAGGAATCCCAATCCTTGTGACGCTCGTAGAGCTTCTCAAGGGCGCCGAGCGCTTCCATGTCGCCGCCGTTGAACTCCAGGACCTTGTGCCACAGCTCTGCGGCCCGCTCGGGGTTGCGCAGGCGCTTGGTGGCAAGCTCCGCCACGGTCTTGTAGCGGGCGGCCTTTTCGTCGGCGGAGTCAAGGCGAGCAATCTCGCGCTCGTGGATGTCGATGAGCTTTTCAAACTCCCGGCGCTTCTCGTACATGGCCTTGAGCGGCCCGAGCGCGTCGGGGTGATAGGGGTCAAGCTCCAGGATGGCCTCAAAGGCCTTGATGGCCTCGGCCTGGTTGGAGAACTTGTTCTGGAAGAGGTCGGCGATCTGCAGCAGCACTTTGAGCCGCTCGCCGTCGTCCTCGGTCGCATCGGCGCGCTTGCGCAGCACACCCACCAGATCCGGGTAGCGGCGCATCTTGTCGTACTGCGCCGCGAGTTGATCCATGGTGTCCAGGTTCTCGGGCTGAATCTGGAGCATCTGGGTCAGGGTGGTGACCACCATCGGATCCTGACGCAGCTCATCGCGGTAGATCCGCAGCATCTGCTCGTAGATCTCAAGCTGGGCCTGATCATCTTCGGCCAGGTCGATCTCCTGGCGCAGCATCTCAATGCAGTTCTGCCACTTGCCCATGGAGGCGTAGAGGCCCTTGAGTTGACGGCGGCCAGCGCCATCCCCTGGGTTTTCGTTGTTCAACCTGCGCAGCGCATCAAGCTGACGGTCCTGGTGACCAAAAGCGCGGGCCAACTCGGCCACGCGGCCATAAACCGCCGAAGCCTTGGAGGCGGCGTCGAGCCCTTCATGACGGCTCTCGATCTCTTGTTGCAAGCGCCGCCAGGAGCCGCCTTCGGCCACTTTGGCGTCGCGCAGCTCCAACTTGAAGCCTTCCTCAGCGCCGTCGCCCATCGCGTCTGCGGCAGCGGTCGCCGCCGCGAAGTCTCCCAGCTCGTAGAGCTTGACGCGGGCGGCTTGTTGGCCAAGCGCCGTGGCCGCCGCACCGTCGTGCTGGCCTGCGGCGCCCTCAAAGGCCCCGGCCACAGCCGTCCACACCTCGGACTGGCCAAAACGGCCGCGCAGCGCCTCGTAGTGCCCCTGATCCGCGGGGGCAGCGTCAATCGCCGCTGCCAGCGTCTTCATCAGGCCGTCACCGGCAGGGTCGCGATCGGCGTGCATCGAGAGGGCCTGCTGGAAGGCCTGCGCGCTGCCAATGTCCATCAACGACGCAGCGCGGGCTTGCCAGGTCAACGGCGCCTCTTCAACCTCGATCTCAGGGGCGATCTCCGCGTCGGCCTCGGCGACCTCCTGCGCAGGAGCCGGCAACTCTTCCGGCTGAGCCTCGGGCGCAGGGGGGGGCGCAGGGGCCTCTTCCTCCACTTCCTCTTCGACTTCAGCCTCTTCGACCACCTCGGGGGCCGGGGCTTGCTCAGCGTCGGCAGGCGCTTCTTCGACCTGATCGTCTTCGTCGATCTCGACTTCGATCTCTTCGTCCTCTTCGACGACGATCTCTTCAGCCACAGCCTCCTCAGCGACCACCTCGGGGGCCGCATCTTCTTCAGACGCGGCTTCCTCAGCCTCCTGAGCAACAGCCTCTTGGGCTTCAGCCGCAGCCTCAGACTCGGCGGCCAGCGCAGCCGAATCGACCTCCTGGGTCGTGCTCGGAGGCGCCGGGGGCGCTTCGGGAGGCGCCGGGGCGGCCTCTTCCTCCGCCTCCTGGCCGTCATAGACCATGGTCGCCGGGTCATCCTCCCCCTCAGCCAGCGCTTCGTCGGAGCGCTCCAGCGGCTCCATCTGGCGAGTGGCGGTGTCTTCCTCGGCGGCCTGGGCGATGGCGGCCTCCACGACATCGGGGGCTTCCTCAATGCCGTCTTCAGACACATCGCCGGTGTCAAAGGACTCGGGCTCACCGTCGAGCCTGCGCAGACCGCGGGCGGCCTCTTCATTGGCCTCATCGAGCTTGAGTGCGTTGGTGTAGCAGTTGCGCGCCACGTCGGCGTTGTCCAGGTGCAACCGCAGCACGTCGCCAAGCTCCACGTAGGCCTCGGCCATCACGGGGCGAGAAACGCCGAGCTTGTTGAGGGCCTGCAGTTCGAACTGGAGCAGCTGCGCCACCAACTGCCATTTGCCGTCGGTGCGGTACATGTCGCGGGCCGCGCGCAGCGCCACCAGGCAGGTCTTGTCGAGCCGGAACGCAGCCTGGAACGCCTTGAGCGCGTTCTCGCGATCGCCCAGGCGGTCTTTGAAGACGTAGCCCATCTTGCACAGCGCCCGGACCTTGCTGTCCTGGGGAGAATCCGACGACAGATCCTGCTGGTAAAGCTCGATGACGCTGCGCCAATCGCCCTTGAGGCTAAGCAAACCCACCTGAGCGTCTTTGCCCACGTCGCTCTGGCCGTTCATCTCCAGCGCTTGTCTGAAGAGCCCCTCGGCAGCCTCCGCGTTGCCAAGGCGCATGCCGGTGACTTCTGCGGCGCGCACCAGCAAGCCTGCTTTGACGTGTGGTGACTCGGACACCTGCGCCTGCTGTGACAAAGAGTCGACCAGCTCCGACCAACGCTCCCCATCGCCAAAGAGCCTCTCAAGGCTGTCCATGGCAAAAATGTCCTGGGGGTTTTCAATGAGCTGTGAGAGGTACTGCTGGATCTGGTTTTCCATCTGTGTGTGCCGTTGCAGTGCTCTGGACCAGGCTGCCGCACCCCCGACAAACAACATGGGCGCGCGACCTACGACAGGCGTTCCTGTCGTGATCAGGTGTGAGTAGGCTTTTAAGGCGCTGCGCGTAAGCGCAACACCAGCCCAGGATATGGCTTATGGACCCTCGGGTGCGGGCCACTTCAATCTATGCTCTTTGACCAGACGCTGGCCTTGACCAGCGCTGGCCCTCAACGCTTCTTCTCTGCTTCCATGATCTCCAGAAGACGGGCCTCCGCAGCCGCGATGCGCGCTGCGTTGTCGCCGCCCCCTGCCGAACTGATGAACTTCTCCAGGTAGGTCTTGGCCTTGAGGCGGTCACCGAGCGCCTGGTAGGCCATGCCCAGGTTGTAGAGCGCCGACGGGTAGGACGGCTTGAGCTCAAGGGCGGATTCAAACTCGATGAGCGCCTCGCGGTGGCGCGTCATCGACAGATACGCCACCCCCAGGCCGTGGTGCAGCTCGGCGTTCTCGGGGTTGTTGTCCGAGCCGTTCTTAAAGACCTGACGGGCCTCTTCGAGCTTGCCGTTGCGGTAATAGAGATCACCGAGGTTGTGGTAGGCGTACGGCGTGCGCGCGTTGGCCTTGACCGAGGACCCATAGGCGTTGGCCGCCTTGATGGGCTCGCCCTTGCGCTCGTAGAGCAACCCCAGGCGGTTGTAGGCCTCGGCGTGCTTTTCGTTGAGGCTGACCGCCTTGGTCAACGCCGCCTCGGCCAGATCATCCTGCTTGGTCTCCACCAAACAAGCGCCCTTGAAGTAGTGGTACTCGGCGTTGTCCGGCACCAACTGGGCGGCTTTGTCGTAGTACGTGTGCGCTTTGTCACACTGGGTGTATTTGAACTGATAGATCTGCCCGAGCATATAGAAGGCTTTGTGGTTGCCCTTCCAGACCGTCACGGACTCTTCGAGCTTCTCCACCGCGCCGGGATAATCACTCTGGTTGAACAACCCAACGCCCTGGTTCATCAGGGTCACCGAGTGACTCTCATCCAGCATGTCACAGCCGGCCAACAACGACAGCGCCGTCGTCGCCGCCAACAACAGCACCGACACACGAGGACGCAAAGCGGGCGTTCGCCTTGATTTCATGGTTGCACCTGGTTCGGACAACATGGTCATGATGCTCCGAAACACCATCTCTATCTAATTTCCAGCCTATACACCTCGCGCATCATACATGAACCCTCTTAAAGCCTGCAAGCACCGCGAACGCCCCATACGGTGTAGTTGGTGCTGGGATGCATCACCACATCAGCGCACAACCCCCATCAGGGCACAAAAAAACCCTGTGATGGAGACATCACAGGGCAAAGACAAGAGGCTTTAAAGCGGCCCATCACTGAGCCGCGGTCAGTCAGTTCTGTGGTGCAAAGACGAACGGGTAGGTGACGCGGACGATGCCACCGCCGTTGGGCTCGGGGAAGCTCCAGCGGCGCACCTTCGAGGCGACGCAGCTGGAGACCGCGGCGTTGCCCAGCGTGCCACCCTTGGCCGAGGCGGCCACGACCGCGCCAGTGCCCGAGATGGTGAACGAGACGATGACTTTACCGGCCAACGATTTGTTCTTGATCAACTCACGCTCGTAGCAGTACTTGATCTCGCGACGGTGACGACGGATGACGCGACGGATGATCTCGCGGTCAAGCGAGCCGCTGACGACCGGGCGACCGGGGATGACTTTGGGGACCACGGTGGCGCGCTCGTCGAGCTGACCGGCGTTGCGACCGTAGTCACCACCGCCGCCGCCACCACCGCCGCCGCGACCTGCGGTGCCGATCCGGCCCGCGCCGAAGCTGCGCTCGGAAACACCGCCGCCGCCGCGGCCAGTGCCCGTGGCACCAAAGGCGCCCAGACCAAAGGCTTCACCGATCTTGGAGCCGTTGTTGTCACCCATGGCCGTGATGGCCTGCATGCCCAGCGTCTCCTGGCCCTGGCCCCAGCTCGCGGTGATCTGGGCGCCCTTCATGACGTCCAGGGCACCGGTGTTGTAGGCCTTCTCGCGGGCTTTGGCGATCTGCACCTCGGTGTTGTCTTTGGGGCCTTTGACGGCCATCTTCTTGTTCTTCTGGTTGGAGTCCTTCTTGCCAGCCTTGCCTTCGGCTTCTTTGGCTTTGGCCCCCTCTTCGTCTTTGTCCTGGTTCTTCATCCAGTCGGGCTCTTCCTCCGGGATGGGCTCCTCGGGCTTGACCAACTGGGACACAAAGCGGTTGTTGAGGTCAAAGTTGTCCAGGCGGAAGTCCTGGGCACCGGGCGGAATGAAGAAGACCAGGAACATGAAGACCGCGTGCAGGACGGTGGAGAGCGCCAGGTTGCTGGCAAAACCAATGTCCATGCCCAGGCCGCCGATCGGCAGCGCCTTGGGCGCCTCGGCGTAGTGGACCAGGATGGTGTTGTAACCCACCGTCAGACGAGCGCGCGTCTGGGCCGTCACCGGCAGGCTGTAGCTGCCCGGGCCGTAGCCGCCTTGTGAGGCGCGCCCCGAGGCGATCAGCTGCTCCATGGTGAACTCTTCTTGACCGATGTAGAAGAGCCCGTCCATGGCCTGGGTGAAGTTCAAGGTCACCCCGCCGTCAGCTTTGATCAGCGCAAACTGCGGATCCGGGATCGACTCGTGCTTCATCTGGAAGGTCGTCTTGCCCGCCTCGCCGATGGTCACATCGCGGGGCTGACGGTACTGGTTGACCGCCAGAACGTGGTCCATCCACATGAAGGCCACCTCCAGCGCGCCGTTGCCGCTGGAGTCGTAGCCGGTGTGCAGGAAGGACTCACTGAAGACCTCGACGTCGCTGACACGGTTTTCGTGCGCCGCGCCCGACTCCAGGTGGTAGTTGCCCTCGGGGTCGTACCAGCCGCCCTGGCCGTCGTGGTAGTTGCCTTCCGGATCGTACCAACCGCCGGTGCCGTCATGGTAGTTGCCTTCCGGGTCGTACCAGCCGCCGCTGCCATCATGCCAGTTGCCGTACTCGTCGTAGTTGCCCTGGGTTTGGATGGAGGGCTGCTCGGCCGCCGGAGCAGGCTCGCTGCTGACCGCGCTCGAAGCACCGCTTGAGGCGTAGGGCACCGAAGCCGCCGCCGCGTAAACCTGCTGACCGGGATCAGCCGCTGCAGGCTCGGGCCTGCTCATCGACTGCATCGAGCCCGAAATAGACGCCATGGCCGCCGAAGTGCTGGGGCGCGACATCGCGGACATCCCGCCCGACGCACCTGGGCGCGTCAGCGCCGACAACCCACCCGAAGTGGAGGGCGCGGGAGCCGGCGCGGGCTCGGGCTGCGGCGAGCGACCCACCTGGGTGGCTTCGTCGGCAAAATCCATCACGCTCAGCCCCACGGCCGTCGCGTCTGGATCGTAGGCATCGTTGGCCGCCGCCTGCTCCACCTTAAAGAGGATGCGCGTGCCACCGAGCGTGATCTCATCACCGCTGCTGAGTTGCCACTTGTTGACCTTCTGGCCATTGACCAGCGTCCCGCGGCTTGACCCCAGGTCAATGATGTAAACGCTGCCATCCTTTGAGCGCTCAATCACTGCGTGGATTCTGGAGACTTGCGGGTCTTCCAGACGCAGGTGGCTGCTGGGCAGCTTACCGATCTTGATGATGTCCTGGTCGAGCGACTCAGTGCGGACAAGCTCGCCGCCCTGGTAAATCTCGAAAATCAAGGTCCCGTCGGACATGATGTCACCTTCTGCGTTGACCCCTGCGGTCTGCACCGTTTTGGTGCCCGACCGCGCTTCGCTGTGCTTTCATCGCCTCAAGAGCAAACGATGGCCTGACCTCACAGATCCTCAACGGACTTGATCATCTCGGGGATGAAGTCCGCGCGGATCTTGATCAAGCTCGACGTCTTGCCGTGAAGCTCACCGCCGACCAACGCCCCATCGGGCTTGACCAGCGCACCTTCGACCAGATCGTCGTCAAAGTCGTAGACCGTCTCTTTCTTGTAGACCGTGCCCGTGTCACCGCCACCACCTTCGTTGGTGGCCTCCGGCACAGGACCCTGCGCCATCGCCGTGCCAGCACCGAGCGTCACAAACGCCACGATCATCATGGTCCAGAACTTTTTCATCGCCTTGCCTCTCCTAACACTGCCTGCCGAACCAAGTTCATTCAACAGGCCCATGGGGCTTACCGCACTTATGATTGTCAGGCTCGCCGCCATCTGCTGCTCTTTGACAGCGTCCAGCGGCGAAGGTTCCCGCCCAATGTCTTTTTTTTGATCTTTTTTTACCCAAACGCCGAAACACCCGCGTAGATGACCCGGCGAAGGCCTGCCTCAGGGGTTGCCCCCATCGCCACCGTCACCGCCAGCACCGCCGTCGCCGCCGTCATCACCACCATCACCACCATCACCACCACCGCCTTCAGCAGCGGCCGCGTCGGCGGCGTCCATCTCGGCCTGCTCCTTGAGGATCTGCTTGAGCTCCTCCTGAGCGCCGATCAACTCGGAACAGTTGGCGATCCGACGATCGGCCTCTTGGCGAGCCGTCGAGTCACCCTCTTTCTCGAACTGAAGGAACTTGCGGTAAAGCTCGATCGCTTCCTGATAGTGCTTGATGGCATCGTCGGGGTTTTCAGCCAGCGCCGCCCGGATCTCGTGCGCCATGACCGCCTTGTTGAAGAACGCCTGGGCGTTCTCGGCGTCCAGCGACAAGACCTTGTCGTAAAGCTCGACGGCCTTCTCCAACTCACCGATGCTGCGATGGCTCACCGCCAACGAAAGCAACGCCTCGGTGTGCTCGGGACGCAGCTTGGTGGCCTTGCCAAAGTGATCGAGCGCCGCCTGATAGTCGCGCGTGGACAACGAGATCGCCCCGATGTTCATGTGCGCTTCAAAGTAGGACGGATCCGCCTCGACCACCTGCCGAAACTCGCGCAGCGCCAGCGTGACACTCTTAAGCTCCAGGTAGATCAGCCCCAGCGTGTTGTGGATGTCGGCGTTGTTCTCTTCAAACTGCAGGGCGTTGATGCACACCAGCCGGGCCAGATCGAACTTCTCAAGCTCAAAGTAGACCTTGGCCAGGTTGTTGTACGCCGCCACCGAAGTACTGTCGCCCGCCAGCGCCTTACGGACGTTCTCGACCGACTTGGCGTAATCGCCGCGCTTGCGGTAGATGACCGCCAGGTTGACGTGGGCCTGCGGGTTGAACTTCTCCACCTCGCTGGCGCGCAAGAAGATGTCGAACGCCTCTTCCTCCTTGCCCTGCGCGATGTAGATCATGCCGATGTTGACCAGCGGCGCCGCAAAGGTCCCGTCTTTCTCGTGGGCCTTCTGGTAAAACTCCACCGCGCCGTCCAGGTCGTCCTGCTCTTGCTTCAGGACCCCCATGTTGTAGTAGGCGCGGGCAAAGTTCTCGTCTGCATCGATGGCCCGCTCCAGGAGACCCTCGATCTGACCGTAGGGCGGGTTGGCGCTGGACTTCTTGTAGAGTCCCACAGCCTGCTCAAAGAGCTTGCGCGCCCCTTCATCAACCTTGCGCTGCGGCTGGTTGCTGGCGGTCTCGGGGATCACATTGGCCCCGCCACCGCCGCCACCACCGCCACCACTTGGCGTGGCACAGGCGC
>CAKZKQ010000207.1 GCA_937123825.1 uncultured Pseudomonadota bacterium
CGTCCACCCCTCACGCACGCCGCGCAGCAGCGCCGCGTCCCGCACCACAGCCGCCCACACTGTCTCCATCCCAGCCCCTCCATGTCCCCTCTACACGGCCCCACCCTCCCCAAAAGCACGCCGACAAGCAGGGACCAGACACATGCAGGCCGACGTCCTTAGCAGTCAAAGAGGGTTTATCGTTATAGATCCACACCCCCTCCATGAAAAGCAAGGATATTCGGTTTAAAACCTCAACATCTTCAAAACACAACCGCCCATTGCCCCCCTCAAAATCTACTTTCACGCCTCTGTTTCCCAAAATGTTTGAGGGTGAAGGCACGGCAAGGAGGTCGTGCTCATCGCAGTCCGTTGTTGAAACGGCGCGAACCTTGACACCAAAGACGATGGAGGCAGACACGATATGAACAACGCGATGAAACAGGCCTGGGTGTTCTTTGTTGTGGCGGTGATGGCGCTCGGTGCGGTGACAGGGTTGGAGTCCTCCACGCACACGGTCAACGCCCAAAGCGGTGGCGCGGTGCTGGTGACGCTGGATTACTCTCCCACCGGCGAGACAAGCTGGGTCTGTGATCCGGCGGGTCCCTCGGGGCATGACTGCTACGAGATCAACCCCGGCAACAACCTCATCTATGACGTCAAATGCCTCTACGGGGGCACTCAGACCGGCGAATCCCACTGGCTGTGCACGGATCTGACCTCTGAGCTGAGCCGGGACTGGTCATGCAAAGGCGCGGTGGACGGCAACGGGCTCGACTTCTGGTCCTGCACCCACTGAAGTCCCTCAGCGCTCGGGGTAGAAGACGGTCTGACCCACATAGAAGATGAAGGTCTTGAGGCGAGACTGGGAGGCCTTCGGCGGGGAAGCATCCAGGGCCTCGTTGTGGGCTTCAATGCTGGTTCGCAGTTGCCTGGCGCGGGTGCGGATGTCTTCAAAGAAGTCCACAATCCGCCCTTCAAGGGGGTGACCATCCCAGACCCCCAGCGTGTAGGTGCTGCCGCCCACCACAGCGTGATCGGCGCCCATGTCCCGATCGGGGGCCAGCTTGGTGCACACGGCGTGGATCATGGCGTGGTAGTGGTCAAAAACCGCCGCCTCCCAGCCCTCAAAGTGCTCCTGGCCAATGACAAACTGCTCGGTGCTGTAGACTTCCTCGCCGTCGATCTCCTGAGCGACGATCTGACCCAACTCCAGCAGCGCGTCGAGCGCCTCGGCGATCGCCCCACGGCGCATCGACAGGATCGTCTCCAGCTTCCCGGCGCCGATCGGCCCGTGTCGAAAGACCATCACCCAGACCAGCGCCTGGGTCGTCTCAGAGGCGTCGATCGCGGGCTCATCCACGTCCTGCTCCAGCACGTAGGCGCGGCCCTTGCGGGCAATCCAGCCGTGCTTCTGCAGGTGCTTCAGGAGGCTGACGATCACCTTCTCGTCTTCAAGCGGGAAGTGGGTCAGGATCTGGGCCTTTTGCACCGGCCCTTGCTCGCGGATGACCCCCAGGAGCTGGGTCCGCAACCCTTGACGGGCTCGGCTGGCCTCACTCTGAGCGTTGGCCTGGGCTCTCTTGCGGCGCTGATAATAGGTCGGCACCGGCATCCCGAACATGTCCGCGATGACGTTGTGACTCATCCCCAACGCCTTGAGCTCGTGCACAAGGTTCAGGAACCACAACTCCTCGATGCCCCTCAGGTCGATGTTCTTGTCGGTCAACGCCAACCGCGCCACCAAAATGGCCGTCTGACGTATCAACGAATGAACCAGAAGCGTCCGGCTCATTTTCACACTCCATACATCCGCACGTGGAAGCGGCGTGAGCACCCTGGCCACACCGCCCGACCTCGCCCCAAAACACTATGGATATCCACACTCTTTTGGGCGCCGAGGGTTATTTATACTGTGCTTGGTTGAAAGCTCAAGGCGGGTAAAACACTTCACTCAAGCACACACCCTATGAAAGTCGACATTGCACACATCGCACCCAGGGGACAACGCAAAGCATACGCGGCATGGAAGGGTTCCAAGGGCACAAGCGCCCAAAAACTCCACCGAACGCCCTGCTGCCACAGCAAGCTTCTCAAGGTGCGTGCATTTCAAGGCGACCGCGAGGCCGTCTACCGACCCAACGTCTACATCTGCACCAACCGCCGATGCCGAGACTACCGGTTGACGTGGTGCGACGCCTGCAAACCACAGGACCACAAATGCCACTCGCACGCGTGTCCGTCGTGCAAACACCCCGGCAAACACCTGCAGCTGAGCCCCTGAGCGCTGCGACTCGACCTGAGGGCCAACATCGTCTAGGCTCCCTGAAGGCGAGTTGCGTCCCAGTCATTTGAACCCCCTCCCGTGGACCCGTAGGGCCGCTGTCTTCGGCAGCCTCCGACGTCCAATGTGGCGGATGGGCCCCTGTCATCGGCAGTGTCCACAGCATCACCTGCGCGGCGCCCTCGCATCAACACCAACCCATGGCAAAGGGCGCCATCATGACCCAGGCTTCAGAAGACCAACTGGCTCAGATCTTTCACAGCGTGCTCTCTCAGCGGGCAAAAACGCCCACGGTGCGCAGGCTTCAGATACGCCTGCGCGAGGCCAACGCCAAAGACGAGCTCAACCAATACAAACTCCTCCACCAGGCCTGCCAGAACGATCCCGAACTGGATCGGGCCTTTGAGATCGCGGGCGTCGGCCTCATCAGCGCGGTCGATCCGCTCTCACTCCAACCCCGGCGCGGCGACTTTGTGCAGGCTTTCAACCGCATGATCGAGACCTGGTGGACCGAGGACGGCACCCGCGGCAGCGCACGGCGAGGACTGGCCCAGGCCAACTTGCAGCGACTGATGCCCAAGCCCATCAAGGGGGGGCAGAGCGTGCGCGTCTATGTCCACGCGGGCAAAACGCTCATCGTCAGCGATCTGATCAGCAGCGACCCCTACTGCGTCCTGACCTACAAAGACCCCACACACGACATCGTCCAGCGCCACAAGACCCCCGTCCAGCGCAACACCACCTCGCCGCGCTGGAACGAACCGCTGAGTTTTGAGGGGATCACCCCCGACGGCATCCTCAAAATTGAGGTCTGGGACCACGACACCATCGGCGAGGACGATTTTATGGGCTCGGTCGAGATTCACATGGGCACCGTGGACCTGCAAAACGGCACCCACGGCTGGTACACCCTCGAAGGGGTCGCCTCGGGCCAACTCCGGGTCCAGATCACGCCCGCACCAAAGGCCTGAAGGCTCCGGTTCACTTCGGCGCGTCGCCGTCACCTTTGGCAGGGGCCTCTTTGGGGGCGTTGCGCACCAGGCGAAAGCCCACCACGTTGGAGCGGTGATCGGCCTTGGCTTTAAAACGCCTGGCCACGCGCCACTGGTGCTCATCAAAACGCTCGCCGTGGCTCCTCCAGCCCCCGCCGCGCAGCACCTTTGGACGACTGCCGGGGCCCCTTGACACAGGATTCTTCCCACCGAGGTAATCTGCCTCGTACACATCCAAGGTCCACTCAAGGGCGTTGCCGATGGTGTCGTAGAGGCCAAAACCGTTGGGCGTCAAAGACGCCACAGGCTGAACGCGCTCCACCTTCTTCATTCCTGTCCAGCCATCCACCGAGGGTTTGCCGTTTGCCTTGGCAAAGTACTCCCATTCGGCCTCGAACGGCAGGCGCCAGCCTTCGCAAGGGGCGTGGCTATCGATGGCCTTGCAGGTCATCTGGCCAAGCTCTACCATGCCTTCACAGTCGCTCAAGTCGTAGCATTGCTCTAGACCGTGTGCCTTGGAGACGGCGTTGGCAAAGTGGATCGCGCTGTACCAGTTGACGTGGGTCACGGGCCGCTGCGGGTCCCATGTGTGCCGCTTGCCGCCGATCGGCATGGGATCTTCAGTCGCGGTCCAAACCTCGACCAGCCCTGTGCCCATCAACTCGACCCACTGGCCCTGGGTCACCTCGGTGACGCCGACCTCCAGCGCCTCGGTCAGCACCACCGGCACCTGCCCTTCATCGCTCTGTCTGCCTTTTTCGCGCTGCCCCGATCCCATCGTAAACCGGCCGGGCTCAACGCGAACGGTCTTGATGGGAGGTTGGGGTTGGGGCTTGCGCTCTTTGGGATCATCCTTGACGGGCGGCGCTACGGTGGGTGCCCCGACTTTGATGTGCCGCGGCTTGTTCAGCTCTGGCAGGGCGCGCACGGCCCACACCACCAGCACCACAGCGGCCGCCGCCGCCAGCCCAGCCCCCAACCACAGCCCCAGGCGCGCCCGGGACGCTGCGGGGGCTGGTGGGGTTTTGTGCAGGATGCGGCCAGCGGCGACCTGACGGATGATTTGGCGACGGTCGGCTCCGATGGAGTGAATTGACATGGCGGTGTTCATGAGCGCTTCCTCTTGACGCAGTTGTTCCACATGGCGACGCAAGCGGGCGTCGGTGGCCAGCAGGGCCTCCAGCTCGGCCCGTTCGTCGGCCGAGAGCTCATCGTGGGTGTAGGCCAGCAACCGCTGGCCCATGGCCTCATCCATGGCGTTAGACCTCCATAAAACCGGCCAACGCGGGCCGGAGGCGCTCTCGCGCTTCAAAGATGTGGTACTTGACCGATCCCGCCGAGATGCCCAGCTCACGGCCGATCTCCGCGTAGCGCAGCCCGGCGCGATGCAGGGCAAAGACCTGACGTTGTCGCGGCGAAAGGTCGTGCTCGATGGCGTGTTGCAGGCTGGCTTGGAGTTGGCGCACGGACAGCGAGGTGTCGGGGCCGGGGTCCTGGCTCGGGGTGGCCTCGTGAGGGGGTGAGGTGGTGTGGATGACGCGGCCGCTGCGGCGCAGCAGATCGGTGCAGCGGTTGCGGGCGATCGTAAAGAGCCAGGACCGAAAGGCCCCGGAGGGAGTGTAGGTGTGGGCTTGTTCGACGACCCTCAAAAAGACGTCCTGGACCACGTCGGCGGCTTCCTGGCGGCGCGCGGGGCCGAGCACGCCCATGCAGTAGCGCATCAGCGCGCCTTCGTGACGATCCACCAGCGCGTCAAACGCGGACAGATCGCCGTCCAGATAGCGCGCCAGGAGGGCGTCGTCGCTGTTTTGGGGGACGAAGGGGGTTAAAGACCCCAGGATGGTCCACAAAAGGCTCAAAACTGTGCCTCACCACTGGGTTCTGTTGATGTTTGTGGACCGAGCCCGGTGGTGACGAGAACGAGACAAGATCGCTTTTGACAACCGAACTCGTGCCGGGGGCACGT
>CAKZKQ010000208.1 GCA_937123825.1 uncultured Pseudomonadota bacterium
ACACACCCTCAGCAACTGGCGTCTCGATTTCGTAGGCTTGACCGAGGTAGCGGATGTCGGCGCTACGGCGGCGCTCGACCCGAGCGCCTTCCAGCCGCTCGTTGCCAAGTTCGTCCTCACCCGCGGCCGCCAGGTCGCGGTTGGCCGCCTCGACCGCGGCGGTGTCCCCGGCGCCGGGCGACTTGACGTAATGGCTGCGGACCTTGTCGACCTCGAAGTTTGACACCAATAGGCCGAAGGCTGACAGCGTACCAGGGCTACGCGGCACGAGCACCTCGCGGATGCCAAGCGAGCGCGCCACCGCCGTGGAGAACATGCCGCCGCCACCGCCAAAAGACAGCAGCGTAAAGTCACGCGGATCGACACCCTTCTTGATGGTCACAAGCTTGATCGCGTCTGCCATCTGCGAGACGAGGATGCGGTAGACGCCGAGTGCGGCCTCGGTCGTCGACAGGTCGAGCTTCTCGCCCAGAGCTTTCAGCACCTTCCGAGACCCGGCAACGTCGAGCGTCATCGTACCGTCGGCGAACCATTCGGGGTGGCGAGCCAGTGAGCCGGTGGTGGGTGGGCATTGGTCGATGAGGGGTTGGACGTCGCGTCCAAGGAGGTGTTTGCGGGTGCGCAGGGCTGGGATGATGAGGGGGGGGTCGGCCTGGGGGGCTGGGGTGCTGGTGAGGGCCAGGATGAGGCCGCGCCAGAAGCCTTCGGTGTCGGCCTGAATGGTGTGGGCGATGTTGTTGGGTTGGGAAAGGAGGGCTTGCTCGATGGGGGCGCGCAGGCCGACGCCGTCAAAGATGATGGTGTCGGGTTGGACGCTGCCAAGGCCGATGCCTTCGGAGTGGGCGCGCGCCAGGGCGAGCAGGAGTGGTTCGGCGGCGGCCAGGACGACGGTGGGTTCGATGGTGGCGCGCTCGCGGACGAGTGTGGCGATGGATTGGCCTTGCATGACTTCGAGGATGATGGCCTCGGCGGCGGCGTCGTGGCGCAGGATGTCCTGGAAGACGGGGACTTCGGGTCCGGCAAGGGCGGTGAGGCGGTCGAGGAGTTGGACGGGACGCTGGGCGGCTGGGGGCAGGCGCAGCATGCGGACGTCGCGTTCCAGGAGGGTGTCGTGGGCGGTGACGATCTGGCCGGGTTCGGGGGGGTGGTCGGTGGTGAAGCGCGGGCCGGTGGCGGAGGATTGAGCCTGGTCGACGGCGGGTTCGTTTTGAAGGCGGCGGCGCGCGATCTGGGGCCATGGCAGGCCCTGGAGGGCTTTGCGGAAGGCGTCGTGGCTGCTGAAGCGGTCGTCGGGGCTTGGCGAGAGCGCCTGGGTGAAGAAGGCGGTGAAGGGCTGGGGCCAGTCTTCGAGGCCTTCGGCGCTGCGGCCCATCAGGGGGGCGTTGCCGACGAGGCAGCGGTAGAGGATGGCGGCGACGGAGTAGAGATCGGCGCGGTAGTCGGCGCTGCGGCCGATGTTCAGTTCGGGGGCCCGGTAGGCAAAGGTGGACTCTGAGCCGCCGGTCTGGGTGGCCATGCGTTTTTCGATGTGGCGCATGCCCCAGTCGTCGACGATGCAGGCGCCGCCGAGGCCCAGGCGAACGGAGGAAGCCGCCAGGGCGCCGTGGAGGACGCCTGCGCGGTGGGCACCGGTGACGGCTTCGAGAATTTGCAGGGCGTAGCCTCGGCATTGGAGCGCGGTGGGTGGCTCGTCGCTGGTCAGGGCGCTGCGCAGTGAGCGGCCTTCGACCCATTGGCTGACCACAAAGCCTCCGGGGCGGTTGATTTCGAGGACGCGGACCAGACCGCGCAGGTTGGCGTGTTGGAGGCGTTCAAGTTCATCAAAATAGACGGCGTTGTCTTCTTCGGAGCCGGCAAAGAAGCGGATGACGACGGCGTGGCCGCCCAGCAGGTCGCGGCCCATAAAGACGGCGCCTCGGCGGCCGCCCATGGGTTTTTCGACGCGGTAGCGGCCCTCAAGTGCGCCGGTGGAGGCCACGGCCTCTTCGTCGTCGTTGTCTTGCTGGGCCAATTCGTCCTCAAAGGGACGCATGAAGGCTTCGGGATCGAGGTTTCGGGGCAACCCGGCACGGACCAGCGCGGTGCGGCCGGACTCCACAAAGCCGAGCTTGAAGAATGCGTAGGCGATGCGCCGGGCGGATTCCTGGGCGCAGCGGGCGTCGCGGGCGCTGTGGCCAAGCAGGCGCAGAGCTTCGCGGTGGCGGCCAAAGCGCTGGAGGATGCGGCCAAGGCCCAGGTTGGACTCGGGGTCTTCGGGTTGACCGACCAGGGCTTCTTCGTAGGCCTCTCCGGCTTCGCGCAGGCGGCCCAGGCGCTCCAAAAGCTGGGCGGCGCGCTTGAAACCGCTGGCTTGACGGTAGAGGTCGGCGGCTTGGCCCAGGCGACCGATGGATTCGGCCAACTCGGCGGCCTGGAGGTGGTAGCCGCGCTTTTCAAAGAGGTCGAGCGCTAGCGGGAGTTCATCGGAGAGGTCGGCCATGAGGGCAAGGCGGACCTTTTCGGCGCGCTGGAGCCCCACCCCGGTGTCGAGCTTGAGGTAGAGGCCAAGGGCGCCCATGAGATCGCCCTGGAGTTCGGCCAGTCTCCCGGCTTCCAGGTAATCAAAGAGGCCCTCATAGAGAGAGCGCGCCCGGCCAAGCTCGCCAAGCTCCTCGTAGCCGATGGCGGCGGCGCGGTGGTCGCCTCGGGCGAGCTGGTGTTGGATTTCGGTGTAGAGGTGGTCGTGGGTGCTTTGGGCCATGCTCACCCCAGCAGCGAGCGCAGGCGCTCACGGATCTCTTCGGGTTCGGTGTGAAGGCGGCTTCGGAAAATGGAGCGCCACTCGGGGGTCAGGTTGGACTGGAGCGCGGCCGAGGCGGCCTCCTGGGTTTGGCGCTCTTGCTCGTCGACAGCGTCGCTGCGCAGGACGCTCCAGAGGTATTCGGCGGCCTCGAAGCTTTTGATCTGGCCCAGGGTGCGCAGGACCGTGATCCGCACGTTGACGTCGGAGTTTTGTTGGTAGAGGCGCACCAGGTGGTCGTAGGCCTCGGGATAGGTGTGGGCGGTGATGGCCGAGAGCGCGGATTGGCGGACCTCGTCCTCTTTGTCGAGCAGGCCCAGTTCCAGGAGGATGAAGGCTTTGGGGTGGGCCATGCGCGAGGCGGCGGTCATGACCTCGGCGCGGACCTCGGCGTGCTTGCTGTCGACCAGTTGGCGCAGGGTTTTGTAGGCAATGGTATAGCGCAGGCCGCCCATGGTGCTGGCGATCTGCTTTTGGAGCGTGGGATCGTCGCCTTTGCGGTCAGAGCGCAGGTCGAGCTGGTAGAGGATGAGGTTGAGGGCCATGCGCCGGGCCACGTCGCCGTACTCCAGGTCCCAGACGATGCTGCTGAGCACGGACTTGGGGTCATCCCCGGCTTCCCACTCCAGCAATTCGTCGCGCCAGACGGGGGGCAGGTCTGGGGGGTTGAGCAGCAGGCGGCTGGGCTCGTAGATCTGGACCTCTCCGGCTTCCATGGTGCGGGTCTCGTCGGCCAGCCGGGCGTAGCGCTCGGTCTTGTCGGGGTCCAACTCCAGGGTGGACAGCGCCCGGTAGCAGCGGTCGACAGAGCGCAGGTCGCCCATCTGGTTGTAGGCGTCGATGGCGGCCAGATAGGCGTTTTCGGCCAGTTCAGGGAAGTTGCTCTGCTCGCGGGTGCGGCCCGCGACGCGGATGTAGGCCTGGGCGGCTTGTTGGAGGTAGAAGTTCTGATAGAGGGTGCCAGTGCGCACGGCAAAGTCGGCGGCCTCGCGGTGGAGCGTGGCCACGGCGTGGTCTTCGCCCAGGTTCTCCCCAAAGCCGGTCAGCGCGGCGTAGTACCGAAAGACGCGGTAGGTCTGGCCCTGCTCTTTGAGCAGCCGGATGGCGTTGCAGTACCCCTCGGCCAGGTTCTCAAAGCGCTGCTCGGTCTTTCCGATGAGGCAAAGGGCGTGGTAAGCCCCCAGCGCCTCATCCAAAAAGCCCATGTTCTCCCACTCATCGGCGTGCCCCTCAATGATCATGATGGCCTGCACGAAGAGATCGCGCGCTGGGTTCACCTCGCCGATTTCACGCTGCGCCAGCGCCAGATTGACCGTGGCCAACGCGTGTGGGTAGGCGTCGGTCTCGGGGCGGATGTCGGAGCGGGCGGTGCGCCAGGCCTCCACGGCCTTGTTCCAGTCGCCGGTGCGCTCAAGGTTGATGGCCGCGCGCACGTAGCGCCCCTCGCTTTGATAAAGCCGGGCGGCGCGCTGGTGGTTGCCCCGGACCTCTTCGCACAACGCCAGATCCAGCTTGTCGCTGGCCTTGCTGAAGCAGTCGTGGGCATTGTCGAAGTAGTGCAGATAGAGATAGATGTAACCGGCCTGAACGTGCTGGCCGAGCATCTGAAAGCTGTCCGCCAGCGCCCGCAACCAGTCGTCGTACTCAAAGTCGACGATGTAGGTCAGCTTCAAGAGCTGCTTCAACAACGGCACCGCCTCTTTGTAGCGGCCCACGTTGACCAGATTGAGCGCCTGCTGCGCCTTGGCCTGATGCTCCATATCCTCTCCAGTCACGCGCCGTCAGACCCAAACGTCGACCGCGCCACCACAACGTTATAACACGCCAGTGCCCACAACCAACCCATCCACCAGACGGTTATGCCTTGTCGAGTGTGCCGGTGGGGATTACCTTCAATCCATGAAGCCAGGACCAAAAGGTTTAAAAATAGCGGAAAAATCAGCTATACATTCAAGCGCAACGTGATTATATCACGTAGAGACGTTGAGACACCGAGTGATTGATGCCAGGTCGTCGCAAGATGTGTGCATGGGTTCACCAAAGGGCGCAAGGAGCGCGTGTGGTGGCGCAGGCTCACACCGCGTACTAAGGCAACCGGGCATGAGGAGCAAACCTCTGTGCAGGTTTCTGTTGAACATCAAAGGGCGCTGATTCTAAAGCGTCGGTGTGCGCATTGCGCCGAGTCGGTGCCTCCAGCGGTCTTGCTGCGCGGCCAGCCCTGCCCGCACTGCGGTCGGGTGTCGACCTGGCACCATGAATCCGACGTGGGCGCTCTGAGCGACGGCGTTGATGAACAGTGGCGCAAGCGCCGCTGGTGGTTTTATGGGGTCGTGGCGGCGCTGAGCTTCGCCACGGGGATGTTCCCCATCGCGGCGTCGCTGGTGACCATCATGGCCATGGTCTACGCCCGCTTTGTGCTGGTGCGCCAGTCTCTGGACTGGTTTGGCCCGGCCAGACGGTTCACGACCCGATTTACGCTGCGGCTGTGGATGTTGACGACCAGCCTGCTGGTGTTGATCAGCAACGAGCTGCTGACGCTGGTGCCGTGGGCCAACATGCCCTTGAAGATGCTGGTCTCGCTGCTGGGCGCGGCCCTCTTTGTGGAAGGCTCGCTGCGCTTCTTGCGCGGGCGACTCAAAGACGAAGCCAGCCAGGACCCGGGCCTGAGGTGGTGGGAGTGGGCGCTGCCTGCGGCACTGCTGGCCGGCGCCGTGGCGCTCTCGCTGGCACTGACGGCCACCATCCTCTTTGTCGTCGAACTCTATCAAGGCGCCATCGGCTGGCTGGGCACTTGGCTCGGGGGTGTCCTCTAAATCGTGTGGACATCACCACACCGCTCGATGGCCCCCAAATGGGCATCGCGGGGAATATCGACCCAAAACGATTGCGTTATGGTTGATTTTTTCCAGACATGTTGAATATTTCCAGAGTCGCTTCGTCACAACAACCACGAAGCGAGATCTGATCAAGGACTTACGGAGAGCATAGACATGAACCCAGTTGTCATCATCAGCCAAGCGGTCGCCACCGGCGGACTCAGCGGCGCGCGTCCCGTTCTGACGCTCTTCCTCTTGCAGCTCTACGCATACTTTGTGGGCGAAACGAACATGGCCGGCGGCCTGGAATGGGTCCTTAGCCCCTACGTCATCGGGGTCCTGGGCGCACTGACGGTCGTCGAGCACTACATCCGCACCGACGCCGACTTTGAACAACTCATGAAGGTCCCCAACCAGATCATCAACACGGCCACGGCCATGATGACGGCCTTCTTGCTGGTCAACATGGGCTACGAGACCAACGCCCTGCCCGCCGCCGGCACCGAGGTCGCCGCAAGCTGGGACACGCTGCTCTTTACCGCTGGCGCAGGCACAGGTGAAGGCCAGAGCATGGTGATGACGGTCTCGGTCATCGCCGCAGGCCTGATGAGCGTCGGCGTGACCTGGCTGCGCAGCCAATTGGTGGACTTCATCGACGCCATGGCGGTGCCCAGCAAGTGGTGGCGCTGGATTGAGGCTGGCGGCGTGGCGGGCCTGGTGACTGTGGTCGTCCTGCTGCCCTTCCTGGCCCTGGCCATGGCCATCCTGGTGGTGGTCGTCTCGGCGCTGGCCGCCGGCATCCTCTGGAGCGTGCGCCGCACCCGCGAAAAACTCAGCCGCGGCCCCTGCCCCTCCTGCGGGTACGACCTGCGCCAGGAAGCCTCCGTGTGCCCCTCTTGCGGCCACGAAGCCTCCCCCCGCAAAGTCCTGGCCACCCCGGCCGCCGAAGCCGCCGCCTGACCCTCTCTCCCTTAAGCCGCTCGCCTCACCGGGCGGCGACCCAAACCCCCTCCCCTGCCTTCACCCTCCCGACACCACCGCTCCAAAGCAGCCACCGCCTGACCCACACCGTCTTCGGCGGCCAGCCTGGCACCCACCGCCTGCGCTCGGCGACGCATCTGAACATCCCCGGTCACCGCACCAAGCGCCTCCACAAGCTTCTGCACCGTCACCTCTCGCTCGTGAATCGGACCAGCTGCCACCCCCAACCGGGCCAACCGCTGCCCCCAAAAGGGCTGGTCAAACGCAAAGGGAACCACCACCGCCGGACAACCGGCCTTAAGCGCGGCCGCCGTTGTCCCCGCCCCACCGTGATGGACCACGGCCTCCACTTTGGGGAAAAGCCAACTGTGGGGCGCACCTTCCAAAACCATCATCCGCTTGGAACCACAGCGCTCAAACCCACCCGAACCCGCCAAAACCACCGCCTGCAAATCCAGCCTCTCCAGGGCCCGCTCAAACATCTCCAACAAACGCCCCGGTCGGTGCGGCTTCATGCTGCCAAACCCCACACAAATCGTCCGCCCGGCACCCCGCGCCAAAAACGCCTCAAGGCTCGCCGGAGGCTCCCAATCAGAGGCCTCCCCGTCGTCAAACCAATACCCCGTCACCGCCACCTTTTCTTGTGACCAGCTGCTCGGGCGCGGCAACACATGCTCGCTGTATCCATAGAGCGTCCCAGCCAGGTGCTCATCGGCGTGCTCCCGCAAACGCCGCCGCCCCACCGGCCCCAAACCCAACCACCTCCTGAAGCGCGCCATGGTCCCATAAGAGAGTTGATGGGTCAGTTGCCACTCCACCGTATAACTGGCCCGCACCGCCCAGTCCCCCAGCCGCTCCCAGCTTGCATAAAGCGGGTTGGCAAAGTCGCCGTTGGAACAATGGGGCACGGGAAACCCCTCAAAACAAGGCACGCCCATCGACTCGGCCACGTGCGGTACCGGCAACGCCAGACGCGAATACATCACCGCATCCACCCCGCGACACGCCTCCACAAAGCGATCCAGATAAGGCCGCAACAAATGGGGAAAAATCCCCCAGAAGAGCGCCCTGCCCAGCACCCCCTCAAATCTGGCCGAGCCATCGCGCCGTTTCTTCGCCCCATCATCCTGAGCCCGCTTGCGAAACTGCCCCGGCATTGGCCCCAGCGAGCAAAAATCCAACCCTGCCGACTCCACCAACCCACGATAGGGGTCCACCCCCGCCACACGGACCTGATGCCCACACGCCCTCAAACGACGCCCCAACGCGATGTAGGGCTGAATGTCCCCGCGCGACCCCACGCTCACCAATGCCACCTTCATCAGCGCACCTCCGCAACGGGCTTTGAAGACCCCAGACGGGCCACCAATGAGCGCCCCAGGCGCTTGACCGGCAAGACCATCATCCGGTCCCAGAAGTTGGTCACATAAGTCAGCGCGATGCCGTGGCGCGTGTAGGCGTAGATAAAGACCTGCGTGTTGGTCTCTGCAGCAGCAGAAGGACCGGCGTAGACCTGCACGGGGCGACAAATCCGATAGATGTCGTTCATGGTGTTGTTGAACCCAAGCCCCAGAATGTATTTGCGCCCGCTGGAAACACAATCGGCGATGATTTTGGGCCAGACCACCAGCGCAAACGCCGTGTGGGAAATCCCCTTGCTGCGCCAGATGCACGTCAACTCACACAAATCCTGCCCATCGCACTCCCACAAGAGCGGCGACACATCCTGAGCGTGTTTTGGCACCGCCGACACGCAGCGAAGCGGCCCCTCATAGCGCATGATGAACCCCGCCACCATCTGCCCGCGCCCATCAAAGCACCCCACCGCCCTGGACGTCGCCACATACTCCAAAGGCACCGTGCACTGAAGTCTCTCATCCGAGCGCCGCCGCAGGTTGCTCTCATACCCATCCTTAAACGCCACAAACTCCTGCTCGGTGGTCAACTCTCTAAAGCGCAACATGGCCTCTCCTTTTGCCGTGGTCCTTATCGATTCACATCGCCCCCTCCACCACAGCACAAAGAATGCCAACCCCAAGCCCCCCGCCAGCACGGGGCCGGCCCAACCGTATTGACCAACACACGTCAAATCGGATCACCCAACTGCACAAAGCGCTGGACAATATGCCAGACTGGCGCCAAACCAAGCCCTTCGGCAAAGCACACCACCCCACGGAGCCCCATGGACGAGACCCAACAAGACTTTAAAGCCAGATGTTATTGCGGAGATGTTCGGTGGCGCGTGGCCAGACAGGCCGAGGTGGTCTTTTCGGGCTACTGCCACTGCGACGACTGCCGTCGCTCACACGCCACCTCGCTCTACCAATACGTGTATGTGGATGCCAAAGACTTTCACGTAGAGCGCGGCCAGGAGCAGATCCGCGCCTTCACCACGGTCAAAGACGGCAGCTTCAAGCGCCACTTCTGCCAGCGGTGCGGCACCAGGGTCTACAACACCCTCCAGGTGCCCCACAACGGACACCAAATGGAGCTGCGCGGCATCTTCCCCTCACTGATGGAGTCCATTCAAGACGCCAAAGACCCCCGCTGGACCCCGCGCAAACACACCTGCGCCAAAGAGAGCATCCTTGACCTCAACACCATCCACGACGGCCTGCCCAGAGAATTGACCTAGAAGAACCAAGCCCAGCAAAAGCGGGAGCCCGTCTTGACACAGTGGGGCCACACCAAAGCCACCCCAAACCAAGCCCCGTCACTCTTCTTCACAACCATAGAAGTGCAGCACCTGCCCCGGCATCCCCTCTCGGTCCTCCGACACCGTCCAAATCCCTTCACCGCTGTCGTCGTAGGTCACCGCCTCCCCCTGAGGCTCTGAAAGCGGACCTGCCACCACCAACAAGGGGTCCACGTCGTCCATCCCGACCACGCTCGCACCCGGCTCCAGGCGGTATTCAAAGACCCCCGTATAAAGACGAACCACCACGCGAGGCTCGGTCGGGTGCATGTCGGCCCCCGTCACCATATACCCGCGGTCAATGGGCACTCCAGGAGAGTCAAACCGCCCCGCTTCGGTGAGCACCACGGGGTTGGGGAGGTTGAGCGAACCAGGGTGAGCAAAAATCCTGGGGCGCGGGTCATTGGTCTTCTCGATCATAAAGAGCGCTTTGCCGTCGGGCGTGACCACCAACGCCTCACAATCCACAGCGTCATCGGGATAAGACACCGGCAAACTGACGAGCGGCGCCGCGCTGATCTCCCCAAAGGGCACACCGCCGGTGTCAGGCTCACGCACCACGTGGATGACCAAATCATCGCGCTCCAAGGCGTTGTTGCCCACATCGGCCACCCAGAGACACTCCCCCTGCCCATCAGGGCAACGGGCCGCCGCGATGTCCTCAAAGTCTTTGGCCTCCACCCCCTCAAGGGTCAGCCGCCCCATCGCAGCCCCATCCTCCGCCATGGCATAGAGCACCGCACCATCCCCAGAATCATTGTGGGTCCAGAGCATCCCAGGGGTCACCCTCGAAGCCGCCAGACCCGACGCCTCCAACACCAGCTCATCCCCCATCGGCCCCCCATCTATAGGCCTGGCATAGCCCTCCGAGCACGCCCCCCCTTCGCCATCTGACTCTGCATCCATTTCCTCCGCATCCGCACCTTCCTGCGCGTCCACTCCTCCTGCATCCATCATCCCCGCATCCATCGGTTCCGATTCCTGAGGAGACGACACACAACCGCCACTCACCGCAGCAAGCAGCAAACACACAAACCCAAGGGAACGAACATCAGACAACAATGACATAAAGAAGCCACTCCAAACACAGACAACGCCACCCAGCGAGGGTCACAAACACACCCAAGAGAGTGGGGCAAACCAAGGGGCGTTTGCAAAATCTCCCATTGGCCGCCGGCCCAATGACATCGCACAAGCCTGTCTAGACCCCATTTTACACACACGTCCTAGAAATCGAGCGTGATTGGGCAATGATCGGACACTTCGCGGTGGAAAATGGGGCATTGGTCTTTGCGGTCGCAGCCTTCGCTTTGGCAGGGGCCACGGGCTTTGCTCTCAAAGTAGGGTTCGGTGGTGAGCATGTGGTCGAGGGCAGAGCCAAAGCAGCCATCATCGCGGGACCAGAAGGAGGTGCAGGCCATGTCTTTGGTGGCCCACTTGAGTTTTGCGGCGCTGGAAAGGGCTTCCAACTCCGCTCTGTCGGCCTCGGAGGTGGCGTTGAAGTCTCCAAGGAGCACCACGCGGTCTCCGGAAGCCACGGCTTGCTCGACGATGGGCCGCAGCGCCGCATATTGCTTGCGGCGGATGTCCACGCCGTCTCCCATGGCCTTTAAGTGGACCACAATGACCCGCAGCGGCGGTCCAAACTCGTAGCGGGACAGGAAGCGGGCCTCGAAGGCGGGGCGAGTGCCGGGACGAACGATGAGTTCATTGCGGGTGCGGGCGCTGATGAGGACAAAGCGGTTGCTTCTGTAGAGGACACCGAGGCCAAGGCGACCGTCGTAGTCGGCGTGGGCAAAGCGCCAGGTGTGGCCCAGGTGCTTTTGAGCCTCACGGGCAAAGCGGCGCCGGTCGGTGATCTCTTGAACGCCGACCATGTCGACCTTCAGAGACTTCATTTCTGCAAAGGCGCCTTCGATCTGGCGCTCATTCTTGGGGAAGTTTTCAATGTTGAAGGTCGCCACCCGCAGCGGGCGCTCGCAGGTCAGCGGGTAGAGCAGGAGAAAGACCAGGATGACCAGCATCACGGTGCCCAGCACCAGTCTGGGCAGACTGGGCTCATCGTCTTTGGGGCTGACGGTGGGGGCGCGGCGACCCAGGCGATGGGCGTAAAGGACGGTCAGACGCCCCAGGAGCGCCCAGAGAGTCTGTCGGTGTGGCATGGGTCTGCCTCAGAAGCTGCCTTTGATGCCAAGGACGGGCAGCAGCGGGAGCCCTTGCTGGGGCTGTGACTGAGAGAAGTCAAAGTTGAAGTCCTGCCCTTCCACGTTGGAGCGGTTATAGGCATTCTGGATGTCGAGGTAAAGGTTCAACTGCCACGTCTCGTAGATCCAGCGCTTGTCCACGCGGATGTCCAACTGGTGGAAGCTCGACAGACGCGAGGAGTTCACAGCGCCAACCAACGCCTCGTAGCGGTCGGTGTCGGCGTTGAAGATGCCGCCAACGATGGGCGTGTCGGGGTTGCCGGTGACGTAGCGCCAGCGGGCCGAGATCTCCCAGTTGAGCGGCAACTGGTAGGAGCCGATGAGGGTCAGGATGTGGGTCTGGTCAAAGTCAAAGAGGCGGTACTTGGTTTCGCCGGGATCCAGGCGCTCGGCGCGCGAGAGCGTGTAGGTGATCCAGCCAAAGAAGTTGTTGGCCAGCTCATGCTTGACCAACAACTCCATGCCGTAGACCCGGCCTTCAGCCGCATTGGCGTAGCGCTCCACGTCGGTGTTGTCGGCGGTCTGCTCGGGCTGCCCGACCAAATCCTCCAGGTCTTTGTAGAAGAGCGTCACATCAAAACTCAGGTGCTCCAGCGGGCGATACTCAGTGCCCAGGGAGTACTGGAAGGCCTTCTCAGGGCCCAGGTTCGGGTTGCCAAAGCCGGGGATGGTCTCATCATCGGTGGGGGGTTGCATGAAGAGGCCCGCACCGCCCTTGAGGACCCACTGCTGGTTGAGGTCATAACGGGCCGTGATGCGGGGCTCGAAGGTGAAGGCATCGACCTGCTCAAAGTAGTCCATGCGCACACCGGGGACCACCAGGAGCTTGTCGTCAAAACCCTGCAACTCCAGGTTGGCAAAGAGCGCCACTGACCGCTCACGCAGGTCATTCTCTTCAATGAAGACCACATCGGTGAAGTCCGGCGGCCCCACGTTCACCTCGCCTTCTTTCGGCGGCCCCTGGTTGGGCAAGCGAATCCTCAGGTCAGTCTTCTCCCATTCGGCGTCCAAACCGGCGACCACCGTGATGTCATCGCTCACCTCGGCGCGCATCGTGTCGCGCAACTGAGCCCGGTAAGTGAAGATCTCCAAGAAGAACTGGCTGCCCAGGTTGAAGTTGGCGTCATCGTAACCGCTTGAAAGCAAGAAGGTGTTGGTGAAGGTGCTATATTCTTGATCAACTCTGGTCAGCCAGGCGAAACACAGCCTATGGTTAACATCTTTATGGAAAAACTGAAAGAAGAAGGTTTTAGAAAGATGTTGAAAGAACAGTTTGTGACTTATAATGATGCGTGCATCAAGTCTTTCTTAAAAGGCGATATGAAGCCATTGTTCTCAAACTTGAAAGATTTATCT
>CAKZKQ010000209.1 GCA_937123825.1 uncultured Pseudomonadota bacterium
AACGAACCACTTTCGACGAAAGGCCCCACTCGTACCGGCGAAGCTAAGAACCCAACCCATCCCAAATGCCAAAAGCCTGCGAAGCAGGCGAACCAAAAGGAAGCGAGCAAAGCGAGCGACCGAACCAAAAGCGCAGCGCAGCAAGCGAACCAAAAGCAAGCCCCAACGGGGCGCCGCGAACCGCTCGCTCACACCGTGAGCGAGCCCAGCTATTTGGGTCGCCAGAAGAATTTGAGCCAGGGGCTGAGTTTGACGGGTTTGCCGGCGCCGATGAAGTGCCACCACCAGAGGATGGTCCAGTCGATGATGGCGATGAGGATGCACAAGAGGCTCAAAAGGGGGACGCCGTTGACGGTGGTGGGGTCGTTGGGCAGGAGGATGGCGGCGCAGATGCACATGCTGGCGGCGAAGAGGGCCATGGAGAGGCGGCTGCCGACCTGGTGGAGCATGGGGGCGATTTCATTGAGGCCTTCGGTGGTGGCGCGGACCTGGACGTTGCCGGTTTCGAGGTCGTGGAGGACTCGATCGAGTTGGCCAGGCAGGTGGCGCAGCATGGAGCCGACGCCGGTGACGCCGCCGAGCGCTTCTTCCATGAGGCGGTGGGGTGAGAGGCGCTCGGCGACCATGGGCTCGATGTAGTGGCGCGCGATGCCGATGACATCGGCGTCGGGGTCGAGTTCAGCGATGATGCCTTCGATGGTGGCCGCCGCTTTGGTCAACACGGAGTATTCGGTGTTGAGTTTGATGCGGAAGCGTTGGGCCGCGGAGACAAACTCCTGGATGAACTGGCCAGAGTCATAGTCGGTCAGGTTGGCGACCTGGAGTTGTTCGCTGCGGATGCGGGAGATTTCGGCCTTGAACTCGGCCATATTGATGCGCTGGGTGGGGGTGCCGATCTTGATCAGTGCGCGGGCGATGGTGTCGACGTCGTT
This sequence comes from uncultured Pseudomonadota bacterium, assembly GCA_937123825.1. Taxonomy (GTDB): domain Bacteria; phylum Myxococcota_A; class Bradymonadia; order Bradymonadales; genus CAKZKQ01. The sequence continues at coordinate 933 of CAKZKQ010000209.1, forward strand.
GCTGATGGCGGCCAGGATCAGGGTGACCAGATCGTCGCGCTGGGTGGCGTTGAGGCGGCCGACCAGCCCCAGGTCGATCATGCAGACGGTGCCGTCGGGTCCGACCAGGATGTTGCCGGAGTGGGGGTCGCCGTGGAAGAAGCCGTCGACAAAGATCTGCTTGAGCATGACGTGCAGCAGCTCTTCGACGGCTTCTTTGGCCTCCAGGGAGTTCGGTTGGAGCTTGCGCAGTGGTTCGCCTTTGAAAAACTCCATCGTCAGCACGGTGCGGCAGGAGAGATCGGGGCGCGGGGCGGGCACGACGACGCGCCGCTCGGGGACCAGGAGCTGGCGAGCGGCCAGGAGGTTGCCCAACTCAAAGGTGAAGTTCAACTCGCGCACCAGCGCCTTTTCAAACTCGATGACCACGTCCGAGGGTGAGTAGAGGGACATCTCGTCGATTGTGGCTTCGAGGATGCGGGCGCCGAGGTAGAGGAGATCGAGGTCGCCGCGCATGATCTGGTCGATGTCGGGGCGCTGGACCTTGACCACGACGCGCTGGCCGTCGTGGGTTGTGGCGAGGTGGGTCTGGGCGATGGAGGCGGTGCCGAGCGGTTCGCGATCAAAATCGGCGAAGAGTTCTTCGATCGGGGCGCCCAGGCCGTCTTCGACGCGTTTTTGAATGGCCTCAAAGGGCAACACCGGGGCGTTGTCCTGGAGCGCTTGCAGAGCCTTGATGTAGTCGGCTGGGAGGCGATCGGGGCGCATGGAGAGCACCTGACCGAGCTTGATGTAGGTGGGGCCGAGGGCCTCAAGCAGGCGCCGAAAGCGCTCGGCGGCGGGGGCAGTGGTGAGATCCTCGTTGGTTTGGGCCTCGGCGGAGGACACCAGCTTGGCCAACGGCGAGCGGTTCACAAGCTCGCCAAAGCCGTGGCGGACGACGGTGGCTGTCACGGTGCGCAGCCGCGCGATGTCGCGCACGGCGACCCCCAAAATGGTCTCTTGCTCGGACATGGTCCCACCTTCGTGCGTGGCCGGGTGACCCAGAGTGAGGGCACAAACCGGCGCGTGTATGGATTTTGGAGCAGACCACAGCACAGCCACGAGCACCAAAAAATCGACACATCGCCCAGAGGGGTTATAAGTGGTCAGGTATGGGTCAAGGTAGGCGTTTAACCTACATACGCCACCACTCTCGGGCCCGTGCAGTCATAGAGGTGAGAGACCATGACGAAGCGCAACGATGGTGATGTGATGAAGTGGGCGGCGGTGGTGCTGGTGCTTTGTGCGGCGGCGGCGTGCTCGACGGCGCGCCCGGCCCCGGCGCTGCGCCAACCGACGATGACGCTGAGCTTCTCGGAGTTGTCCAAGGAGGAGCAGGTCATCCTCAAGCAGCGCCTGGCCAACGCGCCGGACTTTCGCCTTGAGTGCACCGAAAACGAGGATCGCTTGATGTGCGCCCCCGGGATGGTCGATCGGGACTGGACGCCGCAGGAGATCTTTGACTTTGCCCGTCAGGTCCACACCTACGTGGCCAACAGCACCAACCTCTCGGGCGGTTTTCTGGCGCACAACCAAAGCGTCAACATTGAACTCAACTACACCAACACCAACGCCCAGAGCGTCACCGGCGCCATCATCTTCATCACCCCCATGCCCTCCGGCGCGCAGCTCTACATCGACTCGCCCATCCCCGGCCTGGGCCAGTTCAAGACCGGCAACGGACATGTGCAACTGAACGAAGAAGGCCAGTTCTCCCTCAACCTGCCCTTCTCCTACATCCGTCAGCACCGCTACATCTACTTCCGCAGCGTCTACAAGGGCGCCACGCGCTACTTTTACTACGATCTTGATCGGGAACAGCAGTTTGAAGTCGGCGACATCCACACCCAGGCCGACTGGGATGCTTACCGAGGCGTCAAATAGCGCGCGGCTGGACCGCGCACAACCAGATCGATGAACGTCGTTTTCATCGGTGTCCCTGGCCCTGTTGGCGCATTTGCCTGCGGGGCTTTTTTGTGTCTGTGGGCAACCAAAATAACTGAACACAATCCGCATGAAAAATTGTTCAGCTTAACCCATTGACGCGGTGAAGTGAATTCTTAGATTTCCTGTGCTCGACCTCGGCGCCAACGGTGCGCCAAGACCAACACAGGGTAAGAGATGTTCTCCTGGTTTGAACAAGGCCATGCGCCCGAAGAAGGTCCCGATCGTTATCCGCTCCACAGCCAGGATCCCAACCTGGCCCACCAGCAGACGCTCGGCGTTTATCTTGAAGAGATGGTCTTTAGCCTCAAGGCCCCCAAACGCCCAGAAGACAGCGCCAGCGGCGCCCTGATGCTGGCCCAGCCTGAAGAGGCGCAGGGCGAGCTGGTCGTGGCGGCGCTGGGGCGCTGGTTGTGGAATGCGCGCGGTGGGGGACAGCGGCGTTTTATGGCGGGTCTCAAGGCCCTGCTGGTGCGTTTGCTGCGCCGGCGCTTGCCGATGAAGACCGACGCGCTGGCCTGGGCGCTTGAATCCGTGGCCGGGTTGCCGCCGCGTTTTGCCCGCGATCTGCCGCTGCGGGCGCTGCTGCGTCAGGTGGAGTGGGCCATCGACAAAGAGCCTCCGACCACAGCGCTGCGCGCCAGCCTGGAATTGCTCCAGGCCACCCTGCCTGACGATCGCACCGAGGATCGCCAACTGCTGCGCCGCATCCAGACCGCTTTGGGGCAAAAAGACGAGGGTCTTTTTGATCCGGGCGAGTGGTGGGCTCAGAGCATTGAGGGGATGCTTGAGAGCGCCAGCGATGAGGTCAGCGCCGCTTGGACCGCGCTTTTTGAGCACGCTCGGACCCTCAAAGCCGCTTCGCCTTCAAAGCGCTGGCGCAAGCAGACCAGCACCCTCATCGACGCGCTGGGCCGCTCGACGCTGACGGCGGGGTTGGAGGACTGGTTTGGCCGCGTGGGCCGCTGCGCGCCGGGCGCCGAGCACCAGCCGACGGTCTCGGAGCGCAACGCGGCGCTGCTGCGCGGTTTGGTCTGGTGCGCCTCGCTGGTGGCCTCCGAGCCGCTGGCACGCGCCCTGGCCGAGTTGACCGAGACCAGCTTCCGCAAGCTCCCCGACGTCGGCCCGCGCTGCCCTCGGGTGGGCAACGCCTGCATCAGCGCCCTGGCCACCATGGGCGACGCTGGTTTGGGCCGGATCGTCTGGCTGCGCCAGCGCCTCAAGTACGCCTCGGCGCTCTCCCGGATCGACACCGCGCTGCAGGCTGCGGCCACCGAGCGCGGCGTGGCCGTCGCGGACCTCGAAGAGTTGGCGGTGCCGGGCTGCGGGCTGGACCACAACGGGCGCGTGGACCTCTTTGTGGGCCGTTTTATTGCCCGCATCGAGATCCAGAGCGCCTCCAAGGTCACGCTGGGCTGGCTGCGGCCCGACGGCACGCCCCAAAAGAGCACGCCCACCAGCGTCAAACGCCACTACAGCATGGAGTTGGAGCGGGCCAAAGGCCTGTGGCGCGAACTCCAGGCCCTCCTGCCCGCGCAGCGCGAGCGTCTGGAACGCCTCTGGCACGGCGACCGCTGCTGGGGACTGGACGTCTGGAAGGCCCGCTACCTCAACCACCCCGTCATGCGCGTCCTGACCCGGCGCCTGATCTGGACCGTGCAACGAGGTCCGCGCCGCACCACCGTCATCTGGTCTGGCGACCAGTTGGTCGATGTCCAGGATCGCCCGGTGAACTGGCTTGATCACCGCGCCACCGTCCACCTCTGGCACCCGCTGGAGTCCGACATGCAGACGCGCAAAGCCTGGCAGCGCTGGCTGCTCGACCACGAGGTCACCCAGCCCTTCAAGCAGGCCCACCGCGAGCTTTACCCGCTGACGGCCCCCGAGCGCCAAACGGTGACCTTCTCGGATCGCTTCGCGGCCAACATCCTGCGCCAGCACCAGTTGGCGGCGCTGTGCAAGCAGCGCGGCTGGCGCTACCACATGCAGGGCCCCGGCTTTGGTGGCCGCGCCATGCCCGTGCTCATGCTGCCAGCATGGGGCCTTCAGGCCGAACTCCAGGTCTCGCCGGTCGAGCACCAGCGCACCAGGGCCCAGTCCGGTCTGGCGCTCTTTGTCGTCGCCCAGCGCGTACGCCTGCGCTGGCTCAAGGACACCCCGGAGGCCGGCAAGCTCTGCCCGCTGGAGGACGTCCCCATGGCGGTCTTCTCAGAGGTCATGCACGACATCGAGATGTTTGTGGCGGTCTGCTCCGCCGGGCGCGACAACCACTACCGCTCCGGCAAACGCCAGCCCTCGGCGCCGCCGCCGCCCTACACCCCGGCGCTGCACCGCAACGCCCTGCTGCGCACCATCATGCCCCGCATCCCGCTGGCCACCCGGTGCCGCGTCGAGGCCGAGCACCTGCGCGTGCGCACCACCGAAGGGCTCTACCACATCAACCTGCGCAACGCCGAGGTCACCCACCCCGACACGCGCAAGCCCGTCGAGGTCAGCGTCGACAAAGACTTTGAGTTGCCCTTTGCGCTGCCTTTTGAAGGCGATCGGGTCCTGGAGAGCATCCTGGCGCGCGCCTGGAGCCTCATCCAGCCCACCCGCACGATGGCCGACGAGCCCGCCGTGGAGCCCGAGCCCCCCACAGAACCCCCGGCTCCCGTGGCGGTTCAAACCTGCTTGGCGTTCTGAGACCCGCCGCGCTGACGCCTCACAAGGCGCGTTGGACGGTGGCTTTTGTGTGATAAGGGGGTCGGAAGGAGGGTTTTAAGACACCACCACTTCCAAGGCCCAGCCGGTGGCGTTGAAAAAGGCCTCGGCGGCCTCCTGGAGCTGCGCATCGTCGGGGGCCTCGGCCAGCTTGATCCGCAGCGCCGCGCGATCTTCAAAACAACTCGGCTTGCCCACCACCTCGCTCCCTTCGGGCATCAACCCGCGGGCCAGCGCCTTGAGGCGATGCTGATCGGCGTGGGCCCGCATCTCCAGCGGCCACCCCGTCGCCTCGGAGAGCCCTTCGAGCATCGGCGCAAAGTGCCCCCCCACCTCGGGGGTCAAAAAGGCAAGCTGGATGTGTTCGCCCTTGAGGCTGACCTTGAGCAAAACGCCAGGGTGGCGCACAAAGGCCTCGCGGATCCGCGCAAAAGCACGGTTGATCTCCATCCGGCTGCCCTGCGCCCCCAAAGGCTCCACCACGTCGGGTTTGGTCCGCACAGTCGCTGGTTGACCCTGCGCCCGCACCACAAGGTCAAAGCCGGTGCGCTGCGCAAAACGCGCCTTGGCCTCGTCCACCACGGCCTCTTTGGGTTCAACTCCGCCGACAGGCACCTTGACAACCACCTCCTGCAACGCCAACCGCACCGAAGGGTTGCCCTGCACTTCAAACGCGCCCCCCACAGCCTCCAAAGCCGCCTCAGAGAGCATCGCCTGATGGGGATCCGAACGCAGCGACACCTCCCAGCCCGTCTGCTCACGCAAGCGCTCCAGCGCCTCGGCGTGCACCCTGGCCGCCACCTTCGGAAAGTGAAAGGCCAGCGTCACCGCGCGCCCCTCCGGGCTAAACTGACGCTTGTAAAGGCCGCTGGACTTGTCAAAGAGCGCCTCAATGATGGCAATCACGTGCGTGCGCTCGTCGTTAAGGGTGTTGAAACGCCGCCGCCGCGCCTTGTTGGCCGCAGCCCTGAGCGCGTCCGTGGCCGCAAAACGCACCCGGTAAATGAAGGGGCGCTTGGGATCGCGCTCAAACGGCGACCCGCGCCGCCGCAAAATCTGCCCAAAGGTCTCCACCTTTCGCCCATCCATCGGCGCATCCGGCTCGCCCAACGCCCACAACAACTCCTGAACGGTGTAGGTCGCGCCTGGACCGTCGCGCTGAATCAAACCCCGCGCAAACGCCACCAACGCCTCCACCCGAAACGGCAACCCCACCGGCACCTCATCAAACTCGTCGTCCTCCTCTCCATCTTCATCGGACACCGTAAAAACGGGACGCCCCTTGTGCACCAACGCCGCCCCAGGCTTGGCCCCGACCTCCAACGTCTGACCTGCCACCGGCAAACACACCGAACCCAAACCAGCCCTCACGATCGACTCACCCAGGGCCATTCTCGCCCTATGAGTACCGTGAACAAGGGCGATGTGATCCGGGTCGAGCGCCTCCACAATGCCAAGCAACTGCGCCGAGTCCGCGTGCGCGCTCAGCCCGTAGGTCGCCAGCTGACAGTTCATCCGCACCTGGGCCTCGTCGGTCTTCAACACCCCGCGCCCCTGACGGGCCAACTCCTGAAGCCGCCGCCCTGGCGACTCTTCGTCCTGGTAACCGGTGATGGCGATCAGGTTGTCCGCCCCCTGCGCCAGATGACGCGCATAAAGCAAACTCGGCCCCCCCGAGAGCGACCCCGATGACGCCACGTAAATCGCCTGAGGCGTGTGGATGGCGTCCTCGCGCATCCGGCCGTTGACCACTGGGATGGCCGGGCTGTCTTTGAAGAAGAAGGGATCCTTGTGGCGCTCAATGCGCTGGCGCAGCCAGGGGGAACACAACTCAGGGTGACGCGCAAAACTGCGGCTGATCGACCGCACCAGACCATCGACAAAAATGGGGGCCTCGGGCATCTGCCCCGCCTCCATCGCGCGGCTGAGCAAGAGGATGATCTCCTGAGCGCGACCAATGGCAAACGCCGGGAAGAGCACGCTTCCGCCCTGCTCCAAAACCTCCGAAGCCTGCTCCACAAGGCGCTGATGCTCGTCCTGACGGCGCGCATGGAGCCGGTCGCCGTAGGTCGCCTCCATCACCAGCACATCGGGGCGCACCGGCGGCAACATCGCCCCCGGGATCGTCAACTGATCGTCCACACACAGGTCGCCCGTCACCAACACGCGACCCTCGGGACTCTCAAAATACGCGCTGACAGCCCCCAGAATGTGCCCCGCAGGAAAAAGGCGCAGCCGCACCGCCCCGTCAAAGAGCGCCAACGGCACGTTGAGTGGCACCGGGTGGGCGGCGTTGGCAAAGGCCTCAATGCCCGAGTTGCCATAGAGCGGCGTCGGACCGCCCATCTCCCAACGCCGCACCATGAGCCTCAGCGCGTCGACCATCATCAAGCGGGCGATGTGCAGCGTCGCCGTCGTCAAATACACCGGCACCTGCGGAAAGAGGGACATCAAGACCGGCAGCGCGCCCATATGATCGGCGTGGGCATGGGTCAACACCACCGCGTCCGGAGGGGCCTCTTGCAAGAGCTGAAGCATCGGCAGCGGATCATCCGCCCCCACACGCACACCACAATCCACCAGGATGCGATGCCCGGCCAACTCCACCAACACACCCGAAGCGCCAATCTCCTCAGCGCCTCCCAGAAAGGTCAGCTTCATCCTCCTCCACTCCGCTCTGCGCCCCACTCAACGCCAACCCACCGACCACCATCCCTAATGTCTCCAGCGCCACATGCCCACAAGGCCCCATACCCACCGGAAACGCAGCTTTCAGGGATCAACCCGTCGCTCGCCTCTGGTCAAACAAGGCCTGCGCGTTTACACAAGGGTGCACCCGTTGCCAGATCCCGGTCAACTTTGGAGGCGACCATGATAGAGATCTCGTCCGCCATCGACGCAGTTCAGGTGTACCATCAAGGTGCCACCGTCACGCGTCGAGCCACGCTGCCAACCGGTTCGGTTCAAGGCCAACTTGAGCTGCCCGGCCTCCCCCTCTCCCTTCACGATCACAGCGTCCGCGTCAGCGTCCTTGGCGCGCCCGCTGGCACCCGAGCGTTTGTCTCTCAGGTCCGCGTGGGACTCCACGTCGCCAAGCGCGAGCAAAACCCCCAGGAACCCGACGTCAAACGCCTCAAAGAGGTCCAGCGCCAGATCGAAGCGCAGTTGCAGAAATCCAATCAACTGACGCTGGAGCAGGGTTTACTGGACCACCTCAAAATCCCCGACCGGCCACGGCTCAAGGACGGCTCCCGGCCTCCGGCCTCTCCCGTGGCCGCGCGTCTGGCGCTGGACCAATTTGTCACCCAGGCCCAGCACCGACGCCAACAGGAAGAGCGCGCCTCGCGCAATGCGCTCAAAGCGCTGCGGGACGAGGCGGCCAAAATCGAAGAAGACATCCGCCAATTTGGCGACGCGCGCCGCTTGACCCCCACGCGCCTGTCCAAGTCCATCACCGCCACGCTGCGCGTTGAAGGCCCAGCGCCGCCCCAGGGCTTGACGCTGCTGATCTCCTATTTTGTCCCCGGAGCGCGCTGGGCGCCGCAGTACCAGTGCCACATCAGCCGAGACGGCTCACAGGCCCACATTCAGATGCGCGCGGTGGTCAATCAGGCCAGCGGCGAGGACTGGCGAGGGGTGTCGCTGCGGTTGTCGACGGCCAGTGCCATGCAGTGGACAGAGAAACCTGCGCTTACGGCCATTAAAATCGGCAAAGCGCAGCCCGCGCCGCCTTCGCCCAAAGGTTTTCGACCCGCGTCGCGCGACGCCGACCGACTCTTTGGCGACCACGACCGCTCGCACGCCGCTGCAGCCGCCGCCACCCCTTCTCCCAAGCGTCTGTCGCGACACACGCCGCAAAACCACAGCGATCAGACCATGATGAAGCAGCTCTTTGATCGCGTCTTGAGTGGTGGCAGCGCCGCTGAAGAACTGCTCGAAGAGGATTACGACGATTACGCCGACACAGACGAGTCCATGATCGTCGGCAGCAGCATGGGTTACGGGGGCGCCGCCGCGGCGCCAGAGATGCCCAGCATGGAAAAAGAAGCCATGGCCGCACCCGAACCGATGCTGCGTGCCGCACGGCGCAAACGCGCAGCGGCGCCCTCAAGGATGGCTGCGGCCCCAATGGCCGCCAAAATCGCCGCGTCCAAACCCAGCGCGCCGCCCAAACCCAAGCGCCCCGATCCCGGACGCTTTGCCAGGCTCACCCTGGGGCCAGCCTCACGCCATAACGAGCGCGGCGCGCTGACCCAGGAAAACGCCCAAGCCCGCTACAGGCGCAGCCTTGAGCGCTACGCCGACCTGAACATCGCCAACCTCAGTGATCTGATCTCACACGCGAGCCAAATGGCCACTGCCGCCGGACGCACCTCGTTGCCTGCTGGCAGCGTCGATGTACGGGGCGCCGCAGGCCACTTTGACCACGTCTACAGCGCCGACGACCGCATCGACGTGCCGGGCGACGGAGCCTTTCACTCGGTGCCGCTGGCCAACCGTCAGGCCCAGTGCGCGCTGAGCTACGTCACGGTGCCCAGGGTCCAGACCGACGTCTACCGCGTGGCCAAGCTCCAAAACCCCCACACCGGCCCCCTGCTGCCCGGCATGGCCGAGATTTACGTGGATGGTGAGTACGTCCTGACGACATCGCTGGCCACGGTGGCCCCCGGCCAGCGCTTTGAATTGGGCCTGGGGGTCGAACAGGCGATAGTGTGCGCACGCAACACGGCCTTTGAGGAGCGCCGCTCCAGCGCCCAGGTGGTCGCCACCGCCGAGTTCTGCCACGACATCGCCATTGAGTTGACCAACAACCTTGGCCGCGTCATCGACGTCGAGGTCCGCGAGCGCATCCCCCACCCGGCCAAAGACGCCGAGGTGGTGGTCGAAGAGCAGGACATCACGCCCGCCTGGCAGACCTACGACCAGCGCGAGCGCTCCGCGCCGCTCAAAGCCGGGCGCCACTGGAACGTGTCCATCAAACCGGGCACCACCGAGCACCTCAAGGCCCGCTACGTGGTCAAGGTCTACATCAAAAACGAGATCGTGGGCGGCAACCGCCGGGAGGTTTGATCATGCAAGAACTCTTCTTTCCGCCTTTGGAGCCCCGCACCTCGCTGGACGCGCCCATCACCGAGGTGACCCTCCTCGAAGACCGCGCCCAGGTCCAGCGCCGCGTCCAGCTCACGCTCGAACCCGGCACCCACAAACTGCGCGTCATGGGCGTCGCTCCTGTCCTCCAGGACGTCTCGGTTCGGGCCGAAGTGCTCGACGGCCAGGGCCGCGCCACCGACGCACGCGTGCGCCGCGCCATGCGCGTGCGTCGCCAGGACGCCCCAGACAAGGTCCGGGAACTCGACGCCAAGCTCGAAGAACTCGAAGCCGACATGAACGAGCTTTTTGGCGTCCAACAAGCCGCCCTGGGGCGACACCGGCGCCTGCTTGACATGCTCCGGCGCAGCGTCGTCGAGGTCCCCGAGGACGCCTCCTGGGGTCAAATCGAGCCCCACATCTGGCAGGAGACCTTTGAGGGCATCTTTGAGCGCATGCGCGATGTCCAGCAAACCTACCTCAAGCGCTGCTGGACCCAACAAGACCTCAAAGAGGAGCACGACCGCACCTTCACACAGCGCGCCCTGCTCGAAGAGACCACCGAGCGCTTTGTGGCCTGCGTCGACATCGACCTCACCGTCACCGAAGCTGGCCCCATCACCTTGCGCATCGACTACGTCTGCCCCAACGCGCTGTGGCGCCCCATTCATCAGGCGCGCCTCATCGACGGGCGCCTGCACTTCCAGGCCCAGGCAGCGCTCTGGCAACACACCGGCGAGGACTGGTCGGAGGTCTCGCTGGTCTTCTCCACCGCGCGCTCCACGTCGCGCACAGAGCCGCCCGTGCTCCAGGACGACGCCCTGACCACCCGTCGGCGCAACGAAGACGTCCGCTTTGAAGCCCGCGAGGTCGCCATCCAGACCTCGGCCCCCAGCGGCTCCAAAGGGGCGGCGAAGCCCGCACCGGCGACCGAACGGCTGATGGGCGTCGATGACGGCGGCGAAATCCAGAACCTGCGCGCCCAGACCCCACAAACGGTCGCCTCTGATGGCCGCCCGTGCTTCATCCCGCTCTTTGACTTCGAATCCGACGCCAAAACCCACCTGCTGGCCTTCCCCGAAGCCTCCCTCCGAGTCTTCCTCGAAAGCCTCCAACACAACGGCTCGCCCTACCCCATCCTGGCCGGTCCCGTGGAGTTGATCCAAAAGAGCGGCCCTGTGGGATGGACCGAGGTTCTTTTTGTGGCACCGGGCGCGCCGTTTGAGCTCAGCTTTGGCCCACAAGACGGGCTGCGCCTACAAAGGCTGATCCACGAGGGCAAGGCCAAAACCGATGATGTGGACAAGTGGACCCGGCGCAAACACACCGTGCGGCTCTTTTTGAGCAACCTCGAAGCCCAAACGCGGCAACTGACCATCACAGAACGCGTCCCGGTCTCCGAGGTCGAACAGGTCACCATCGACGTCAAAAAGAAGCGCAGCAAGCCAGCCCCCGATGAGATCGACGCCAACGGCATGTGCCGCTGGACGCTGGACCTCGAACCCCACAGCCACCGCGACATCACCCTGGTCTGGGAGCTGGGCACCGCCCCCGGCGTCAACCTCTGACCCAAATCTCTCCCCAAAACCTCAAAGAGACCACTCAAACTCGCCAGACCGACCCTTGACGATCGGTCTGGCGTTCTTTTGGATGGTCTTATCTCTTTGGAGAACAACGCGATGCAAAGGGTCAAAGACTTCGTAGAGCACTTTTTGGACCTTGAGGCCAAAATCCGCGAAGAGAACCACAAGACTTATTTTGCCGAGTCTACACAAGCGCTGGACACATACAACGACACTCTGGACAAGTTTCACGCGTGCCTCATCCCCTCCATGAAAAACCACCAGGGCTACCTCCCCAGGACTGAGCTGGAGACCAACCCGATGGTTCTGGACATGATGCGCAAGCAGGGCAGCCTTGAGGCCAACCCCCGGCACTTTTTCAAGCTCACCCAGTACCACCACAATAAACACGGCGCCGTGTGGGTCGCCTACGTCTCGGGCCGCAACCCGCACCTGGATTACAAACCTCTGGGATACTGCTTCATCATCGTGGAGAGAAAAGGCGCTCTGAAGATCGCCAAGGAGATGGTCTACTCGGATCACGAATGGGAGGAGCTGCATGGA
>CAKZKQ010000210.1 GCA_937123825.1 uncultured Pseudomonadota bacterium
ATCGTTGTTTGTACGATTCACAAAGGGCTTTGCAGTCTGCACCTTCAGACCATCACACCGGGTCTGACCACACCGCAAGCTCATTGCCGTTGGGATCCATAAAATGGAAGCGCCGTCCCCCAGGAAAACTGAAGGTCGGCGTTGAGATCGTCCCGCCGTTGGCCACGATGTCCGCCTCCACAGCCTCCAAATCCACGGCGTAAAGCACCACCAGGACCCCTACGGGGCCCACGGCAGGGCCATTGGTGGTAAAGCCGCCATCAAGGCGACCATCATTGAAGGCCAGGTAGGTTGGACCGTAGCTGGTAAAGGTCCAACCAAAGACGGCTTCATAAAACTTCTGTGTGGCGTCCAGGTCTGTGGCCGGAAACTCCACGTAATCCAGCCTGCGATCATGTTCGGGTCGGCTCATCGAGTCACTCTCCTATTGGCACCCACAAACATCGACCGCCCGCTGCCCTGACCGCACCCTCTTAACAAGAGCAACTTCCTCGGCTGTCCGGCCTGACAAACACAGACGCGAGCCCGTCCATGGTGCCTGTATCAATGTATTGCCCCTCACCAAAGAACACGCCTTGCACATCGAGGCCTTTGGTCAAAGCGGCCGACAAAACATCACAAAATGCTGTCTCTTTGTCTAGTAGAAGACAAAGCCGACCATCAAACGCCAGCACGCCCCAGGTGTTGTTGGCCAGTGGGCGCCGAGGCTTTTCCTGGAGCTTGACGACCTTGCCCTTGCCATCGAGCTCTACAGGAGCCTGTTCACGAGGATTCTTGGTGGGAAAGACCCCAAACGCCAACGCAGCCCCCTGTCGAACGCGGCGCACCACCGGCTTCAAGCACGTGATGGGCCTGACCACGGTGTCGGGCAAAACCAGCACATAAATGTCCCCTTTGACCACATCGACCGCTGTCTTCACAGCGCCCAAAAGCCCCGAACCGCTTTGAGTCACACGTGTCACATTCAATGCAGGCCAGGCGCTCTCCAGGTGCTCATCCACAAACACATTCAGCAGCGCTTTACCGGGCCGGGACACCACCACAACCTCTTGGATCCCGGCTTGATGGCAACGGCGCAGCGCATCAAAAATGACAGGCTCAAGACCAGCGTTGGGACCGGGAATCAACAAAAGCTCTTTGGGAACCACGGGACTTCCCAAACGAGAGGCGAGGCCCGCCGCTGGCACGATGGCCACAACACGCATAGAAGGACTCCTCTTCAAGCCCGGCCGCCATCAATGCAGCAGCACAACATACCCGGGTCTACCTTTGGACTGGGTGTGGTGTGCGCCTGCCTCTGAATTCACCAGAACAAAAAAATTACAACCTTCCCCACGTTGCAAGAAATGACACAGCAGTGTCAAGCCAAGCCGGACAGCGATATGACGAGGAAAAATACAAGAAAGGCGAGCCAACACTGAGGTCGGCTCGCCTTTGAGCTGAAATCACACGTGCGCCGCCCAAAAGCGGCGCACGGGGTTGGGGCTCAGCGGCGGCGACGGACGGCCACCAGCGCAGCGCCAAGGGCCAGCAGAGCCATCGGCCACAGCGGGCTCTGCGCAGGACGCGCAGGCGTGGCGCAGTTGCCGCAGCCGTTGCCGCTGACGGTCCCGGTGATCTCAACCACCAGGACAAACTCGGCCGTCTGGGAGAACTCACCGTCCAGACCTTCGTCGTCGGTCGCAAAGACGCGCCAGAAGTAACGCCCGGGATCTTCACCCAGCATCGAGTTCTCGATGACGGTCTGACCCGTGGCGCCCTCTTCAATGTCTTCGATGGCCATCACCCGCTGCTCAAGGTTGGCATCGGAGAAGATCTCGATGGTGTAGGTCAGCGGGTCACCATCGGGGTCGGTGGCGTTGCTGAAGCTCATCTCAAAGAGGTCGTCGATGACCAACGCGCCGTCGACCGGCGAGATGGGCTCGGGGGCCACAGGCGGGGTGTTCTGGGCGTTGAGGAAGAAGCTGACGACATTGCTGAAGGCGCCAGGACCGTCTTGATCACGGGCACGCACGCGCGCAAAGTAGGTCTTGTCGTCTTCGAGCCCTTCAACGGCCTCAGTGACCGTCTCGGCGCCGTCTTCGGCCGGAATGTCACCGGCCTCAAAGGCGATCTCACCAAAGTTCTCGTCGGTGGCGATCTCCAACTCGTAGACCAGCGCGTCGCCCTCGGCGTCCACCGCCAGCGTCCACTCCACCTCTACGGGACCTTCGGTCACCGTCGAGCCGTCTTCGGGACGGATGATCACCGGCGCCTCGGGCAAGGCGTTTTCGGTGTTGACCAGGAAGACCAGCGCCTCGGCAAAGTCGCTCTGAGCACCCAGATCATCGCGGGCCGCCGCCGTCCACCAGTAAAGCGTGTCTTCTTCAAGCTCCACGCCGACCGGCAACGTCGTCTCTTCAGACTCGCCCTCAAAGACCTGCTCAGTCAGATCTTCATCTTCAAAGACCCGGTAGATGTAGGTGATGGCGTCGCCTTCGGGGTCTTCGCTGGCGTCCAGCACCAGGTCGGGCGTCAGCGAATCGGCCGAGCCCTCGGGGCTGATCAAGTTGGGAATCGACGGCGCTTCATTCTCTTCATCGACCAGGAACTCACCCGTATCGCTGAACGGCCCACCCGTGAAGGGATCAAAGGCCTGGGCGCGCCAGAAGTACCGGGTGTTCTCCTCAAAGAGCGGCTCGTCTTCGGGGGTCTGGACCGAGGTGGTGTCCTGCCCTTCAGCAACGTCTTCAAAGGTGGCCAGCAGCTCCGTCAACTCCTCATCGGCGTAGACCTCAATGGTGTAGGTCAACACGTCCTCGTCGGGATCAACCGCGTTGCTGATGACCAACTCGGGAGAGCGCGTGGCGATGCGCTCGCCGATCTCGGGGGCCACAATGCCAGGGGCGTCGGGGCCGTTGGAGACGGTCGGGTCGGTGCCCTCCAGGCACTCCTGACGGTTGGTCAGGCCATCGTTGTCGGGGTCGAGGTTGGCGTCGTTGGGATCGTTGGGGTCAAGCCCAAAGAGCTCCTCGCAGGTGTCCGGCACACCGTCCTCGTCCAGGTCGGCAAAGTCGGTCACGATCTCCCACTGCTGCTCGTCACAAGCCCCATCGTCGTCACAGACGCGGATGCTGGCCGCAAAAGGACCGCCTTCGTTGAACTGCTCCAGCGTAATGGACCAGGTGATCACACCGTTTTCGTCCATCTCCATGCCGTCGGGGCCTTCGAGCAACTCAAAGGTCTGCTCATCGGCGCCGGGATCGAGCACTTCAGGCTCATAGAGGTATTCGCTGCCCAGCACGGCGATCGACGGCGGCAGGCTGACAATGGTGGGGGCGACGTTGGCGATCTCCACCTCAAGGGTCTGGGAGATCTCACCGCCGTCTTCGTCGGCGCCGGTCACAGTGATGG
>CAKZKQ010000211.1 GCA_937123825.1 uncultured Pseudomonadota bacterium
CATCATCGGCCTCAAGCTCCTTGTTTCTTCGGCATCAATCCGTCGCCGTGACCCACAAGACGGCGCCTTGGCTCGGAGCGTTAACAGGGATTTTCAAAAAAACTCAGAGACTTGATGCAGCGGCGCCTGGAGCTTTGGAGCACAGCCCCTTGCAGTGTGGCATCCAGGGTCGTATACGGGTTTCATCAGGGTTCACGTCAGCGCAACCGGACCCGGCGGCAGGCCCCCACAGCAAGGGGCCCTTCGAGCACAGCGCCAGGTCCACACAAGGGGGGAGAGCCATGAGGGTCCTGATCGCAGACAAGTTGCCCGAGAGTTCGCACATGGAGCTGCGCGCCGCGGGCTGTGAAGTGCTTTACGAGCCCGATTTAAAGGGCGACGCGCTTGGAGAGATGCTGTCGAGCAAAGGGGTCGAGGTGCTCGTGGTGCGCTCGACCAAAGTCACCGCCGACATCATGAACGCAGCCCCAGCATTGGGGCTGATCGTGCGCGCCGGGGCGGGGGTCAACACCATTGATGTGGCCCACGCCGCCTCCAGCGGCATCTACGTGGCCAACTGTCCGGGCAAAAACGCCCAGGCGGTGGCCGAGTTGGCCTTTGGGCTGATTCTCTCGGCCGACCGCCAGATCCCCAACAACGTCCGCGACATGCGGGCGGGCAAGTGGCGCAAAAAACACTACAGCAAAGCGCGCGGGCTGCACGGGCGCACGTTGGGGCTCATTGGCCTGGGCAACATCGGCCAGGCCATGGTCGTGCGCGCCAGGGCCTTTGGCATGAAGGTCGTGGCCTGGAGCCGCTCTTTGACAGCAGAACAAGCCCACGCCCTGGGGGTTGAAGCCCTGGAGAGCCCCGTTGAGGTCGCCTCGCGCTCTGACGTGGTCAGCGTACACGTGGCGCTGACCGACGCCACGCGCGGCTTTGTGGGTCGATCGGTCTTGGAGGCCATGCGCCCCGAGGCGATCTTCATCAACACCTCACGCGGGCCAGTGGTCGATGAGACGGCGCTGCTGGAGGCCATGGAACACCGGGGGCTGCGCTGCGGTCTGGACGTGTTCTGCAACGAGCCGAGCGCCAAAGAGTGTGACTTTGCCCCTGCGCTGGCTCAGCACGAGATGTGCTTTGGCACCCACCACATCGGTGCCTCCACGCTCCAAGCCCAGGAGGCCGTGGCCAACGAGGCGGCGCGGATCATCAAGGCCTACAAGACGCTCGGCGAGGTGCCCAGCTGCGTCAACCTCAGCCCGGCGTCGGCGGCCAGTCATACGCTGGTGGTGCGCCACCACGATCAGGTGGGGGTCCTGGCAGAGGTGCTTCAGGTGCTGCGCGCCGCTGAAATCAACGTCCAGGAAATGGAAAACACCATCTTTAAGGGTGGGCTGGCTGCGGTGGCGCGCATCCGCATTGAAGGTTGTCCCTGCGATGGCACGCTGGACAAAATCCGCAACGCCCCCCACGTCTTGGCGATCAACTGCCTCCAGACGCATCCCGCGTCGGGAGCCAACCCCGAGGTCCCCGAACAATGAGAGTGCACAACTTCAGCGCTGGTCCCGGCGTCCTGCCGATGGAAGTCCTTCAGGAGGCCGCCCGCGACCTGATCGATCACCCCGACTTTGGCATGTCCGTCATGGAGAGCAGCCACCGGGCCGGGGTCTGGGTCGAGCGCCAGCGCAAAGTCACCGACGACCTGCGCCGCCTGCTGTCGATCCCGCAGGAATTTGAGATCCTCTGGGTTCAGGGCGGCGCCTCGACCCAGTTTGCCATGGTCCCGCTCAACCTGCTGCCCTCCGACGGCAGCGCCAGCGCCGACTACATCATGACCGGCCAGTGGTCCGACAAAGCCCTCTACGAAACCCACCAGGTGGGCCGCACCGCGCGGATCGCCGCGTCGAGCAAGGCGACCAACTACGACCGCATCCCTGGGGAGCTGGACCTGGATCCTGGCGCCAGCTTTGTCCACTACACCTCCAACAACACCGTGCGCGGCACCCAGTTTGCCGCCCTGCCCCAGACCGGCGACCTGCCGCTGGTCTGCGACGCCTCCTCGGACATCCTCAGCCGCCCCATGGACTTTGCTCGCCATGATCTGGTCTACGCTGGCGCGCAAAAGAACATGGGCCCTGCGGGCGTGACGCTGGTGATCGTGCGCAAGTCCCTGCTGGATCGGGTCGAAGACAACGTCCCCACGATGATGTGTTACAAGACCCACGCCGCCAAAGCCTCGGCCTACAACACCCCCCCGGTGTGGTCCCTCTACATGGTCGGGCTGGTGCTGGAGTGGGTTGAGCGTCAGGGCGGTGTCGAGGCCATGGCCAAGATGTGCCAGAGCAAAGCCGGACTGATCTACGACGTCATTGACGAAGAACCCGACTTCTACAAAGGCGCCGCCACCACCAACAGCCGCAGCTTGATGAACGTCACCTTCCGCCTGCCCACCCCCGAGTTGGAGGCGGCTTTTGTGGCCAAAGCCGACGCCGAGGGGCTTAAGAACCTCAAAGGACACCGCAGCGTCGGCGGCTGCCGGGCATCGCTCTACAACGCATTGCCCATGGAGAGCGCCCAGGTCCTGGCCCAGTTCATGCGCGACTTCCGCCAACAAAACGCCTGACCCCAGACCCAGGCCAGGTTCTGTCTGACCATTGAAACTTAGGGGCCACTGTCAGACAGAACCTAAAATAAACCATACCCGTACGTCACAGCGGCGCTCACCGTGCGCCATCAAGGCACGCCAGGCCCATGAGGATTGCTTTACGGGCTGTCCTGAGGCATAACTCACCCATCAGCGAATAACATTCGCACGGGTACTGGCAAATGGGATTGCAAGGATAAGGAGTACAAGTGTCATGAGCGACAAGCGTTTTGAAAGTTTCGAAGAATTCTGGCCTTTCTACGTGCTGGAGCACAGCAAACCCGAGACCCAGGCCATCCACGCGGTCGGCACGGCGCTGGGACTGACGGCGCTGGGCGCCATGGTCCTGACCCGCAAGACGTGGCTGATCCCGGTGGGTCTGGTGGCAGCTTACGGCTGCGCCTGGTACAGCCACTATAAGATTGAGGGCAACCGCCCGGCGACCTTCAAATATCCCCTCTACAGCTTTGCGGCGGACTTCAAAATGTTCGGCAAGGTGCTCAAGGGCGAGATGACCGACGAAGTGGCGCGCTGCGAGGCGATGATGAAGGCCAACGGCGCCGCGATGCCCGCCCACGCACAGACCATCGAGATGGAAGCCTGAGCCCAGGTCCTGTGTCCAACGCCCACACCGCAACGCCCTCAGCGGCTCAATGCGCGCGGCGTTGGGGAACACACCGCGCTCCCAGCGCCTCTCTGGCTCTGCGTTGTGCTCGCCTGAGACACGACGCACACGCTCCCCAGCGTTCAACCACCAAAACCCTCTCCCAGCAGAACATCCATTGCCCCGTCCACGCTCTCAGAGCTTGACCGCGGCGTTGGACAGTGCGAAGCATAGCGCCGACATGGATGGTTTACTGAGTCATATCGTGGGCGTGGGCCAGATGGTCATCCCCACCGACGGCGGCGTTGGACGCGCCTACCATCAAGGTCACCTGACGCTGGCGCTGAGCATGCCGGTGTTGGTGGGCGCTTTTGTGGCCTTGAGGCTGGGCTGGCGCTGGCGACAGCAAGAAATCCATGGGGCCATGATTCGAGCGCTGGCGCCGGGTCTGGCCTACACTCTGGCATCGGGGCTGGTGGTGGCCATCTTATGGTGGACCTTGCCCCAAAAGGAGCTGGGGGAGATCAACCGCCTGTCCATGATCTCCTTTCTGGCCAGCACTGGTGTTGGGGCCCTGGCGGCCTGGGGTGTGGCCCGGCGCATGCTGCGCAGCGCCCCGGTCAGGCCCGATCTTGACGCTCAGATCGCCCTACGCCTGGCACAGTTGAAACAACAAGAGGATACCGATGAGCACCAATGAGGCGCCACAACACTACCAGGACATTCACAAGCAGCGGACCATCGAGGCGCTCATGAAGCCAGGCGGTGGCACGGCGGTGATCGACTTCTGGGCCCCCTGGTGCGCCCCGTGCCGTGCCATGGCGCCGCACTTTGCCGCCGTCGCCAACCGCTACGCCGAAGATCCCATCGCCTTCTACAAGATCGACACGCAGGCCTACCCGACCTTTGGCAAGGCCTTCAACATCCGCTCCTTGCCCACCATGGTCTTCATCCACGACGGCGAGATCATGGACGTCTTCGTCGGCGCCCGCAGCGCTCGCCAGATCGCCGAAAAGGTCGACTGGCTCCTGTCCAAAGCGCGCGGCGAGGGCTTCATCACCCGGCTGCTGGGCAAACACCGCAAAAAAGACTGAGCCCTGCCCTCACCAGCCATTGCTCGATGCTCGTCGGCCCGGGTCCAAGACTGGATGCCCACCAACGCACAAGCGGGTGGCACAGGTGGCTGACGCAGACTTTTCCGATGGCCTCCGAGGCCGATCCGTTGTAGTGTGGGCCGTGCACACAAACCCTTAGGATATGTGAGGCCCTGCAGGATCATGGAGCTGCCGCTGCCCATCGACGAAGAGATCCTTGAGCGCGTCAAAGCCACCGACGTCCCCTGGAACCGCTATGGCCTGGATCCTTTTGGATTTGACCAACGCGTGCTCGCCCAGGGATTGACGCTCTCCGCGTGGTTCTACCGCCATTACTTCAACGTCACCGTTTACGACATCGACAAGGTCCCGGTCAGTGGCCGGATCATGCTCGTGGGCAACCACACCGGTGGCCTGCCCGTCGACGGCATGATGGTCGGCACGAGCCTCATCCTGGAGCGAGAGCCCCCCAGGCTCGCCCACGCCATGGTCGAGCGTTTCTTGCAAGACGTGCCCTTCATCACACCCTTCTTCAGGCGCTCGGGCCAGTTGATGGGCTTGCCGGAGCACGCCGTGCGGCTGCTGGAGGCCGAGCGCGCCTTGATGGTCTTCCCCGAAGGCGCCCGAGGCACCGGCAAACTCTACCGACAAAAGTACGAGTTGGTGCGCTTTGGCACAGGCTTCATGCGCCTGGCCATGGAGACCGGCACGCCCATCGTGCCCTTTGGGTTCCTCGGCGGTGTGGAGGCCTTGCCGGTCATGCACCACTCCAAGCTCATGGCGCGCCTCATCGGCGCCCCCTACTTCCCCGTCACCCCCTACATCGTCCCTCTGCCGCGTCCATTCCCATGCCACATCCAGTACGGCGATCTGATGCGCTTTGAAGGCGACGGCACCGAACCGGACGAGGTGATCGTCCGCAATGTCGAGGCCGTCAAAGACAGCATCCGCGGATTGATCGATGAAGGGCTGCGCAAACGCCGAGGTGGAGCATGAAGATCTTGATCACGGGGATCGCCGGCGCGCTGGGACGGCAGGTGGCCCAGGAATTGGTCCATGAAGGCCATGAACTGATGGGGATCGACCGTCGCCCCTGGCCCGACGCCCCCAAAGGCGTCCAGATCCTGCGCGGAGACATCCGAAAGCGCCCCGCCGAGGACCTCTTTCGCACCCAAAAGCCCGACGTGGTCATCCACATGGCCACCGTCAGCCACTTCAGCACCCCCTTTGAAGAGCGTGCGCGGATCAACCTCTACGGCACGCGGCGCATCTTTGAGCACTGCCACCGCTACGGGGTCAAACACGCACTCTTTGTCGGGCGCCACACCGTCTACGGCGCTGCCCCTGACACGCCGCTCTACCATACCGAAGACGATCCCCCCATGGGCGGAGCCACCTTCCCTGAGCTGGCCGACCTTGTGGGCGCAGACCTCTACGCGGCCTCTTCAATGTGGCGCCACCCACAGATGAAGGCGGCGGTCTTGAGGGTCGTCTATGTGCTTGGACCTTCGCGCCAGGGCACGCTGGCCCAGTTCCTCAAAGGCAGCCGCGTGCCGATGGTCATGGGCTACGACCCGCTCTTTCAATTCATGCATGAGCAGGACGCCGCCGCGGCCATCTGCGCCGCCGTCAAAGCCAGGCTCCACGGCGTCTTCAACGTGGCGGGCCCTGCCCCCGTGCCACTCTCGCTGCTCTGTCAGGTCACCGGGCGGCGCCCGCTGGCGCTGCCAGGACCGGTCTTGGGCCGGGTCTTGGGGCGCATGGGGCTGCCCAAACTCCCCAAAGGGGCCATCAGCCACCTCAAATTCCCTGTGGTCGTCGATGACAAGGCCTTTCGAAAGGCCACTGGCTTTGAGGCCACCTTTGACGAGACCCGAACCATGGAAGCGTTCCGCTACCCGGCGCGTTGAACCACGCCAAAGCACCATTCGAGCGCTCTACAACACCTGCCATACAATGTGTGCAGCCATAACCGCGCACACCAGCAGACCGCTGACGTACGCCAGATTGCGCAGTGGCTGCGTGGGACGCAGATACGCCAGAGAGTGCACCACGCGGCTGGTCACAAACGCACCAAAGTACCAGGGCGCCGCCTGGGGCCAGCACTCCAACTGCGCGTAGGCCAACGCCAGGAGCGCAAAACACGGGATGTTTTCAAGATCATTGCGCAAGACCGCCGCCGCCAGACGCACCAGCGGCAGCTCTTGCTCGGCAGGCTCGGTGCGACCAAAGAACAGGGCGTCCTCCGGGCGCACAAAAACCTTGTGTTTGAGCCGCTGCTGACCCTGTAGCATGGCCACCGCCCACATCTTCAAACACAGCGCCACCACCGCCAAAGACCACCATTCCCACACCGACATTACTCACCCCTCTGCATCAAAAACCGCCCCCCCCAAGCCACCTCCAGCGCTCGCGGCAAGGCTCAAAGCCACACCTTTTGGTGTCTGCCGCAGTCGGTGCTTGTGGTACGGCGCCGTTGGGCCATACCAGCGGACGTCAAAACGCCGCATGCGCCCAATATGGGGTGGCAGACAGAGATTGGGCTTGAACGATCTGAGCATTTTTAAATCCACGCCCAGCGACCGCACCGCGCCTCAACGAGGGATGATGCTCGGGGGTTGGCCAAACATGCGGCGACAAGTCCGCGTCAGATGGGCGTGATCGCTGAATCCGGCGGTCAACGCCGCCTCGGTGATTGACCCTTGGGGGTGGTTCACCATCCAGGCCATGGCACACAGCAACCGCTGCCACAAGCCATAAGCGCGCAGGGAGGTGCCAACCTGTTGCCGAAACAAGCGCATGAGGTGGGGCGCTGAGACAGCGGCGACCCGGGCCAATTCGGCCACGGGAATCTGGCGATGGGTCTGGGAGAGGATGTGGGCTTGGACGCGCAAGAGTCGGTGGTCCAGACGTTGGGGGGCGAGGTCGTGGAAACCCACAATGTGCCGCGCTTCGTCCATGAGCCCAGTGACGGCATCGGCCTGGAAGTGCCCCACGTGTCCCCGAGCCATGTGCATCAAGCGGATGGCCTTCTGAGGCGCGAGGACAGTCCATGGGCGGCGCATGTGCGCGACCATGGCCCGCACGAGGGGATCCTGGGCAGAGAAAAAGAGGGCGAGGACCTGCCCACGACACCACATGCGGTGCTTGAAGCCGGGGGCGACCATCATTGCCTGGACGTTGTCCACCACCACGTCCGCTTCCATGCCCAGCGTCCCATCCAGACAGAAGATGAGCTTGAAGACATGCTCCTGGTGAACGCTGGTTTGGGCGTCATGCACAAGGTGCGCGAAGGCATCTTGTGCCAACGCGACGCGGTCATCGGGGTGGTGAAACACGGCGGCGCCCTGGGGCGACCAGGGCCAATTTTTGAGGTTCCCTGGTCGTCTCAGTCAGTCGTAGAGAGAGACTCAGATGGAGAGGTTGGTTTCAGCGTCTTCGAGGGCCATACGGGCCAGAGCCAGGTTGGAGCTGCGGCGGTCGAGCACGAGGTAGAAAAAGAGGTTGGGACGCTTCCG
>CAKZKQ010000212.1 GCA_937123825.1 uncultured Pseudomonadota bacterium
GGCGGCGGGGGGGGCGGGGGGGAGTGGGGGAGGTGCTCATCGAGCGCCTCTTTGGCCTGCGTATCCAGCCGACCCTCCAGCAACTCCACCAGCACATGTTCAGGGGGACAATCGCCCAGCACCATCACTCTCCCTCATCCACACAGACACTGACGCCCACAACCATTTGCACAAACCCTCCAAGAGCCCCACATATCACGCAGGACAATGCATGGACGGTGCATTTTAAGGCAAAACGTCAAATTGCACCCGCCGAAACATCGCGCAAAGGAGCCTTTATGGCCGAGTTCATCTATTTCATCCACCCAACGCGCCCAGACATGGTTCAACAACCCACAGACGCAGAATCCAGTCTCCTCAAAGCCCACTTCAGCTACCTGAAAGACCTGCTGGACCAAGGCACAGTCCTGCTTGCAGGCCCCAGCATGGAGCCACCCTACACCGGCATCGTCGTCTTTAAAGCCCCCGACCGCACCGCAGCCCAAAGCATCATGGACAATGACCCCGCGGTCCACGGCGGTGTCTTCACAGCGCGCCTCTCTCCCTTTCGATGCTCGCTGGGTCCACAAAGCACGTAAAACTGTTGACGCTCTTGATGGTGAAAACAACCCATGACATGGCACATCCAAAAACGCCGCCTTGGTCGCGCCGGAGGGCTCAAAGAGCGCATGGCCAGACAACGCCAGTGGGACCAGACCTACGGCGATGGCATGTGGGAGATCGGTTACCTCATCAACGGTGACTTTGTCCCCCAACGCGACGCCCTCGACAGCATCTACACCCAGAGTTACCGCCAACACTTTGACCAACACCCCGAAGATCTGCAGGAACTCATCCAACTAGGTTCTGTTGAGGTTTGTGGACCGAGTCCGGTGGTGATGAGAACGAGACAAGATCGTCTTTGACAACCGATCACGTACTGGAAGTACGCGGGAGGGCGTCGAGGGCGATGTTGGCCGTTGTCGGCCCACCGGCGACGGGAGCAAACCTCAACAGAACCTGACCCGCGTCCTGCGAAACCCTCACGCCGAGGCCACCACCGGCGTCGACCTCCAGGTCCCCGCAGTCGAAACCTGCTTGCGTGAACGTGGCCTCAGCCTCCAAGGCACCGAGGTCGTCGACATCGGCTCCTGGCAAGGCCAACGCTCTCACCCCATCAGCGAACGCCTCAGCCCACTCCACATCGCCTGCTGCGCCCACCCACGCATGACCCTGGAAAAATTCTGGCAAGCCCGCAAATGCCTGGCCATCTGGAAAGACCCCACCCCATCCTGACCATCCCTCCTCCCACAACCAAGCTCACCCTTTGCCAACACGCTCACCGTCCTCATCCCCCAAATCCAATGCAGGCTTAAGCCCCTCCAACGCAGCCTGCGACGCATCCCCCCCCAAACGCCCTTCATCCACACGGCGCTCTTCAAGGTGCGGTGTGCTCTTCTCTTGCTTCAGAGCGGCGCTCGACACCCAAAACCCCAGCCCAATGCTCCCCGCCGCGCACCCCAGCCCCAATGCCCACTTCTTTGAAGACACACACCACCTCCAAAACCATCGCCAACGCTCCAAAACACAACGCGCCGTTCGAGTCACACAGCCAAGCAGCCGCCGGCCCTTCAAAACAGCACACAAAACCCCAACACACACCGCACCTGCCCCCCCAAACAGGCCACCCGGCGATGCGGGGCCTGCCCATGACAGGCCAGCGGTGTTCATGGACTTCGGACGCGTTCACACCGGGGTCGTTGCACACAAACACCTCGGCCTCCTCCTCCAAGTAAACCGGCCAACGCAGGTGCCAGCCCCTTCCAATGACGACAACGGCTTCACCAGCCACAACACACACCATCGGATGGCGCTTGACGCCCTGCCTTCCGATGCACAAAACACCAACTCAACACGCTGAACGCACCACAACGCCCCTTTGGCAACCGGATACCGGTCCACAACCCACTGACAACCAGAACCACAATGAAGATTGTCCAAGGAGACCTGCTCAAACTGGCCCAAGACGGCCACTTTGACGTCATCATCCACGGCTGCAACTGCCAATGCACCATGGGCGCGGGCATCGCCAAAGCCATCAAGGCCGCATTCCCAGCCGCATACGCAGCAGACAAGCAGACCATCAAGGGCGACCGTGACAAGATGGGCACCATCTCACACGCCACCGTCACCCTCGACAACGGACACCCCCTCACCATCGTCAACGGCTATACCCAGTACCACTGGCGAGGACGCGGGGTTCGAGCTGACTACGACGCCATCCGTTCGGTCATGAACGCCGTTGGCCAGCAGTTTGCGGGGCACCGCATCGGCTACCCCAAAATAGGAGCAGGCCTTGCGGGCGGAGATTGGGACACCATCGCCGCCATCATCAACAAAGCCCTCCAAGGCCAAGACCACACCCTGGTGGAATACGCCCCCTGACACCATTTGCCCCATGCCCTCAACCACACAGACCGCACAACCCCAACCTGCGCATGCACATCAGCTGGTTTCCTGACAACTTCATCGCTCCGCCAGGACGTTTGGGCTTGACCCACATGCCTGGCGGCTACAAATCGCCCCGCGACGCTGACCTTCAAGCCCTCCAAAGTCACGGCATAGACCTCCTGATTTGCCTTGTTGAAGACTGGGAGTTGGGGCACCTTGAACCCCCAGAAACGCTCCAAGAACGCCGTCAGGCCACCCAAAACCACGCGATGGACTTCTTCCATCACCCCATTGAGGACTTCGCCGCCCCAGACCTTCAGGCCGCGTACCACACCATCGAGCACATCCATAAGTGCCTGACCGAGGGCAAAACCATCATCATGCATTGCTGGGCGGGGCTTGGACGCGCAGGCACCATGGCCGCCTGCCTCCTGGTTCACCGAGGTATGACCGCTCAGGACGCCATCCACACCGTCCGCTGGGTTCGCCCCGGCGCCATCCAATCTCAAAGCCAGGAAGCGCTCATCGCCGCTTTTGCTGCAACTCAAAACCCTCTATAATGACACTGCCGTACACCTCGGACTTGGTTTTGAAGGGCGAAAAGGCTTGAGAAAGCGTCAGAGGATGAGGTGGAGGCCTTTGAGGCAGACATGCGTGCGGGTTTGAGGTCAGGGCGTTGTCCCCAAAAGAGGCATAGGGGCGATTTGCGTGTCACCTCTCAAGCCCTCTCGTGTGGAGACATCACGGCGCACTGCCTTGAAGGACAATGCACCGCGATTCGCTAAGCCTCCAGAAGCCCAAAAACAAAAAAGGGCGAGCGCACTTGTATGTGCTGCTCGCCCGTCATTGGTTTTGGACTGTGGGGTGGCTTAAGAAGACGGCTTGCTTTTCTTACTTCTTCTTTTTGTCGTCTTCTTCTTGCTCAATGCCGTCAATGTTGACCAACGCCAGCAACCCCTCTTCAGGCGCCGCGAAGCCGTCGCCCAGGTCCGCGTAGCGACCATGGAAGGTGTATTGCTCGCCGACCTTGAGGTCACCATCTTCAAAGCGCTCTTCAAAGAATGGGGTCACACCGACGACCAGCAGCCGTTCATCGCTGCGGGCCTGGTCGGCAATGTAGAAGTGGGCGCGTTGGCAGAGGTTCTGCTCTTCTTCCTCTTCACCCTCTTTCTTCTTCTTGCGGCGTTTGCGGCGCTTTTTGATTTCCTCTTCGTAGGGACACTCATAGTTCCAGACGATGAAACCTTTGACCGTCACGTCCTTGTCCAAATGGGCACGGCGGTTGCGACGCAGGCCGTCAATGGTCAGGCTGCCGTCGGAGTGCTTCTCCGGGGTGACAGACTGACCCAGGTCACTGGGGACCGCGGGCAAGTCCACGGGCACCAGGGGCTTGACCTCTACGACCTTGGGCTCCTCCTCTTGAAGAGGAGTGCAAGCGCCAAGGGCCAGCATCAGGGCCATCGCGATGAGCGCACAGGCGCCCATCGTGCAACGCGAGGTTGGGAGGGAGGAGGTCATGCAGGAGGCTCCTGGGCAATCTGCGAACTCAAGCCAGCGACGCCTCAATGGTCATCCCGTCAAAGTCCTGACCATCAATGGCTTCAATGATGTCTTGCACCATATCATGCCGGGCCTGCACTTGTGAACGGACTCCATTGCGCTTAACGGCACCAAAGTCATCGGGCTCCATGCCGGCCAGGTCGCACAGGGCGTTGATGATGTCTTCATCGGAGCCAAAGCGCTTGGAGCCAAAGTTGACCACAAAGGCCGTCATGTCTTTGGAGTCGGTCATCTGGGCCAAAATGGCCTCGTCGGACAGTTCCCCGGCGATGACCTCCACCCCGCGTGCGGGCGGCTCGGTCTCTTCGATGACATCCTCGGAGCGACGACGACGACGACGACGACGACGGGGAGCCTCTTCCTGCGCGGGCTCTTCCTGCGCAGGCTCCTCAACCGCAGCCTCCTCGGGCTCGGCGGCGGCCTCCTGAGTCTCGGCAGCGGCTTCTTCGGCGTCTCCACCGCGACGACGGCGACGGCGGCGACGGCGAGGAGCCTCTTCCTGAGCAGGCTCCTCAGCGGCGGCCTCCTGAACCTCGGGCTCGGCGGCAGCGTCCTGGGGCTCGGCGGCAACTTCGGCGCTCTCTTCCGGGCGACGACGAGGGCGGCGGCGTCGACGGGGAGCCTCCTCCTGCGCGGGTTCTGCCTGCGAGGGCTCTTCGACGGCGGCCTCCTGGACCTCGGGCTCGGCAGCCACATCAGCGACAGGCGCTTCAGGTTCGGCAGCGGCCACAGGCTCTTCGACCTTGGTAGGCTCGGGCTCAGCAACCACAGCGGGCTCGGGCTTGGCAGGCTCGACCACCGGCGCGGGAGCCGGGACAACCGGAGCCGACGCAGCAGCAGCGCGGGCAGCGGCGCCACCAGCGCGGAGCGCAGCTTCGTCCACCACGTCCTCGTCTTCCACCTCTGGGGCCTCTTCAAAACCGCCCACGGCGCGCTCAAACGAAGCCAAGAGCTTGGCGATGTACTGGGCAGCCTCGGGGCTGGCCAGAATCTTGGCCGCCATGGAGCTGTGGTCGCCGCTGTCGAGCTCGGCATCAAGACGCTCAAAGAGCGAGCTGACGGCGCGCTTCTGACGGATGAGCACCAGATCTTCGGGGGTAGGCAGCTCGCGCTCGTCGAGGATCATCTTGTAGACGCGGCGCAGGATGTAGTAGGTGCCAATCTCGCGCGGCGAGATGAGGCTGATGGCCACACCCTGCTTGCCGGCGCGGCCAGTGCGACCGGTGCGGTGGATGTACGTCTCGGGGCTGTCGGGCAGCGTGTAGTTGAGCACGTGGGACAGATCGGAGATGTCGATGCCGCGGGCGGCGACGTCGGTGGCGACAAGGAACTGAATCTGACCGGCGCGCAGCTTCGAGAGCGTGGCCTCACGCTCTTTTTGGGGCAGGTCGCCGTTGAGGACTTCGGCGGTGTAGCCCTGCTTTTTAAGGAAGTTGGCCACCAGGAAGCTGTCTTCACGGGTGTTGCAGAAGACGATGGCGCTTTCGGGCGACTCGGCTTCGATGATCCGGGTCAGATCCCACAGCCGGCCCATGCCCGTGACCATGTAGTAGACATGCTGGACCTCTTCGGCGGCGACCTGGTCGCTGGAGAGGGTCACAAACTCGGGGTAGGTCAGGATGTGACTCGACAGGCGCTTGATGTCCTCATCGACCGTGGCCGAGAAGAGCAGCGACTGACGCGTGGGCGGCAGGCGCTCCACGATGGCCGTCAACTCCTTCTCAAAGCCCATGTTGAGCATCTCATCGGCCTCATCGAGGATGAAGACCTTGAGGTTGTCCAGCGTCATGGCCTTGCGCTTGAGCAGGTCCAGGAGGCGACCGGGGGTGGCACACACCACCTGGGCAGTTTTGAGGTCTTCAAGCTGCTGGGCAAAGCCCGTGCCGCCGTAGACGCACGCCACCGGCACGCCCTTGAACTTGCCAAGGCGCTCGTACTCACCACCAACCTGCTTGGCCAACTCGCGGGTGGGGGCCAGAATCAGCGCTTCGACCTGCTCGGTGCCAGCCTCCAGCAACTCCACCGTCGGGATGGCGAACGCCGCCGTCTTACCGGTGCCCGTCTGCGACTGAACGATCAAGTCCAACCCGGCCAGAATCAACGGCGCCGTGGAAGACTGCACCGGCGTGGGAACTTCGTAACCCATCTCGTCGAGCGCTTTGAGCAACTCTTCGGACAGGTGCAGATCGCGGAAGTTCTGCGGCGTCGGCGCGGCGCTGGTCGCGCCCTCACCCCAGTTGGGGGCCTTGATGTCAGCAAAGCGGTTCGAGGAGGCTGCGGAAGGATCAACACTCATGGTCAAAACACTCTAAATGGATAAAACACATTGTGTGGGTCAATCGGGGGGCACACAGGCACAGCAGCACCCACGGCCAAAGACGCTGCGTTCAAAGCGCAAACACCGTCAAAATCGGGCTCCATGGCCCAAGACACGACTCGCGCGCAGCGTACAGGCCCTACTATCTATTAGAATCCAAGAGGTTCGTCAATCTCTGAGCCCACCCCAGTCCAAGCGATTGTCCCCCAACCAGGCGTTCTGCACCGTCAACCAAACACGGCCACACCAACACGCCCCCCCTGCCCCGCACTCATACAGGCGCAAGGCCATAACCAACGAAACCTTCTCTACACCGCCGATGACAGCTGCCACCAAAGACTCTCAGGAGCCTCCCATCAGCACCCACCATCCAAAAGCGCCTGTAATCCAGCCTCAAAAGCCTCTTTATCCACAGCGGTGCTGGCCAGCCGCAAAGCCTCTCCCACCCCATCACAGCCCTTCACCGCCTCAACCACCCCTTCCCAATCATCAGAAGCACCAAAACGCGCCT
This sequence comes from uncultured Pseudomonadota bacterium, assembly GCA_937123825.1. Lineage (GTDB taxonomy): Bacteria > Myxococcota_A > Bradymonadia > Bradymonadales > CAKZKQ01. The sequence goes on from CAKZKQ010000212.1 coordinate 6,819, forward strand.
CCAATACCGTCATCAACGCAGCATGACGTCCTTCTTTACGCCCTTTCTCCAAGCCTTTCTCCAAACCTTGCTCAAGACCTTGCTCAAGACCTCTCTCAAGACCCTCTTCTCGACCCATACGCTTGAAGTCTTCCACAATCGCATCAACGTGATGTTCCAATCCCACGGATTCCCCCTCCAATAGCGGCTCGATCTCTTGTTGTGACAGTTCGACCTTGTGCTTTTTAAGCAACACAATCTTGATCCACTCTACCAACAAACGGCGAAGTTCCCGATCTCCATCCTTTGAAAGCACGCGCCCCATATGCTCAATGGCCAGCGCAAAGTCCCGCCCAGTGCGGCACTGATTGAGCCCAATCAGCGCACTGGCCAGATTCTCTCCGCCAGAGACCCCCTGCGCATCAACGCGTTGTTCCTCCAGCAACCAGAACTTCACCTGCGGCTGCCAGGCCCACAAAGGCGAGCCATGCGGCAAATCTATCAGGCCATCGAGCCCCTCTGGGGCCTTCCACCTTTCGGCACCATGATAAAAGACCATGGCAAAGACCGGCGGCAACTGGCCAGTTGCCCCCAACCCCAACGTGCGCATCAAATGCTCGTAAAGCCAGAAGATGTACGTCCCCACCCTGACCGACATAAACCGCTCAGAGCGCACCTGAAACTCCAACAAAAACCACAGATACGCATCCCCACCATCGCGGCGGCGCAGCTTCACCAGCACATCCCCATCGCGCTTCTTGAAGTGGTCATTGTAAAAATCAGTCTTCTCCCACTCCATGCCCTCCACATCGACCTCTTCCAACACCTCTCGAGGCACAAACCCCCTCAAAAGGTCCTTCATCAGCCGAGGATGCTCAAAAAGCAGGTGGTAACCCCCATCCCAAGGAATCTGTTGTCTCCGCATTCACGCTCCAAACACACACCACCCCGCCAACAACCGCCCCAAAACGGGACCGCGCTTCAAAAAGGGTGGCTCCAAAAACCACTGACCGCAGGTACAGCCACACCCTCGCTCGCCCTGAC
>CAKZKQ010000213.1 GCA_937123825.1 uncultured Pseudomonadota bacterium
CGGCCCTGATGGCCCCAGGAACCACGTAGGTCGCTTGCAATAGCGCTGCTATGGCTGCGCTCCCTCCGAGGCCCCTGGGACTCATCATTGCTCGCCCCAAAGCAAGTCCTTCGTCTGCATTTTGGTATGAGACTTCTTTGAAGAGACCACGGCCTCCCAAACGACCGGTGACGGTCAATCGACCCTCCAGAGCGGGGGCATGAGGGGGCAGCAAGCCCCCATTGAAACCGCCCACAACGCACAAAAGCCGCGCAGCGCCCACATCCGGAGCGCCACGCGGCTTTTTTTGTGGCCTGTTTTGTCAGGTCACAGCGTTCTTTGGCCGTCAGCGACGCGCTGGCGGCGTGGGCAGCTTGTAGTCGCAGTCGTCGCGCGAGTGACACAGGTCGGCGCGCACCACGCGGCCACGGGTTCGGAAGTACTCCCCGGTCATGTTGAACATGTAGTGGCCCACATCAAAGGTCTCGATGTTGTCGCAGTCGCACTGCTGGCCTTCGGGGCACGCGTCCTCGCAGCGCTCCTTGGCCATGTCGGGCAGCGCCCCGGGGAACGGGAAGCCGTGCTGCCCCTCGGGAATCGGGAACGGGAAGACGGCCCCCGAGACCCCGCCACGAGGGTTGCCCTCAAGGTCCACGTCGCTCCACAGCCGCAGCGGCGGGTCGAGCCTGGGGATCTCTTCGCCCCACAGGTCGGTCCCCTCGGCAAAGTTCTCCACGTCGATGTGCACGCCGTTGCCCGCCGGGTCGGTGTGGCGCGCGTAGAGGTGGACGGCCTCGTTGACGTAGTTGTCGATGAAGACCTGGTTCTGGGGCTTGTTGTAGCGCGGGTCGGGGTTGAGATAATCGATGAAGCCCGCCGCGCGGCCCATCGTCACCCCACCGCTGGCGGGCACATTCATGTCCCCCAAAGTGGTGATGATCATCGCGTGGCTGCCGGTTTTGGTGCCAAGCAGCGGGTAATGCAGGGGCTCATCGTGGAAGTGGCGCGCGTAGACCGCCGGATCGGCCGGGTCGAGGACCAACTGACCAAGCGGCACAAAGCGCCTCAACTCCGGGTCCGCCCGGCGAAGCCCCAGCCCCTGGTCCAGCGCCACCAAATCCATCCCCGGACTATAAAGCTCGCCCTGGTAATCAAACTCCTCAGCCCCAAAGCTCTCGATGGTCACGTGGGGCTCAAGCCCTTCAACCAGCTCGCACTCGGTCGAGCCGGGCACCAGCGCCGCTCCCTTGTAGAACGAAATCCGCAGCCGGTCGCCCTTGTCGCTGGCCAGACCCGCCCGCACAGTGCCCTGCGCCAGAATGTAGCCACAAGCGCGCTCATCGTTGCTCAGGTTCTCCACCACCATCGTGTCCCCAGGGCCAAGGCCGCTGACGCGGGCCACGGGGCGGACCTTGTCGTCGTTGAGGTCTGCCACCACGGTCTCCACCAGCAGTTCACCGGTCTCCCCGTCGAGCGTGCCCACATAGAGCGGTCCCAGCACGCGCAGGATGAACGCCTCACGCACGCCGCCCTGAATCGACCGAATGCCCAGGTCCGAGATGCCACCGCCGCCAGCAATCGGCGCCACCGCCACCATGCTGGGCTCAAGCGCCCCCAAAAGCGACGACATAAAGCCGCCCAGCGAGCCGCCTGTTGCAAAGAGGTCCGACTGCAAGCCGATGTCGATCTGACCATCGCCGTCAAAGTCGCCCGCCAACTCGTTTTGGCCATCTCCGTTAAGGTCATAATCCCAGTTGCGCTTGCCATCAAAGCTGTTCAAGACGCGGATCAACTGAATGTAGTCGAGCACGCTCTGGCGGACCACGTCGCGGGTGTGGAAGAGGTACGCGCTCCAGAAGTCGGCGCCCGAATCGGGGCGGCCGTCGTTGTTCTGGTCAAAGGCTCGGGATTTGTTCGCGGCTTCAAAGAAGGGCCCAAGGCCAAGGCTCCCCAGCAGGAGGTCGGCCAGACGCGCGTCGTCTTCGGAGACCTCCAGACCGTGCGAGACGTTCTCGATGGCCAGGACCGCAAAGCCGTGGCGCGCCATAAAGCCGCTAAAGAGCAGCGCCTCCAGGCGGTTGCTGGTGTAGCCGTGGCCCAACAAGACGACCGGCGCCGGCCTGCCCTGCCCGCGCGCAGAGATTTCGGGGCGCGGGACGGTCAACCAGAAGTAAATCTGCTCGTTTCGGGCCGGGGCGGCCTTTTGGGTCAGGTCCTGGGGCCAGGACTGGCGGTTGTAGGAGAGCGGATTGCCCTCGTCGTCGGTGCGCGCAAAGAGCTGCGGCGAGTTGTAGGAACCGATGACGTGGTAATCGATGTAGCGCTGGGCGCTGATGGCTTCTTCAAACTCTTTGGAGCCGTCTTCGAGGCCCAGAAGCTGGGTGGCCAGCAGTTCGAGCGGGGTCAGGATGTCTTCAGTTTCGAGCACGTGCAGGTTTTGGTCATTGGGGAAGAAATCCCCGTCCTGAAGCGGCTCGATGCTGGCCAGACGCGCCGGAAACTCCTCGCCCAGGTGACCCTGGACGCCTTTGCCGTGGAGGCCTTCGTAGACCGCCACCCAGTCGGACTGAACGGTCTGGGTGGTGAAGGACCAGGTGAAGGCCACGTCCTGGAGGGTGATGCCATCGGGCAGCACCTTGAGCAGTGATTTCAGGTCGCGAGTCTGGTCGACGTGGTTGATGGACTCAAAGGGCGAGCCGACGGGATTGCCTTCGGCGTCCTTGAGGCGGCGGGTGACCACGACGGCGTAGGTGGTGCGCTCTTCGAGCGGCACCATGGGTTTGGCGATGAGGGTGTTGGTCTGGAGTTCAAAGAAAGGCATGAGCGCGTCGGCGCGCTCGGCCAGGTTGTTGGGATCGGGGTTGGCCCAGGGGTAGTAGTTGGGCTTGTCCAAGACGCCGTCGGCGTCGGTGTCCTCGGGCAAGTCCAGAACGCCGTCGCCGTCGAGGTCTTCCCCGGCGTCCAGCACGCCGTTGCGGTTGGCGTCTTCGCCCATGTCGAGCACGCCGTTGCCGTTGACGTCCTCGTCGGTCTCTTCAAAGAGCAGCGAGATAGTGTGGGCCCTGGGATCGTTCTTCCAGTACCCTCCAAGCTGCTCCAAAACCACCGGGTAGTTGCCGTTGCCGACGTCCAGGTGGTGGATCTGGCCAAACTTGGCGGAGTCCTCATCGATGTTGATCAAATAGATGAGGTCATCGCTGGTGTCGTAGTTGTCGTCGTGGTGAGCGTCGACAATGGCCTGAAAGTCCAGCGGGCCGGTGAACGGGATGGTGATGGGCTGGTAGACCCCCCAGCCATCCAGCTCGTCGATCAACTCGCGCACCTCGCGCTCCATCGCCGTGGGCGCCACCAGCGAGGCGTTGATGCGCCGTTTGGTGGGGGAACTTTCGTCATAGCGGGTGGCGATGTCGTTGGGCAGCGGGATTTCGGGCAGCGGGCGATGGAAGAAGTCCATCTTGACGGTGGTGGATGCAGCCTGGGCCTTGGCCAGACCTTCGGGCTCTTCGCCCAGGCAGCCGCCCATCAAACCGGCCACCAGAATCACAAGCGCGCTGGTCCCCAGCGTCTTTTGGATGGTGTTCATCGGGTTGACTCCTCAAAAACGGTACTGGACCGTGGCGCGGCCCGCGTAAACAGTGTCCAAAGTCTGATTTTGAGCGTTGTTGAAGGCCTCGCCGGGCAAAAACATCCCGCCCTCAAGACCCAATGTCAGCTCCGAGCCCGCCATCAAGCGGCGGTAGCGCATGCCCACATCAAGTTCGGTCCCCAGATAACCACCGGGGTCGCCGCCAAGGGCGTTGCGGGCCTGACCACCTGAGACGCGGCTGCGCAGCGGGTCGGCCACCCCTTTGGGAGCAAAGGCAATCAGCGGTCCACCAAAGATTTCAAGCTGCGGCAGCGGACTCCACCACCCACGGGGGAAAATCGCCAGCGTGTTGGTGATGGCCTGCTGCGTGGGGAATCGGTCCAGGTCCTCCGAGGGCAGCCCCACCAGCTCCGGGTCCGAGGCCGTCACGGGCGCCCGCGCGGTCTGCGCCGCCAACACGTAGCGGTGCATGATCAACCCCATGGGGTAGTGGCGGGCCACCCGAAAGCCGCGCTGGGGCCGGGCAGAGAAGTTGTCGGCGCCCGAGGCAAAGAGCACAGCCAGGACCGCCCCACCGTGATCAAA
>CAKZKQ010000214.1 GCA_937123825.1 uncultured Pseudomonadota bacterium
AGGCGGCTGCCTCCACCGCGCCGTCGCCCCCTGCGGCCCCTTTGAAGTTTGCCAGGAAGGCACCTGTCAGAGCGCCTGCCCGCCGGGCGCCTGTGCCGACAACGGCTGGACCGAAGGCCGCCATTGTGAAGGCGTCGTCGCCGTGGAATGCGGGATTGAAGAAGACTGCCCGGTCGACCTGACCCAGACCGCCTGCACCGGGCAAACCCCCATCTGCGACCAGGGCCAATGCTTCCAGTGCCTCGGCGACAGCGACTGCCCATCGCCCCTGCAAACCTGCACCGACAACGCCTGCACCTGCCAGGACCAATGCCAGCCCGACACCCAGGGCTGCTTCGACGACGCCCAGGCCTGGACCTGCCAGCCCGACCCACAAGGCTGCCTGGCCCCCTCCCCAGTCCCCTGCGGCCCCAACGAGCGATGCATTGACGGTGCCTGCACCCTCTTTTGCCCCGACAACGTCTGCCAAAACCAACAATGGCCCCCCGGCGACCACTGCGACGGCAGCCTGCGCGTCACCTGCCGACAGCTCGACGGCTGCCTGCGCCCCCGCACCTGGCAACCGTGCCCCTGCGGCTGCCAAGACAACGCCTGCCAGCCCTGCGACCAACCCGAAGGCCCCACCATCGACATCGGCCTGGGAGAGACCGCCTTCAACGCTGTTCAGGACGGCGCCGTCGCCGGGGTCTTTGCCGGGTTCCAGGGCGGACACCACGTCTTTGGCGCCCTGCGCGCCCACAACCTCCCCCAACGCACCGGCACACAACAGACCTGGAGCGTCGAGCACCAGGGCCGCGAGCTGGCCCGCTGGACCGTCTTCCGGGACCTGAGGGCCGATGACGGCTTTGACCTCTGGTTTGGCGAAACGGTCCAATTTGAACTCGGCACCGACCCCAGAACCCTCGACGGCCTCCGGGCCACCCTCAGCGTCACCCTCGTCACCGTCGACAACGTCTTCCTCTATGACGAGGTGGACGTGGTGTTGAGCTACACAGACCCTTGACGCGCCATGCGCCAGCCGTCACTCTAAGACAACCTACACGAGCAAGGACGCACCCCGCATGCAGGCCTATTGCCCACACTGCTTTGAGACGCTCAACAACGACGCGCTCGACGCGTGTCGTCGTTGTGGCCAAGCTCGCCCTTCAGGCGGCATCTGGCCCAAGGACATCTACCTTGGCCAGGTCATCGACAACCACAAATACCGGGTCGAGCGGATCCTCGGCAGCGGCGGCTTTGGCAAAGTCTACCTGGTGCGCCACACCATGCTCACCGAGCGCGTCTTTGCCATCAAGGTCCTGACCTCTTCCATGGTCGGAGACCCCGAGCGCGAGGCCGAGTTCCTCCAGGAAGTGCGCATCCTGCTCGACCTGCACCACCCCAACATCGTCACCTGCCATGACGTCGGCCGCCTCCCCACAGGCGCCCTCTTCATCCGCATGGAGCACGTCGAAGGCAAAGGCCTGCACACCACCATCCTGCCCCCACGCCGGCTGATGTCACCGGCCCGCGTCGTCCACATCGCCCGGCAAATCGCCGACGCCCTGGCGCTGGCTCACAGCCGCAACATCCTCCACCGCGACCTCAAACCCGCCAACATCCTCCTGCTCAAGGACGATGAGATCCGGGTCATTGACTTTGGCATCGCCAAGATCCTCGAAGAAGTCCAGGACCACCAACTCTCCAGGGTCATCGGCACCCCTGACTACATGGCCCCCGAACAATTTGAACCCGGCCAACCCATCGACGGACGCCTCGACGTCTACCAACTCGGCGCCGTCATGCACTACCTCCTGACCGGCAAACCCCCATACCACAGCGCGCGCACCGCCTCCGGCACACACCGCGCGCTGCTCGAAACCGCGCGCCTCCAGGAAGAGCGCCGCGACGGCGACGGCCCCAGACCCGGCGAGCTTCAACCCGAACGCCTCCAGGACGCCCCAGCGCTGGACAAGCTCGTCGGCCAGATGCTCTCCACCAAGGCCTCCCGGCGCCCCGACGCCAAAACCCTGCTCAACGTCCTCGACGCCATCGCCCTGGACCAACCCGTGCCCGCGCGTCACAGCCCCATGGCCACCGCCAGGACCCGCACCCTGCGTCCTGACATGAGCCCCAAGACCGTCCGTGCCCTCTCGGCCCCCACCAAGCTGCTCTCCGCCTCCACCCCGCAATCCCCCTCCGCCCAACAAGCCACCTCACCGCGCGCCCAAAACCACAGCGCCCCCAACCACATCCCCCACGCGCCTCAAACCCCCACCCCACTGCAGCGCACCGGCGCCCACGAGCGCACCGTCGCCAGCATCCCCCCCAAAAACATCGGCCCAGACGCCGACAGTTACCTCGCCGAGGGCCTCACCGAAGACCTCACCGACACCCTCTCCATGCTTCCCCAGCTCAAGATCCGCCCCCAGGGCGTCGTCCAGGCCCAACAAAGCCAACACAACGACCCCCAGACCCTCGGCCAGGCCCTCAACGTCCAAACCATCATCGAAGGCTCCACGCGCCGCGCAGGCACCAAGGTCCAAATCCGCGTCCGCCTCATCTCCGTCCACGACGGCTTCCAGATCTGGGCCCAGCGCTTTGTCTGCCCCCTGGACGACATCTTCACCATCAGCGACGACATCTGCACCGAACTCTCCACCGCGCTCAAACTCAACAAACCCACCAAAGCGCGCTCCGCACCGCCGCCCCCCGCCGCCGCCGACATGTACCTGCGCGCGCGCCACAAGCTGCGCCAGCACTGGCACTGGGACGTCAGCGAAGCCCTCAATCTCTTTGACCAGGCGCTCGCGCTGGCCCCCGAAGACCCCCTCATCCTGGCCTGGGCCGCCGTCGCGCGCGCCCGACAAAGCTTCCGCGTCGACGCCACACAAGACAACCAACTCGACATCGCCCAGGCCCTGGCCGAGCGCGCCCTCCAAGCCGATCCCGACCGCGTCGAACCCCACTACGCCCGCGGACTCGTCCACCAACTCCAGGGCGAGCACGACCAAGCCATCCGGGTCCTCCACGCTGCCCTGGAGCGCTCCTCCTCACACGCCGAGTCCTACGATCTGCTCGGGCGCCTCATGCTTGACCGAGGCCCCATCGACGCCGCCATCAAACACCTGCGCACCGCCCTGGCGCTCGACCCAGCCCTCTACAACACGCGCTTTGACCTGGCACGGGCACACGCCCTCAAAGGCCAGTGGGCCAACGCCCAGGTCATGCTCGTCACCGACACCGACCAGTCCATCAACCACGACCTTAGCAACCTCCTGCGCGTGCGCTTCGCCATGTGGCGCCGCGCACCCCTCGATGAAGACCGCGTCCCGGCCATCGAAGCCCCCAGCAACAACATCCAACACATGACCAACCTCGTCTCCCGGACCCGGCAACAAGGCCACCCCACCGAAGACGACCAACACTGGCTTTCCTCAAGCATCGAGCAGATGGGCAACACCGCCCACAAGACCCTCTTCCTCCAATACATGGCCGAAGTGTCCGCCTACGCACACGACTACGAAAACACACTGCGCGCCATCGAAATCGCCATCGTCTCCGGACTGACCGACATCATCTGGCTCCACCACTGCCCCCTCTTTGCCCCCTTGAGCACCCACAGCCGCTTCATAGCATTACGCAACCAAAACCCTTTGGCGGTGGGGACGGCCCTGATGGCGCCCTGAACCACGGAACTCGCTTGCGGTAGCGCTGCTACAGCTGCGCTCGTCCCGAGGCCCAGGTCATCCATCATTGCTCGCCCCTCAAGCAGCTTTCTCCCTTTTCTGAATTGCTTGGGTTTGTGTGAGGCCTGAGGTGGTTTGACGGCCTGTGACTCATCGCTGAGAACTTCGGCCCCTGAGCCTCATCATTGCTCACCCCTCAAGCGGCTTTCTCTCCTCTTTTTTGAATTGGGTGGGCGGTGGTGGTTTGGGCTCGGTGATTCAACAACGTCACCTGCGGGATAAATTGCGTTCCCCACCGAAGCCGCCTGCTCGAATCCACCGCGTGGGTTCAACAAAGCCGCCTGTGTGAATCAACCACGTTCACCAGCGAAGCCGCCAAGCGAACAAGGGGCTTGGAGACTCCTGCGGAGTCTCTAGAGAGCACGGCCGCAGGCCTGCTCCGTGACCCCTTGTGAGCGCTATAATCGCTTGACACGACGCT
>CAKZKQ010000215.1 GCA_937123825.1 uncultured Pseudomonadota bacterium
CGCTCGTCGCGCGCCACTTCACCCCCAACAAGCCCTCCACAGGCGTGCGGCCATCGGCAAAGACGTCGTCCAACGACGTCGCCCCCAAAAGCTCGCCCCCCACAAAGAACTGCCGATCAAACAACGCCCACTGGACTCCCAGCCCTGCCCTCAACTCGCTGCCGAGCGCCACAGGGCCAAAGAGGTTTTCGGCCTGAAAAAGACCCGACAGGTTCAACGCCACCAGCGCTGGCCCCACCGTCTTGTCCACCACCACCCCGACCTGACTGCGCACCTCCCCGTGAGACACAAAGGCGGTATCGTCCCCAGTGGGCACAATCAAACGCCCCGCAAACGCCAACCCCACAGGCGCCCTGCGCCCATCGAGCAGCGACACGCGGCCTCCAAGGCGAGCATCTCCCAACGCGAATCCGCCCTGCTGGCCATCGAGCTCCACGGCGTTGATGGCGTAAACAGGCACATCCAGACTCACCTCCAGCATGTCCAGAAAACCCACCGCCACAAGCAAGTCGCCTGCGGCCTGCGTCGAAATCGCATCAAACTCGCTGCCATCGCCCTGCACCAAAATCAGCGGGGCCTGGGCCAGGTTGAAAATCAACCCACCTGAGATGTTCACACCGGGTTCTGTGGCACTGGATTCGAGCGTGAAGACCCCAAAGGGTCCTGGGGATGGGTTGAAGCGTTGCAGGTCCACGTTTGCGCTGACGTCACCGACCACCTCTGGGGCCTGCTGGGCCACAGCAACACCAGTCAGGGCGCACAGACACACCAACGCACACAAACACCACACCAACTTGATCTTCATAAAAGCCCTTGGCCATCACCAACGCCGGGTCCAAATGCGCTGGAAAGCGCACCCATTATGGACCACGAAAAAGCCCTCGTAAAGGTGTCAGAGACATCAACCGACCCCCTGTTTATGGGCCATGGTCGACGTCTCTGACACCTCTACGAGGGCACCAAAGGACTTTTTCAAGCACCCTGAAATTCAGCTTGAAAGCCACACCGCACCAGCAACCGGCATCAACGCGCCACAGGCACCAGCTTCAGCGCCATCACGTCGCCGTCTTCAAACTCCAACGCCACGCTCTGCAGTTCAGCCTCGCCGTCTTCATCGTGGCTGGATTTAAAGGTCAAGATCCTGCCCGTGGACGCATCGTTGAGCAGCACGCGCCGTCCCTCGTCTTCTTCTTTGAGCGGACCGGCCCACTTGTAGTCGTAGACCTCCTGCTCCACCCGGCAGGCCATCAAGAACTCAAAACCAAAGTTGCCGTTGTGGAAATTGACCTCAAAGCGCCCCTGGCAGCTCTCATCCTTCAGCGTTTGTCCGGGCTCACCGCCGTCCTGGATGTGGCCTTGGCCGTTGTGAGAGATCACGGCGTGAGACACGTGGAAGGTGCGCAGCACGTGCACTTGATCGGGCTCAACCACCGGGGGCTCCGACGGATTCGCGGGCGCTCCGTCCCCTTCACGGCGCATGATCACCGCGCTGATCTCTCCCGGGGCCGCCAGCGGATCGGTCAACATCAGCCCCTGGCCGTCATCGAGGGTTTCAAAGTCGGCGTCCCACATCAAGCGGTTGGCCTCGTCAAAGAACCGGGCCCTGGGGCCATCAAAACGCACCGCCCCCTCGCCTCTGAGCATCTCCCGGTGGTGATCCACATAGTGGCAATCGACGGCCATGGCGTGCTGGCGCCCTCTGGGGCTGTCGTAGATGCTCAGCGACCCCTGGCACCACTGTGGGGCCCCCTGACCGGGGCCTGGCATGTGCAACTCTGTGGCATCGGCGCTTGCAAAGAAGACGTCGACCACAACAAACTCACCGGGGCCTGGCACCGTTCGGTCTTCAATGGAATCCTGGCCGCTTTGCTGGGCAGGCTCGGGCGCTGGGGCTTTGGCCTTGGCACATCCTGCCGCCATGGCCAGCAGCGCCGACAAAATCAACGCCTGCAAAACTCTGGACGTCGTGAGCATCGGTGAAAGTCCTCCCTGGACGTGACCGTCATCACACATATGGCGTCCTCGACGCCATCAATACCGGACCAACCGGCACTGCGCGCGGATCAACCTGTGACGGAGAAGCAACTCGAACCGCGCCTGAATGCCTATCGGACCCCGCACCAGATTCTTGACCAGTGCTTCGCCAGCAATGACCCCACCCCTGCCCCGGACCCACGCCCATGAAAAGCTTTGAATCACTCACCCCAACCGGGCAAATCCGCAGGCTGCGTGTGGCCGCGCGCAGCGCCCAGGACGCGTTTGGACGTCCCAACGCCCGACTGACCTTCATCCACCACGGTGAAAACACCACCTTCAGGCTCGACGGCCCCAACGACAACGATCCCAGGTGCCTGCTGCGCCTCCACCGCCCCGGGCATCAAAAACCTCAGGCCATCGCCTCAGAGTTGATGTGGCTTCAGGCCCTTGACCAGGACACGACCCTGAACGCGCCGCTGGCACGACGCGCCCCCGATGGACGAACGATCATCCCCATCGACGCTCCCGGCCTCGAAGCCACTCGTCAGTGCACCCTCATGCGGTGGTCCCACGGACGCAGACACCGCCACTCCATGACCACAAACCAGGCTCGCCAGTTGGGCACCATGATGGCCACGCTTCACCAACACGCCAGCCGCTGGCAGCCCCCGGAAGGCTTTGACAGACCTGTATGGGATCCTCACGGGCTGGTGGAGGACTTTGGTCAGTGCTGGCCTCACCTGAGCGCATCCCAGCGCCTGCGCTTTAAGACCACCAGCGCCCGCTTCACCAAGGTCTTTGAAGCGCTCAAAGCCCAGACTGGCGGGCTGATGCTCCTGCACGCAGACCTCCACCCAGGCAACGTGCTCTACAAGGCTGGCAAGGCCATTCCCATTGATTTTGACGATTGTGGTTGGTCACTGCGCGTCTACGACGTGGCGGTGCTCATGTCAGAGCTGGCCCATCGCAAAGACCGCGACGCCCTGCTCGACGCCTTGCTCGAAGGATACGCGCAAGTCGCGCCGCCTCCCACCGAGGAACTCCAACACTTGTGGCTCTTTGTCGCCGCGCGGCGCATGATGATCACACAGTGGGTCGCAAACCGCGCGCTCCAGCACAACGGCTTTGCGCGTTCAATCCCCAGGATCATCGCCTGGGCCATGGAAACGCTGGACACCCTTGAGCCGGTCTGAACACTCCAGACCGAGTACCGTTTAAAACGAGCCTTGCGAGGACGAGAAATCGCAGTTCAGTTCGGGAGATGCGAAAGGCTTGGAGTCTCGCCAGAGACTCTCAAGAGATGACACTGGAAAGTGGTATCTCTTAGAACTTTTGCGTCTCTACAATCGATGAGAGCACAGACGAACCGGGGGTTCGTCGAGCATCGACGACGAAGAGATCGGCTGTGATAGCCGCCATCGCTGGCTCGTTTTGAGCGGGACTCGGTCTAGACCCACAGGAGTCAGCTCCCCTGGAAGATGGCGTCAAAGTCCGAGCGCAGCGCCGTCACCGCCTCGGCGTCACCTCCAAGGCGCTCGTGCAAACGCTCCATGGTCAGCTTCCCGTCGGCCAACGAGAAGAAGAGCCACCCGACCGCCCCAGCAGTGGTCTTCACCCACTTCGCATAAGCCCGGCGCCAGTCTTTGTAGCCTTGCGGATCATCATCGCGCGAGGGCATCGGAGACTCGACGAGCCGCTGCTGGTACACCGCGTCCGCGTCACGCAGCAGATCCTGACACGCCTTGCGATACCCCAACCAGACGTTGAAGTGTGCCTTGTACGCCCCCAGCACCTCTTCGGGGACCTCGTCCGACCCCTGACGCATCAAAAACTCGCGCAGCTGCGGCCAGGTTTCGATGCTTGGGTTGGCCTCCAGAAACTCCCTTGTCCGGTCGTAGGTGCAGTAAGCAAAGAGGCGCATCAAACGCAGGTAATCGGCCCCCTTGACCTTCACGCGGTGCAGCACCACCGGTCGCCCGGCGTCGTCGCGCCCCTCAAAGGTCAGCACCGCCCCCTCATGGTCGGTCCCTTCCAGGTACGCCGCCAGCGCCTCCAGGCGCTCCTCAAGGCTCTCCCCGGCAAGCGCCAATTCATGCGCGACCGGCGCCCCAAGACGCTCACCAAGCGCCTCAAGCTCATCCCTGGGGATGTAGCGCGGCGCCCCCTGACGCATGTCCACCGCACCGGTCAAGACCAGCTCCTTGCGCTCGCCGTAATCGGTCACAATCCGGGACTTGGGGTGGATCATCTCCCACAAGAGCGTCCAGCCTTTGATCGCCTCTGGATCGAGCACCTTGGGGCTCTGCTCGGTCAAAATGGCCCGCGCCTGCCCCAGGTAGTCAAACATGCCGTTGCTGTGATGGCTGGGATCCACGCCGTCTGAACCTCCAGACACCGCGCCCTGACCAATCCGGCCGCCCTCGATCATCCCTCGGGTCGTAATGACCGACCGGCTCTCCTCAAGCCCCAAACCTGCGGTCGAAAAGAGCTGGATCATCGTCCCGTCAAGCTTCTCATTGAAACGCACCGTCACGTCATCGCGCGCCGCCAACTCGTTGGCCAGATCAAACGCATCGCGCCGCTCGCCGTAGTTGTACATCTTCAAATAGGGCAGCGACACCAACTTCCAGGCCGGCCCTGCCATATAGATCAGCCCCTTGGCGTAAATCTGATGGGGCGTCTCTGGGCTAAAGAGGAGCTTGGAGGCATTGGCCAACGTCAACGCCTTCAGCGGACCATCGGTCGGCTGGCGCTTAAGCAGCTTGGGGTCCTCGTGCACGCGCTGCAACACCGCCTGCGGCGACCCATGGATTTGCTCCATCAACTTGGGAATCCGCAGCTCAAACCCCTTGCCGGGCTCCACCTCGACCATCTCCAACGCAGGCAAATCCCTCGACAACCCACCCGAAGATGCCTTTGCAGCGCCGTCCCCCTCGCCCGCCGACGGTTGGAGCGTGTCGGGGTTGACCAGGTTCGGCGACGACGCCAGCTCGCCCTTGTCGTGATACGTCCGCGCGGCGGGCACCTGCACGATCTCCTTCGATGGCCACCGCATCGCCGTCAGCGCACCGCCAAACACACACGCCGTATCCAAACAAATCGTGTTGAGGCGCTCCACCACTGGACCCTTGAACGCGGTGTGACCCACCACGCACAGCGGCGCGTCTTGCGGATACTTCAGCTTCCAATCCAAACGCTGCGGCAACCCATTGACGATGTTCCCCGTCGTCGGGCCATACAAACAATACGACCGCACTCGCCCCGGGTTCCCGCTGATCATCGACGGCTTCCAGGCGGCGTGGCTGACCACCACGCGGTCATCAAAGCGCCGGTTGGGGCTGGGCATCTGCGGATCGCACAGCGCCCACAACGGCGCCTGCGCCAAAAAACCACGGTAGAGCGCCTTGAGCTCCAACATCCGGGTCGGCTCCAACGCCGAAAACTCCGCCACCGTCGTCTCCAGACCGTGGGTGACCTTGACGCTGTTGCCCCTGAGCCAACGCCGCAGCTTGTCGTCGTGGTTGCCCATGATCAGCAACCCAAGACCCCGCGACACAATGTCGTGGACGATCTCCAGAACCCCCAACGAGTCGGGCCCCCGATCACACAAATCCCCCACAAAGATGATGTACCGGTCCTGGGGATGACGCCACTTGCACTTGTCGTCTTGTTCCCAGCCAAGCTTGTGCAGGAGCGTCACCAACTCCTGGCTGCAACCGTGGATGTCACCGATGATGTCAAACTCAGACCGGTTGATCCTCACACCGCCGGTGCCCGCAGGCATCACCGTCGGCGGCAGCCACTCGCGCAGCGTCTCGACGTAGAGCGCCTCGGCGTTGTCCTCGCTGTGGCCCACATGAACCCTGGAGACCGCGTCCCAGTCTTCCTCAAGCAGGTTTTTGCGCAAATCGTTGAGCGCGCGGGCCTGTTTGGCGATCACCTCCGCGGGCACGCGCCGCGAACGCTTCAATTGTCGACGCGCGCACACCTCCGCGGGCGTATCAAACCACACCAACACCGCGGGCACGTTGTGCTTGCGCGCCAACTCCAACCAACGCCGCCGGGTCTGGCGCTTGAGGTTGGTCGCGTCCACCACCGCCAAACGCTTGTACTTCAGGCGCAACTCCACAAGCTGCTCCAAGAGCTTGAACGCGTCGGGAGAACACTCCTGATGCTCCTCACTGTCGGTCAATATGCCCCGGATGGTGTCGCTGGAGAGGGTGTAGGCACCGGGAAACTGCGCCCTGGCCCAGGTGGACTTCCCTGAGCCTGAAATGCCCACCAAAACCACCACCGCCGTTGAAGGAAAACCAGGAAACATAGATCTCACTCACCTAAGAAAGTTCAGCGCGGGTCACAACGATCGTTCTCACACACCACAGTACCAAAACGCATAGCAGCGGTCTGCATTGTGACAAGCCACTGCGCGGGGCGACCAAACGATTCTGTGTGGGTATAAGACACAGCCACAGGTGCCGGAACCGGCAAAATGGACTTTTGAGGCAAAAAACGACCGACAGGTGGCCAAATCGCCCCTCAAACGCCGACGTAGAGCACCGTCACTACCAACACAATGGCCGTGATGAGCAGCATCACCCCCGCGCCGATCATCCCAATGACCAGAATGTTGCGCGCCTCGGGGTCCATCGACATGGGCGGCTCAACCGGAGGCAACGACCCCTCCACGGGGTTTGGCACCGGGGCGCGCTGCTGGTGCACCGGGTGCGGGGTCAACATCGCACGCTCGGGCTCCACGCGCGTGGACTCTGAAGCCATCGGATCGAGCGGCGGCGGCTCAAACTCGGGCAACGAGCTGATCGCCGTCGCCTCCATCTCCATCTCTTCGTCGGGCAAGTTCAGCGCTGGCATCTCGATCAGACTTGAACTTGAGCGCCCCTCTGGGCGCACGTCCTCTGCCGATGGCATCATCGTGTCGATCGACACATCGGCCAGAAGATCCACCGAAGAGGGAAACGGCTCCACCAGCTCCTGCTCAATGGAAAAGACGTGCCCTGCCCCCTGATGCGCCGCCACATCTGGCGACGTCACAGGCTCAGGCGCGCCCGGCGAGGTCATCACGGGCACCGGAGGCGGAATGGCGGGGGGTTCGGACTGGGCGGCGGCGCTGTGCTCGGGCAGCACATAGGCCGACGACGTCACCGCGCGCGGGCCAAAAGGCGTCTGCACCACCAACTGATTGGTGTCGGCCTTCATGCTGGTCAACTGACGCGCCGACTTCAGCGCAGGTTGACCCGAAAGATCTCCCACTGCGTTGAGGTCCGCCAGCATATCGGCGGCGCTCTGGTAGCGCTCGCCGTTTTCTTGCTTGATGGCCTTGACGATCACACCGCCCAGGTCGCTGCACACAATGTCGTCACGCAGCTTGACCGGACGGTCGTCCATCTTATGGAGCGCGATCTCGATCCAACTGGCCCCTTGAAAGACCGGCTTGCCACCGAGCATCTCGTACATCATGTGGCCAAGCGCGTAGAGATCCGTGGCGGCGTTCACCTCTTCGTGGTTGAACTGCTCGGGCGCCATATACACGGGCGTCCCCACCGTCACACCGGCCCCGGTCAAATCCTTGGTGTCCTCGGCCGGGCGCAGCGCCTTGGCGATGCTGAAGTCGAGCACCTTCACAAAGTCCGCCTCACCGGCGATCTCCTCAAGGAAGATGTTGTCGGGCTTCAGATCCCGGTGGATGATCCCTTTGTCGTGTGCTTCGCTGAGGCTTTTGAGGATTTGGCGACAGATGTAGCGCACTCGCTCGGGGGGCATCGGCCCGCCCCGGCGAAGCGTGCTGCCCAGGGACCGCCCCTGCAAAAGCTCCATCGCAAAATAGAGCGAGCCATCGTCCAGATCACCATAGTCAAAGATGGTGACCGTGTTGGGATGGCGCAGTTGGCTGATGACCTGGACTTCGCGCTTGAAGCGGCCGATGAGTCGAGGATGGCTGGCGGCGTGTGGCAGGAGCATCTTCAGCGCCACGCCGCGGTTCATAGGCTCTTGCACCGCCTCGTAGACGACGCCCATGCTGCCGCGTCCCAGCTCAGAGACCAGACGGTATCGACCGGCGATCATGTCCCCGGCCTTCAAAGGCGTTCCGCCTGCCTCTTCGTGGTTATGCTCCGACGCTTCAACCACCTTGCTTGCCCGTCTCCCACCTGCAAAGCACACACCGATGTGTGGCCCAATCCCCTAGACACCAAGGCAGGCACAACCTGCAAACCGTATGGGGGCTCGACCGCTCTTTGACCCCCACGGTCCTTATATGCGAAGGGCTTTCACCCACCACGCATCACATCTTTGCACAGAAACACCAAAGCCTGTCCAATGGGAACTGTGCTGCATCAAGACGTCATGTTTTCTTTATCATCCTCACCACAAACTGACAATCCCACACAAACATCGCCTCCCCTGGGATTGTCCTTGGCCACCGATGCGCTTAGATTGTCCCAGCCGCACGCAGACTCGGCCGTGCAGCCTTGATCAAAGACGGGCCACAGCGCAGCACCGTTCCCACTTGCGGAATCGCAGCGCCACCAAATGCCTTGACCGCGCCCTCAACGGGCCAAAACAACCCTTTGCACCGGCAAAACAGGGCATCGCCCCACACCAAAGACCAGACACACAGGCCCGCGGCGGCTGGAGGTTGACCATGAACGAAGAACACAACCCGCGACAGTTCGACGATGATTACGCCTGGCAAGACGACTACACCGAGCTTCACCTCGACGACGCCACCTACGGGGACTTCGACTGGGACGATCTCGACCCCAAGCTCGTCGACCGCCACGACGCCATCCTTGAGATGGACGCCGAAGCCCTCGGCGCCCTCGACGACGCCTCGCTGGACGACTTCCACCGCTGGGCCGCCGCCCGCGCCTGGCTGCGCGTGGACCAACCCGAGCGCTTCCAGGCCCTAACGCGCAAAATCCTCTCCACCGCGCACGACAAGCGCACCAAACTGCTCAGCTACCCCGACATCACTCTGGCGCTGGCCCGCGCTCTGGCCGCCGAAGGCGATCTCGACGACGCCCTGGCACACCTGGAGACCTACCGCCTGCTCGACGGCGCCGACGGCGCCGAACACGCCCGGCACATGGGCCTGATCCTCCTTGAGAGCGACCAACACGTCAAAGGGCTCGACATCCTCCTCGACGCCCTCAAAACCTACCGGGAAGAAGAGCCCGAGCTTGGCCTCCACCTGGCCGAAGACCTCCTGGAGTTGGGACAAAAAGACGCCGCCCGCGCCGTCCTCGACGCCGCCCGGCAACAAGCCGCCGAGCACGACCAGCGCGAACTCCTCCAGGAACTCAACGACACCATCGCAGCCTACTTCAAT
>CAKZKQ010000216.1 GCA_937123825.1 uncultured Pseudomonadota bacterium
GCCTTGATGCACCATCAAGATCATGGCGCCGCCTTGGGTGTCGATGCGCAGGGCCCCGGCCAGTGCGCGCATGTCGAGGTAGGCGACGCGAGGGTCATCGGGGTCGAGGTGGTGGCCTGGGGTTGGGCTGGGGGCGCTGGGGCGGAGGGTGAGGGGGTGGTGCGGGGCCTCGATGGACCAGAGGTGGGGTTGGTCGCGGGCGCGGGAGACTTCGAGGCCGAGGGCCTGGGCGGTGCGCAGAGGGAGGGGTTCGCTCCAGTCGAGGTCCGCGATGGTGTCCAGCCAGTGGTCGGTGTCAAAGAAGCTGTGTGTGGGCGGTGGGGTGGGCGCGGCGGGCGGCGCCAGGGCGCGGGTGCTGGTGTCGTCGTCGGTGGGCAGGGCCAGGACTTGGATGTCGTGGTCTGGGGGTGGGTTGGGGTCGAGTCCAAGGGCGACGAGCTGCGCTTGGGTCAGGATCTCCCAGGGGTTGGGGGGGCGTGTGGTCATGGTGCGGGGCTCTGGGGCAAGGAGGGGGACGCGGTGCGTCGCGCGTGGCTCCCTTTGGGGTGATGAGGGATGTGGGGCGGTGTTGCTGACATTTGAAATGGGTGTTCAGTGGGCCTTGCGCGGCGCTCGGGTGCGCAGTTGATGGGCGATGGATTGAAAGTCGCGGAGTTCATCGCAGTGGATGAGGGTTTGGTGCAGGGCGAGGGCGGCTTTGCGGATGTTTGGGGGGGCGGTGGTGGCGGCGTTGTGGCAGAGGTCTTCGATGGCGGCGAAGATTTTTTCAAGCCGCTTGCGCACCCGCGTGAAGTTTTGGTCGATCGCGTTTCGGGCGGCTTTGAGGTTTGGTGGGGTGTCCTGGCGGCGCATGTGTTTTTGGATGAGCTGGTCTTTGTCGGTGTGTGAGGCGACCAGGGCGCGCATGTCTTGGACGTTGTCGAGGAAGTTGGTGCGACCGTCGGCTCTGGAGAAGGCGTGTTGGGCGATGGTCTCCAGCATGGGGCCATAGAAGCGTTGGAGGCGCGTCGCTTGGGCTTTGCGTCGGAGGTCGTCTTCGGGGGTTGGAGGGGCGGCGCTCTGGTGCGGTGACGGCGTGGGGGTTTGGTGGCGTTGGTGGGTCTTGCGGTGTGTGTTTTGCGCGTTGCGCAGACAAGTTCGGAGGTATGCGAGGGCCTGGGCGTCGGTGCTCCCCTTGTAGGTGCTGGCGTTCATGAGGTTGATCAGGACGTTCTGCACGGGGTCGTCGTGTGTGATGTCGTTTGGGGAGACGAGCGATTTTTGGAGCGTGTTGAGGGCGTTGAGCACGACGGAGGCGGCGTTGTTGCGCTCTTTTGGGGGGAGCGCCGCGTTGCCCAGATCGTGCAGCCCTTTGTTTAAGGTCATGTCGTCTTTGGGGCGGGTCATGGGCTCTCCGGTGGTGCGCGCAGGGGGTGTGTCTGTGTCGTGTCTGGAGCCGTCGAATGAGGCTCATTCTATACCGAATAGGCTCCTGCGAGTTCAAGATTTTGAAGGGGGGTAAGTGTCAGCAAAGTGGCGCGGTGAGCCTCGTATGTCGTGAAGCGTGGCTTGGATGGCGCAGCGAGGGTCGCTGTGGGTCTGAGCCTGCACAAAGCGATGGAGAGTTGCGAGATGGAAGAGCGGGACTTTGTGGCGGTGGGCGAGCGGGTGCTTCGGGGGGATGGTGAGGCTCGGCGGTTGTTGTGTCAGGGGTTGGAGGCCCACGCCCATTTGATCGAGGCTTTGGAGGCGCTGCGTTGCCCGGAGGTGTTTTTGGAGGGCGATTTTGAGTTGGCGCGCTGGGAGCGGGCGCTGCACCAGAGCGTGGAGCGTTTTGGGGTGGTCTTTTTTGCGGCTTGTCAGCGTTTTCTTGATGAACAAGCCCGCGGTGGGGAGCAGGCTGAAGGGCTGGAGGTGGTGGCCGAGGGCCAGCGCGGTGTTTCGTTGGGGCAGGGGGCGGTGTCGGACGTCGGGGCCGCTCATGGGGGTGCGCTCTCGGCGCGGACCATGGCGCGGATCGAGGCGCTTGAGGATCAGGAGGCCGAGCAGTGGCGCCGTTGGGCACAGCAGCAGGTTGTTGAGGTCAAGGTGCCCCAGGAGGCGTCGGCCGAGCGTGCGGGCGTTGAGGGTGGGGCCGGGGCCGATGGGAGCGTGTGGGCAGAGGATGGGCTGGTGTCTGTGGTGGGTGCCGAGCAGGAAGGCAAAGGGGGGGATGAGCAGGAGGGCGAGCAGGGGACTGAGCGGGAAAGCGAGCAGGAGAACGGTGAGCAGGACGTGGTCGGTGGTGTGGAGGTGACTGAGGATGTGGTGGCGCGCTTGCAGGCCAGCATGAGCGCCAAGCCCTGGACGCCGGAGGTCGCCGCGTCGCGGCGTGCGGTGGACGACGTGGGTGAAGTGCATCGCGAGATCCTGGTGCGCGGCCGCGATCTGGTGGAGGGTTTTGAGCAAGGGCGTGGGGGAGACTTGATGCTCGCCTGTCTCAATGAAGCCTCTTCAGAGCAGTTTTTGGGCCTGTGTGGGCAGACCTCAACCCGCTTGCAGGGGGTTTATGTGGAGTTTGTGGCGGCGCAGGCCCGGCACTTTCAGGAGCGTTGGCCCCTCTTGGCGTCGGGGGCGGACCACGTCTTTGCGCGTCTGCTGCGCTTCAAAGACAGCGGCGCGCACGGGTTTTTGTATGGGCTGGGCCGGGGCCATGAGGCGCGCCACGGCTCATGGCGGCAGGACGCGTGGCGGTTGTGGCGGCGCTTGCAGGCGCTGATCGATTCTGGCGGCGACGGGCTGACCCCCGGCGCCGCGCAGCGGCAGGTGGAGTTGCTTTTGGATGAATGCGACGATCCCCAGCGCCGCCGCGAGCGCCTGGTGGAGCTGCTCGATCTGGGGATGCAGCCCGACACGCGGGTGCTGCGCTTGTTGGCCTGTGTGGTGGATGAGCTTGGGGGGAGGCCGCTGCGGGGCCTGCGCCGGAAGGTGCGCGCGCAGATGGAGGTCGACGAGGCCGCCGAGCGTTCGTCCCAGGGCGACGACTGGGCCATGCCCTCCGACTGGCCCTTCTGGCACATCACCCAGGGACGCCCTGCGGTGCTGATTGGTTCGGCGGGCAAGAAGTTTCAGACCGAGCGGATCGAACGCGCCTTTGGGTTCTCGTCGTTGGAGTGGGTGGACTCCTGCCGGAGCCTGCGCCGCGTGCAGGCGCTGGCGCAGAGCATCCGCGAAGGCGACGAGCGCGTCTTCATCATCATGCACCGCTACACCTCACACAGCGCGTCGGACATGATCTGGGCGCACCGTGACCACGCCACCGTCATCGGCGTGAACCAGGGCTTCGGGGTGCACGCCGTGCAAAAAGCCATCGAGCACCACTGCCGCTGATCACTGGTTTTCCTGAACCTCCAAACGCACCCTTCCGCATCCAAAAGAGGTCTTCTTGCCCACGTGGATGTCCGTGGCCGTCTGCCACAAGGCCACAAGCTCAGGCTCAACCCCCACAACAACGGCGTGGCCCACGACCCCCTCCATAGGCACTCGCCGTCCCTGACGCTGCGAGACGCGCTGCCAGCGGGCGCGGGTCAAGGCGGACTCGATGACGCGACACTGGGCGCTGTGCGCCCTGCGGCGTTGGATGTCCCAGACGGGTCGGTGGTGTTCGTGGTGGATGGAGAGCAGCTCAAGGCGGTCAAGCAGGCGCGCGGTGAAGGTGCCAGGGTCAAAGCGCTCAGCCGTCATGCCCGTCAGCGCCGTCGGGCTCTCCAGCGCCACGCGGACGGTGCACTTGTGTCGATGCCTCACCTGGGGCTCAACGCGCCACAGCGGCGGCGGCTCAGGATCCAAAAAACCATGGGGGTTGAGGTAAAGCACCCTGGGAGCGCCCACGCGCCGCTGCGCCGTCACCTCTGAAAGCTCCAAGACCCCCCGTCCCCGACCAAGCCCCAGCCGCCCAGCGTCGCGCGCCGCCAGGATCCATTGATGCACCAGGTGCTTGGAGGCACCCATGAGCTTAAGCTGGACCCTGATCCTGTCACCGCGCCCCAGCCGCCCATCCAGAGCGCCGTCAAGGCGCGTGATGATGTACGGACGAGGCGGTGTCTGAAAGCGCGCGCTGCCGTTCTGATCTGGCTGAGGCTCCCAAACTCGCCCATAACCGCAGCCAGCGATGTGGGGGCAAGCGTCGCACGAGTCCGCGCCCGTCACGCAAGCGCGCGCACGCAACGCCCTGCCCAAAGCGCCCCGAAAGGTGCTCTCCACAAATTCGGGCAGGCAGACCTCTTGTGTGGCCTCCCAGACCAGCTCCAAAACAGCGATGTTGACGCAGGGCAGCGTCTCCTTGGCCACGGTGTGTGTTGTGGTTGTTGTGTTTGTCATTGCACCTGATGTCCTGTCTTCGGGTTGATTGAAGCACGCCTTGATGTCTCGCTGCAAGGAGGCGTTTGGACTGGTGTTGCTGACAGAAGGTGAGGGTTTTGGTGTTTGGGAAGTGTCAGTAAGCTGGGTGGGGTCTTGTCTTTGTGTGAATTGGAGTGTGTGTTTGGAGCCAGCAGGAGGTGTGTGATGGCGTTAGAGCTGTGGATGACCAACGATGTAGGGCAGGTGCGGGGCCGGGTGGCGCAGGGGTTTTGTCCGGTGGAGTGCAGCGTCGGCGGGCAGAGCGTGGTGGATGGTTTGATGATGGACCACCACGGTGAGTTGTCGGGCCTGGAGTCGGTGGCGATCAGGGCGCTGCGGGATCATGCGGGGGCCCGCAGCGAGGATCCGCGCTTTGTGGGTGTGGGGCAGGCGGACGCGGACATGACGTTTGCGGTGGCGGCGCTGTCGGGGATCTTGCCAGACGATCCGCGCGTGGGGCCACTGGCTGAGCTGATCGCGTTGGTCGACACCGAGCCCATTGGCGTGGACATTGCGTCGAGCGAGGTCGGCGGGATCTTGATGGTGTGGAACACGCTGTCGGGCTCGCCGCGCGACACGGCCAGCGCCACGGCGGCGGTCTACCTGTGGCGGACTCTATTGTGCTTGCCTGCTCAGACGCTCGCTTTGTTTGAGGCGGTGGCGCGCCAGCGGCTCCAGGCCCGTCAAGAGGCCGCCCGCGAGGCGTTGGAGGCGCACGGGCGCTCGCTGGGGCTGGTGTTGGCCATCGAGCGCAGCCCGGTGTGGGGCTTTGACGTCTGGTATGGTCGCCGCCAGCAGGGGGCGTTTGGGTCGGTCGAGGGTTGGGAGCATCCGGTGGTCGTTGCGCTCTCCCAGGAGCCGGGGCGGATCACGGTGGGTTGTCCCAACGCGGCGGTCGCCCGTGAGCTTTTTGGTCCCGACGGTTTGCGCCACGTGTTTGAGGCGTTGGAGCCCAAGGGTTGGGGTGGTCGCGAGGCGATCGGGGGTTCGCCGCGAGGGGTTGATGTGGGGGCCGACGCGCTTTACAAGGCAGCGGAGTGCCTTGAACGGTTTATACTGCGGTGATGCTCAGGGTTTGAGGGTGCGCACGATGCGGAAGCCAATCTGGCGGCTGCGGTTGAGGGGGAAGGCGAAGCGGCGTTGTGCGAATCGTAGGTTTTTTGGGTCTTGTTCACACTTGTTGCTGCCTCTGTAGATGCGCTCGATGCGTTTATGGCGAGTGTGTGGGCGGCATTTTGAGGGGCCGATTGGGTCTGTGGCGGGGGCGCGATCGTATCTGCCGCCGTAGCAATCCCAGACCCATTCATCGACGTTGCCGAGCATGTCGTAGAGTCCCCAGGCGTTGGGTCTGAGCGTGCCGACAGGGTTTTTGGCGCCCCAGGGGCAGACTTGTTCTTTGTATGTGCCTGGTTTTTTGCCTTTGGGGGCACCGTAGTGGGCGATTTCCTCCAAAGAGTCGCCGTATCGGGTGGCGGTCTGTCCGGCTCGGGCAGCGTACTCCCATTCGGCCTCTGTGGGCAGGCGGTAGCCGGTGCAGTCGAGGCCTTTGAAGGTGACCTCCTGGCAATCGAGGAGTTCTTCTCCGAGCAACCTGCCGTCCTTGCGTTGGACGCCGCACCAGCCGTCGCGGCGTTGTGTGCCGTCTTTGTATTCCCAGCAGCCGCCGCCGACCCATGAGAGGTCGTTGCATTGTTTGAGCTCGTAGCACGCCTCCAGGCCCTGGTTTTTGGACAGCGCGTTGGCGAAGACCAGCGCGTCAAACCAACTGACGGTCTCGACGGGGCAGTTGGCACCACAGTCCTGTTGTGTGGTCATGGGCTGTTGGCCCATGACGGAGCGCCA
Source organism: uncultured Pseudomonadota bacterium (assembly GCA_937123825.1). Classification (GTDB taxonomy): domain Bacteria; phylum Myxococcota_A; class Bradymonadia; order Bradymonadales; genus CAKZKQ01. The sequence continues at coordinate 6,202 of CAKZKQ010000216.1, forward strand.
GTGCGCTTCGGTCAGTTCGGTGGTGAGGATCTCAAAGGGTCGGGTGAGGGTGACGGTGTGTTGCCGCTCGTTGTCGTGGCGGCCTGGTTCGTTTGATGGAGAGCCCATCAGGAAGGTGCCAGGTTGGATGCGGACAAAGCGCATGCCGTGCTCTGGGAGTTGTCTGGGGACGGCGCCGAGGGGGCTTGGGGTGGGGTTTTGTGGGGCGGTGATGATGAGGTTGTAGATGAGGGCGAGCCCGGCGATGAAGGTCAAGACCCCCATGGCTGTGAGGATGAGGACGGAGCAGGTCAGTTTCAGGGCGGGTTTGTGTTGGGCGAGCGTGTTGGGGGGCGAGTGCTGTGGGGTGGGTTCTGGGATGTCCTGGGGTGGGGGCAGCTTGGGGTCGTGTTTGGTGGGGGCCTGTCGGGTTTTGAGCGTGGGGTGGCTGATGGGTTTGTTTGAGGGCGGCGCGATCTGGAGGTCGAGCTTTCGGACGGGGTTGCTGGGGGTGTTGAACCAGACGCTGAAGGGTTGCGCCAAGGCTTCGAGGTAAGGGTCATCTTGGGGCGAGGCGATGGTGATGATGTCGCCGCTGCCGAGGATGTCGCCGAGCACAGGGGCGGTGTTCTTTTTGATGGCCTGGAGCAGGAGGAGGCGGTGGTTTGGGGCGGGCTCGTGGCGGACAAAGGGTGCCAGTGGCAGCGCGCCCTTGTGTTGGCTGTCCCAGAGGTAGAGGACGCCGGTGGCCAGTGCGCCTCGCCATGTGGCCTCTTGGAGCGGTGGGTCGGGGTGGTGTCCGCAGAGGGTTTGTATTTTGCCTTTGTGTTCTTCTGTGGGCAGGGGCGTGACGTTGCCGACGAGCTTTAAGATTTTGTATTGGCGCAGCCACTTCAGCGAGAGGATCAGCTCGGCGATGATGCCGGTGGCGTCTTCCTCGATGCGTTTGAGGGTTTGGGGGGTGTTTGTGGGGTTGTGGGCGTGTGTGTTGCGCAGCTCAATGAAGCGTTCGACCAGCGCATAGGGCTTTGTGTGGGGCTGGTACCATTGGTGCGCCTGACGCAGGAAAGGCCGCTTGGAGGGGCGCTCTTCGAGGTGCTTGATGAGGTGGAGGAGGAAATGGGCCCAGTGGCCATCGCTGGGTTTGGAGATGGCTTTGCGCAGGTCGTTGTCAATGGAGACGCTGTGCTGGGCGCGGCGGTAGTCGAGCAGGAGGAAGGCGACCAGCGTGCGCAAGATGATCTGGTTGCAGGTGGTGAGATTGCGGATATGGGCGTCGGTGTTGGGGCTCTGGGCGGCTCGGTGCCAAGCGGCCGCGATCGGGTAGGGCATGTCATCGATGATGCGCTCTAGGTCAGCGAGGGTCGCCTGGGATGATGTCATGCTTTTGTGGTTTGGGGTGCGTTGTTTATGGACGTGGGAACATCCCAGAATGTATCGCTGCATGCGATATATTGCAACCGTGAACTTTGGGGGAGCGAGGCTCGACTGCGCTGATGCCAGAGCGCAGATGCTCACTTCAAGTGTGATCTTTTGTTGGCGCTTTGGCGTGGGGAGGCGGGGTTGTCGCTTCGGGCCGCTGTCATCAGGTTGCGGCCGGTGAGGCTTCTGGGGGGGGGGCGGCGCAGTTCAAGCCATGGTGTGTTTGAGGAGCCAGTCCTTGACGCTCTTGACTTCATCAAGGCGGCGCTGGTTGCCTTTGGCCGATGCTTTGGCGCCGTCAATGCGGCGTTGGAGTTTTTCGGACTCCTTTTTCCATGCTTTGAGCTTCTTTTTGTCTTTTTTGGGTGGTTTTTGGGCTTTGAGGGCGTCTAGCTGGGCCTCCAGAGCGGCCGCTGCGTTGTCCGTGTCGCCGTCTGCGAGCGAATTGGCGTGCTGGAGGGCGTTTTCGAGTGCCGTGGCCAGCAGGTGCATGCACGTTTGTGGGTTGAGGTCCTGGGGAATCGTCGGGGGTTTGTCGATGAGCTCAAGGACCTTGTTGTAGGCGTCCTTTGGGGAGAGGTCTTGTGTGTGCGCGCCGTATCGAGCCTCAAACCAGACGTCGGGGGTGGGCGCGGTCCACGGGATCTCTTCGAGCTTGAGACGGCCGTAGCCCGCGTTGGTTTTGGTGCCGATCCCCAACTCTTCGAGCCCGATCTTCAGGAGCGTCAACGCGGCCTGGCAGAGCTCTCTGGGGCCTTGGAGGGCCACGAGGTATTGGCCGGTGGCGGAGACAAAAGAGATGGGGTTGGGGCTGTCGGTGTCTGAGGGCGGCGGTGGTTGGTTGGGGTCGCCCTGGTAGTAGTCGGCGTGGTGGACGGTCATCACGTCGGGTGCCAACGGCAGGCTTTGGCCCCTTGGTTTCCAGAGCGCGTCGTGAAAGACCACTTTCCCCTGTTCGGCCAACACGCCAAAGAGTGTTTTATAGGACTCGCCGGGCAGCGCGTCTTTGCCCGGTCCTCGCCATGAGTCGTCTTCGATGAGCCTGTGGGCGGTGGCGGCAGCGATGCCCTTGAGCGCGGAGCCGGGGATGTAGGGCACGCCCCAGGTGTGGTGGAGCGTCAGGCCGATCTCCATGGGGCCTTTGTTGCCGATGCCGATGACCATGCGCCCGTTGACGCTGGCGATGGCCATTGTGTGGCCGCTATGGCGGTGATGCTCTTCGGAGCGCTCAAATGCCTCTCTGTAGGCGTTGGGGATCTTGATCCGCAAGAGGCGCTGGATGTGCTGGCCGCGCGCTGTTTTGACCTCGTTGGTGTTGAGGGCCTTGTTGACCTTGTGGGTCTGCAAGGGGAGCATCTTGTCGATCCAGAGCCCCGCGTGGACGTCATCGCTGAAGCCGAGGTGTTGGAGCACTTCGCGTCGTGCTTGGGTCATGATTCGTCCACCTCTTCGCCGAGCTCAATTTGGGCAAAGCGGCGCATCCAGATGGAGACGGCGATCATGTCGCGGCTCAGGGCCAGGTAACGCTCCAGCCCGGCCTTTTGGACCTTGGCGCGCAGCGTCTCCCGGTCGTGTTCACCGTAAATGGTCGCCATGTCGTCGCAGAATTGTTGTCCGGTGGTGTCGCGCGATTCAATGAAGACCAGGGCCTGGATCAAGCCGGCGGTCTGGATCAAGGAGGGCATTTTTCGGGCGGAGGTGGTGTATTTGGCCCTTTT
>CAKZKQ010000217.1 GCA_937123825.1 uncultured Pseudomonadota bacterium
TGCGTGCGGGGCCGAGTGCAAAGGCGATGAGTTCTTTGTCGAGACCAACTACGTGCAACCCGGTGAAGACACCAACGGACGCTGGATCATCAGCACCCCTTTTCGCACTTCCGAGTACGGTGACTCGGACAGCGCCTTGAAGACCGAGACGCTCTACTACTACGACGGCGCACCTTTCGAAGGGCTCGCGCTTGGCAGCTTGGATCAGGGCAATATCTCGCGGACCACTGTCAAACGCGAGGTTGGCAGCGACGACGTCATTACGATGGGCCGCTACCGCTACGATGATCACGGCAACGTCATCGAAACCCTCGATCCGCTGGCGACGCCGGAGTCCCACGCCCACAGAAGCATCGTGGTCTTGGATGAGGATCAACTGCGTGTTGTCCAACAGGATTTGCTGCTTGAAGATGCATCGGGTCAGCCTTACCGCCTTCGTCGCGAAGTGCAGTACGAGCCCGTCTTCGACAAGGTGGTCGAAGCCACGGCTTGGATGCGCACCGATGCGCAAGGGCAGACCCTGGATTCGCGCCGGAGCACAGCCTTCACCTACGACGAATTTGGGCGCCTGACCTCCATCATCCGCCCAGGCGACGACGTCGGAACCCCCACCGACACCTTCACCTATGATCTGGGCAACCCGACCAGCCGCATCATCTCGCAGACACGCTCCCAGAGCGCGGGTGCGATGGATATCGAGACCATCCAGTGTTTCGATGGCCGAGGCCGCGTTTTTCAAACGCGCACGCGTCTTGAAGATGGCCTCTATCAGGTCTCTGGATTCAGCCTCTTCAACCTCAACAGCAAGCCTTTCCGCATCTACCAGCCTTACACCAGCCCATCGAGCGAATGCGACGAAGAACCACCGTCCGGTGTGCTCTTTGCCGAAATGAAGCGAGACGCGCTCGATCGATTGGTGCGCTCCAGTGTCCCTGACGCGGACATCTATGGAGAGGCTTCTGTGGCCACCACTGAGTACGCACCGCTGATCACCATCAGCGCCGATCAGGAGGACAACGATCCGACAAGCCCCCACGCGGGAACACCCTCCACCGCGCGCGTCGATGGTCTGGGCCGCCTCCTTGTTTCCGAGCGGATTCTGGCCGACGGCACGGTGGGTGGGATCAGCGCTGTTTACGACGGGCTGGGCCACATCACGCAAGCCATTGATGCAGAGGGCAACGTCAAGCACCAGTCGTACGACCTGCTGGGCCGCGTTTTGAGGGTCGATGACCCCAACAAGCCCAATGCCACCACGTATCAATATGATGATGTCGGGATGATCACCGCCATTGAAGACGGCCGTGGTGCCATCGTGCGCTCCAAGTACGACGGCATGAATCGACTTGTCGAGCAATGGGATGACGCCGACCGTGACGGCACGCTCATCACTTGGACCTGGGATCATGACCCCAACTGTGACCCTGCGCTGTGCACCAACACAGCGTCGTTGCCGGTGCGCACCGAGTCGCCCAATCTGAACCAGGATGGCCGCAACACCACGCTCTTTGGTTATGACGCCAGGGGCCGCTCCGTGACCACCGAGCAGATCCTCGAAGGCGTCGCCATGACCTTCGAAGTCGGGTACGACAACGCCAGCCGCATCATCTCATCGACGTACCCCAACGGGCGCACGATCGACTTCAGATACGATGGCGCAGACCGCCTCACTGCGGTCGATGGCATTCTCTCCGACGTTGATTACGACGGGCGCGGACTGCCGCGCAGCGTGCGCTACGGCGATGGCTCGACCATCAACAACCGGTTCGACAGTCTCTTGCGGTTGGCGTCGCGTGAGGTGACCAACGCCAGCGGTGAAGTGCTCCAAGGCTTCTCCTACACCCGCGACCGCGCCGGCAACATTCTTACTGTCGAGGATCTGGCGACTGTTCCCGGTCCCAACAACAACGCGGTCTTCACCTACGACGCCTGGTACCGCAACATCGGCGCCCAGCTCGCCGTCACCAGCCCCGAACTTGAAGAGATCATCAACAGCACCTTCAGCCCCAACGGCAAGGTGCTCAATAGAACGTCTTCCCTGGATAACACGGGCATCCAAACTGGTGAATACAGCTACGACAGCGCCGCCCCCAACGCGCTGACCCGCGCAGGCACCATGGAGTTGACCTACGACGCGGCCGGTTATGCCAACCAGAGAGGCTCCGAGCGCTTTGATTGGGATGCCCAGGGACGTCTGCGCAGCATTACGGATCAGGCCACTGACGAGGCGATCGCGCGCTTTGCCTACGGCACGGACCACACGCGTGTGGTCAAAGTCGAAGGCGACAGCACAACGCTCTACCCTCACCCGTCTTTTGAACTGCGAGACGGCATCTCCACCCTCTACATCAAACTCGGCAACTCCCGCATTGCCCGGATCCAGGACGATGCGCTGGCCACCACCGCGCTCTCGGACCTTGCGCCGCTCAACGCCCAGGCCTCCGAGAGCCAGCCCGATGGCCAGATCAACGCCGCGGATGCATGGCTTGCCGTTGCCCTTCGCGACGAGCTCCTTGATGTTGCTGCTGAAGAAGAGCCCTCGTCTGTCGGCGCGTTGCTTCAGTCTTCACTGCGGCGGATGTTCATGGAGCGCGACGCCGAGGTGACCTTCCTCTACCACGACCACCTTGGCTCCATCACCATGGCCACCCGAGGTGACACCGGCGAGGTCGAAGGCAAGCGCGCGTTCTATCCGACGGGCGCAGAGCGAGAGTCGTTTGGTTATGTGGACGAATACGGCTTCACCGGCCAGGAACTCGACCGCGCCACTGGACTTCTCCACTTCGGGCATCGCTACTTTGACCCCACCACGGGGCACTGGATCAGCGCCGACCCTCTCTTTGCCATCACGAGCCTCAGCGATCTCAGCGTCTCTGGCGAAGCGCTCAACACGTATGGCTACGTGGGCCACAACTATCCCAACAGCACGGATCCCGATGGCCTCAACGGCAGCAACACCGCTGGAAATGCGGCTGGTGGCAATGCAGGCAATCAGGGAGGAGGTGGTGGCGGTGGTGGCGCAGCCCAAAATAAGATCAAAGAGGGGTTCAAAAAAGTCTGTGCAACTTGCAAGAAAGGGTTGAAGACTGGTGGGGACAAAGCAAAGAAAGGGCTGATCAAGGCAAAGAACAACGCCAAGTCTCTTGCGAAAAAAGCCAACAATAAAGTCAAGAACGGCACCACAAGAGAACTCAGCAGCCTCAGTGATGGCGAACTCCAGGGCATTGTGGACAATGTCAATCAAAGGATTCAGAAGATCCACAGCAGACCCAAGCGCAACAAGCGTCTCAAGCAAGCTGAGTTGGCGGTGAGGATCATCTTTGAGGCCACAGAAATCGGCGTGGCCGCGGCGGAGACGGGGACTGGTTTTGGTGCGGTGGTGGGTGTCACCGGGATTGGTCTTGGTGTTGCCACCATCATCCATGACAGCGCTTTGGCCTACAAGATCACCAAGGCTGATCCCTCGACACCAGAAGGCCAGGAAATCCTCGCAAACAACCTCCCCGCGCTCACCAAAGGTCTTGTCTCCCTGCTGGAAGGTCGCAGGACCCGCGCACAAAACATACTCGACGAGAGACGGGCCAACCCGCCCCCCAACCCCTGAAACGGCCCACCCACGCAAATACCAAGGATCGCCGCACCCCTCACACAACCAAACAGGCTGTGTGAGGGGTGCGCTGCGTTTTTCCAAGCTCCGAAACCATGTTTTTTGGTCACACTTTGGGACCATGGAGTTTTTGTCCTGATGGGTGCCTCGCTCATTGGGTTCGTGGTCCGCTCCAAGAGCCTGGAGACTGCACACCAAGCCGAAAGTCGTGGCCCAATGGCACCCCCTTTGTAATTGGCTAAGGAGATCGTTTCATGAGAGTGATGGCGTTGAAGACCGACCTTGAAGACCGCCCCGCAGCGCGTAAATCCAGCACCTCGCGCCTGGTCCTTTCGTTTGTGACCTGCCTTGTCCTGAGCCTGGCCCTTGGCGCTTGCTCCGACGATCCACAAGAGCCGCCAGCCACAGCCAACAACGACGGCAACAACGACGACGGCAACAATGACGACGGCAACAACGACACACCGCCGCTCACCGGCGAGCTTGGGTTGCAGGTCGGCAACGGTGACGCGCGCGCCTGTGAGGTGATGCTCAAAGACCCCGGCAAAGCCCTGGGTGAGCTGCGCGCGGATGACTCGATTGAAGGGCGCGCGCTTCGCCGGGGCGACATGCTCGCGGTGGCCTTTGCCCAAACCGGTGACGTGGCGGTGGAGTCGGGCGCGGTGCGCTTTGCGCTCTCTGGAACCGCCGATGGGGTGGAGATCGAGTCGGTCACTTGCTTTGACCGCAGCGGAAACCCGCTCTCCGAGCCCGCCGTCGAGCTTCTCTCCGAACCCTGAATTGCGAGCGGTCTGGGCGCAGCGTCTCCGAAGCAAACGGGGACATACCTCTGAATATATCTCCCTCTTGTTGAGGGACCATCAAGATAATGAAGTCATTAGGAGCAGACGTGAATAAGTCTCTCATAGGTCTTTTTGTAGGCGCCGTGTGCGCACTTTTTGTCACCGCCTGTGGTGGCGGCGGCGAGAGCGCCACATCCGATACCGAGCCGCCTTGTCAGGCGGGCAGCTTTGGTTGTGAGTGCGACTCGCAGGGCACTTGCGACGGCGCTTTGGCGTGCGTGGATGGCACCTGTCAGGTCGAAGAGACCTGCGAGGCGGGCACGCTCGGCTGTGAATGCTTTGCCAACCAGAGCTGCAGCGGGGCGTTGAGCTGCAACACGGCTCAGATCTGCGAAGAACCCCCCGTGTGCACCCCTGGCTCGCTGGGGTGCCCCTGCAATGAAGGGGCCTGCGACGCCGCGGACGCCTTCTGTGACGCCGAGTTGGAGACCTGCCAGCGCGTCGATTGTCCGGCGGGTGAGGAAGGCTGCGGCTGTGGCGCCCAGGACAGTTGCGGGCTGAGTACTGAGGGTGAGGTGCTGACGTGCCAGGCTGGCGTGTGTCAGTCGAGCGACTGCGCCGCGGGCCAGGACGGCTGCGTTTGCCGCGGTGGTTTTGAGTGCGACGGCGACGGCTCGACCTGCACCGAAGGCTACTGCATGTCCGACGCCTGCGCGGTGGGTCAGGAGGGTTGCCTGTGCGCAGGGGGCACTTGTGGCCCCGGTCTGCGTTGTCAGGACGACACCATCTGCGTGGACAACACCGGCTTTGCGCAAGGGGCTTGTGATGAAGAGGGCCAGTGCCGCCGTGGCAACCGCTGCCAGCGCGACATCTGCGTCACCTGCACGCTGGGCAGCCAGGGCTGTCACTGCCGCGATGACAACAGCTGCAACGATGGGCTGGGCTGCGACGCCGACACGGGCCTGTGCGCCAACGATCGTGGTCTGGCGTCGGACGCGCCGCAGGAGCTTGTCTGCTACACGCCGTGCTCTTCGGGCGTGGAGTTGGACAACGGCCGTTTTGTGCCTTGCCCGGCCGACGGTTTGATGCCGGGCTGCTTTGGCGACACCGAGTGCAACCAGGGTCAGTGCCTGCGCGAGGGCGCCGAGCCCCAAACCTGCGCGCGCGAGACGGACTGCCCTGACTTCCAGGCCTGCCTGGGCGGCGTTTGCGCCTCAAACTGCGACACCAGCGCCGATTGCGTCGAAGGGTCTGTCTGCCAGCGCCACGTCTGCCGCGAGACCTGCACGGTCGCCGACGGCGAAGGCGGCTGCGGCCAGGGCTCCTTCTGCCAACTCCTTGATGGCGACAACGGCGTCTGCATGGCCAACGTGCCCGCCACCACCACCATCTCCCAGGAACCCATCGACACCTTCTCGATCACGCCCGAGGCCATGAGCCTCAGCGGCGTCACCGGCACCCAGCCCCTGGTCATCACCAACAAGAGCGCCTCCACCATCGAGATCACCCTCACTCGCCGCGACCACATCCTCTTTGAGGCCGACGGCGACTTGAACACGCTCGACTTTGAAGAGGGCTGTCAGGCCCCCGCGTGTCCGATGTGGTGGTTGGACCTGAGCGTCAACGGCGAACTTACGAGTGACTCGGTGGCGACCGTGACCATCCCGAGCGGCGAGTCGGCGCAGATCGAGATCTCCGAGCGCCAGCGCATCGACCAGCCCCGTTGGCAGGGTTCGCTGGACATCAGCAGCGCCACCGGCGGGACCAAGACCCTCGTGCTCAGCCGCAGCGCCCAGCCCACCGGCGAGTGGACCGGCGAGGCGTATTACTTTGGGAGCTTTAAGGACAACGGGATCAAGGACTGGGTGGCCGAAAAGGACAACCCCGCGATGTTTGAGGGCGTGGAGAACGCCTTCCTCAGGCACTGGATCAACTTCCGCGAGGGCCGCTTGAGCTTTGACCAGTTCCAGGCCGGGCTTGTCTCCACCCGCACCGAGTCCTGGCGCTCGCCGCGCATCTACGAGTTGGGCTGCGACCCCGGCCACGTGTGCTACCCCTTCAACAACTTTGATGGCTTCCTGACCTACACCACCGATCCGACCAACATCCCCGTGCCCTCGGGTGTGGTGGAGATGCCCATGGCCTTCAACATCCGCCCGGCGGTGGGCGAGGAGTTGGGCGAGGATTGCGTGGAGGGCCAGTGCTTCCGCGGCCGGATTGAGAGCTCCAAGGCGCTTCAGTATGCGGGCATCCCGCAGTTGGACGTGGCCTTTGAGAGCGACCCTGAGGGGTGCTCCGAGCGCGGCGGCGATGAGTGCTTGACCTTCCTGAACAGCTTTGAGGCGGCGCTGAGCGTCGGCGCGCGCTACAACTCTCGCCGGGGCGACTCGGCGTGCAGCGGCCAGCAGGGCCTGACGCAAGCGCGGATCCCCTGGCTGATTGAGGGTCTGGTGGGCCGCAGTGAACTCGATGAGGAGACCGGACAGCGCTACACCTACGACTGTCTGGACAACGAGGCTCCGCTGCCGCTGGCCAACCCCGTGCCCGACGGCCGCCTGCGCTACCGCAACATCGAGCTTATCGACGGCGCGCTGATCAACAACGACACCCTCTTTGTCATCTTCCGCGAGCGCTTGGAGACCTTCCTGTGGGACAACCCCACCAGCCAGAACGGCATCGAGGGCTATGGCTACTTCATGATGCGCAAGTCCGAGGCGGCGCTCTCCAACGAAGCCTACACCAGCGCCCCGGTGCCGAGCCGAGACAACCAGGACCGCTTCCTGCGCCCCATTGAGTGCACCGACAACTTCCTGGGTGAGCTGGGCATCGATCGCCGCGACCTGGACACCAACCCCGACTTCTTTGCCGATGTCGTGGCGCTGGCGGTGATTGACGGCGTGGTGACCGACACGGACTCTCTGGGGACGGTCGATCCCGACGCCGAAGCAGTGCACTACCTGTGCGAGGACACCGGGCTCTTTGATGGCGGGCCTGACGATGACCGCGTGGACAGCCCTGTGGAGAAGGTGGAGTGCCCCGAAGGCAGCCGCGTGACCTTCTTTACGCTCTCGCTGGTCGATCCTGACGCGCCGCTGCTCGACAACTGTGGTGGGTTGAGCCTCCAGAACTGCCATCAGGCCTTTATGGCGTCGCTGGACTGCCAGCGCGACGAAAACTGCCAGCAGCAGCTCAACCGTTGGACGGCCAACGAGCGCCACGGCATTCGGACCAACCCCTACTTTGTCTGTGATGACCCCAACAGGGCCTTCTGCAACGACAACCGCCAGGATCTGCGCGAAGGCAAGACCTTCTTTGGCGCCAACAACGGCGAGGCAGTGTTGCGGCCGATGTTGACCGAGGTGGGTGACGCGTTCCGTTACCGGACCCGTTTTGTGAACCGTCGGGGTGTTGGTCTGGGTTTTGTGCCCGAGATTTGCGTCCCCGACAGCAACCTGACGCCCTATTGCTACGATCCGGTGGCGATTGAGGACATCCGCGAGCGCGTTGAGTGCGGCATGGAGTTGTACACCGACTTCTACGACGTGATGAGCGAGACCCAGCAGCAGCGGCTCTTGGATCTGCTCATCGAGAACTTCTCGTCCGCTGAAGAGATCGACGTCTTCAACCGCCGCACGACCCGGCGCGGCTTTGAGTTCCTGGACACCGAGTTGATGATCATGCTTGGCGACGAGCACTACACCCGCGCGCTGGCCTCGCGCTTTGATCTGGCCAGCACCCAGGTGTCCTCGTTTGAGGGCGAGCTTTTTGAGCCCGACGGCATCAACCTCTCGGGTGTGGCGGGCGCCGAGATGCACAACCTCTACGCGTCGATCCAGTACTACCAGATGACCCTGGACCGCTTCTATGACCTGAGCCCGCTCATCGCCGGGTCGGTCGAGAACGCCAGAGACGGCGGTCAGCCCAGCTTCATCACCCCGGCCTCGGTCGAGTCCTACTTTGGGCGCCTGATCCGCGCTTCGACCCAGAAGTCGCGGGCCTGGGCCGACATCGCCGAGCGCTACCAGAACTTCAACCGCCCCGATCTTTCTCGCCGTGTCATCGAGCGCGCTTACACGGCGGCTTACCTGGAGTCGATGATCCTGACGCGCTTGATGCAGGAAATCGTGGACATCACCGCGCCCGAGGACATTGCCCAGCTTCAGCGTCAGATCGAGTTTGCCCAGCGCAGCTACCGCGTGGCCATGTCCGTCATGCGCCAGCACTACCTCAACATCACCGACGACCTGAACTTCTTTGGCTTTGCGCCCGACTTCATTCCCTTCCCGGCGCTCCAGGGCTTGCTCGACAGCAGCTTTGAGGTCGTCCGCCAGCGCGCCCAGGAGCGCATCAACCTGGCCCTGACCTCCGAGAACATCGCGCTGGAGTCCAACCGTGACTTCAACGTCAACACGGCCAGCTTCCAGAACGAGTTGGCGCGGCTGGAGAACACCTACGACGCGCAGCTGTCGGAGCTGTGCGGCACCTTTGAGGTCGATGGCCAGATTTACCCGGCCATCGCCAAGTACGCTTATTTGAGCCCCGAGACGCGGGTGGTCGGCGATCCGTGCGGTTTGGTGGGCAATGGGCAGATTCACGTCGCCATGTCCGAGTTGGACGTTGTGCTGACCGAAATGCGCCGCGTGAGCCAGTCCATCAAGAACACCAACACAGAAGCCGAGATTGAAGGGCGCCGTTTGGTGAGCGCGTGTGACGCGATCACCACCTTCGCCGACCTCCAGTTTGATGACACCCAGCGGATCAACAACCTGGAGAACTTCATCGGAGGGTCGCGGGCGGCGGTCGGTGCCCTGGACCGCACGATTTCCGATGTTGCCACCGCTGCCCAACTTGGCAAATGCCTGGTGGTCGCGGGGACCTCAAACGGCACCGATTGCCCCAGCGCCATTGCCGGTTTGACGTCTTACGGCGTCGCCTTCGCGGCCTACCAGGTGGCGCGCACGGCGCTCGACGCGGGTCTTGTGGTGGCGGAAGGTCGGGTGCGTGACATTCAGCGCGGGATCGACTTTGAACGCGAGCTGCTCCAGTGCCAACTGGCCGAAGTCGACAGCCTTGCCCGCGTGGAGACCATTTTGCTGCAGATTGAGGAGCAAAAACTCGAAGCCCTCAAGGCCGAGTACCAGATGAACCAGAACATCGCGCAGATTCAACAACTGCGCAATCAAGCCATTCGTCTCCAGCAGGAGATGGCCGAGACCGAGGAGCTGGCCATCAACGTCGAGGCGGCCCGCAACAACCCCAATGTGCGGATTTACAAGAACGACGCCATTCTCAACGCCGACGTGACCTTCTACTCGGCGCTGCGCGAGGTCTACAAAGCCACCCGTGTCTTTGAGTCCTACACCTCGCAGTCCTACGGCCCGCTGGAGCAGCTCTTCCTGACCCGGATGGTCGGCCGCGGCGATTTCAACCTCCAACTCTACATGATTGAGCTTGAGGACGCCTTCCGCGAGTTTGAAGAAGAGTTTGGCCTGCCTTCGCGCCGCCTGGAGATCATCTCGCTTAAGAACGACATCCTCAACATCCCCCGGATTGATCTGGAGGGCAGCGGGGCGGCGCTGAGCGAGTCGGAGCGCACGACGCGCTTCCGCACCGAGTTGAGCGACGTGCGCCACCTGGACGACAACGGCTACATCACGCTGCCGTTCTCCACCAATGACAGCAGCCTGTCGCCACTGACCCGCAACCACAAGATCTCCCACATCGAGGCCGAGATCATCGGCGGCGGCCAGGGCGACCTGCTGGCTCGGGTTTACCTGCGCATGGCGGGGACCTCGCGGGTGTCGGCGCTCAACTCCGAAGACCCCATCTTCTACACCTTCCCCGAGCGGTTGGCCGTGCTCAACCCCTTCTTTGAAGGCAGCAAGCCCCTCCACATCGACCAGGACGTTTACCGCAACCGGACCCTCTTTGACCGGCCGCTGGTCAACTCGCGCTGGGAGTTTGTGCTCAACACGCTCGACGAAGAGGTCAACCAGGACTTGAACATCTCAAGCCTGGACGACATCCGCCTCTACGTCTACTACAACGACTTCACCCAGTTCTGAGTTTTGTTGGCGCCCACCGTCTCGCCTCCTTTGCGGTGGGCGCTGCTTGGGCCGTGTCTGACAATTGTCCCGTCGCCCGACGGTCGATTATACCGAGTCAAAGGGTCAAGTAGATGGCACCTTCCGGTCCCATCTACCGACAGTCTCTGGCGAGACTGCAAGCCCTTTGACTCTTCTGTCGATCTCGT
>CAKZKQ010000218.1 GCA_937123825.1 uncultured Pseudomonadota bacterium
CGCGGCACCAAGCGCGGCATCGACTCCTTTGGCATGTGTCCGGGCGGGCAGGTCGTGCCCACCCCCACCGCGCCGGGCGGCGTGGTCGTCAACGGCATGAGCCACGCCGCCCGCAGCGGCGCCTGGGCCAACAGCGCCCTGGTCGTCACGGTCTCTCCAGAGGACTTTGGGGGTCCGGGGGTGCTGGCGGGCTTTGATTTCCAGCGTCGCGCTGAGCAGCGCGCAGGGGCGCTCGGCGGCGGCCTCTTCCGCGCCCCTGCGCAGAGCCTGACCGACTTTCTGCACGGCAAGGTCAGCCCCACCGTGCGCAAGACCTCCTACACCCCTGGTGTGACCCCCGCCGATCTGAGCGGCTGCTACCCCGAGTTCGTCAACGACGCGCTGCGCGGGGCGCTGCGGCAGTGGCAAAAGCGGCGCTCGATCTTCATCACCAAAGAGGCCGTCCTCATCGGCGTCGAAACCCGGACCTCGGCGCCGGTCCAGATCACGCGCGGTGAGAACCTACAGTCCATCTCACACCGAGGGCTCTATCCCTGCGGTGAGGGCTCCGGGTACGGCGGCGGCATCGTCAGCGCCGCCGTCGATGGCTTGCGCGTTTCGCAGGCCATCATCGAGACCCTGGTTCAGGCTGGAAGCTGAAAAGACGCCGCACTCAGGCCGCACCCTTGAAAATATGGGCTTTGTGATACGCCAAGTACTTGGCCGCTGGCTCTTGCCGGGCATCGCGCAGCCGCTCCAAGACCACCGCCTCGCCAAAATAGTGACGCGCCATGGGAGCGTCCGACATGCTCCGGGTCAGAGCCCCCGCACGATGGATTTTCAGGCCGCCGTTGACGGTCAACAATCCCTGATCAAACGCCGCATCATGAACGGGGCACGCCGCCACGCCGTTGCGCACATCCAAACGTTCTTGTTCAGTGGAAGCTCGCCACGGTTTGATGTGTGACGCCACCAGGAGACGGTTACGCAACAGCTCATCACCGGGGGCCAAGCCGCAAAACGCGCAGGTGTGGACGAAACTCTTCAACCCCGCTCTGGCGAATCGATGCTGGCCAAGACGAGCCTTTTGGATGACCAGATGCTCAGTTTGTTGGCGTGTGAACTTCCAATGCTCGGTGCGCTCTTGGATGAATGTGTGCTTCTCTTCGAGCACCACCTCAATCTCTCCAGAACCCAACTCGTCCTGACCAAGGAGAATGTGGACGTGATCCTGAGCACAAAGCACCTGGAGAAAGTCTGGAACTTGTTCCTTGAGCAACCCCACACTGCGCGCAGCCTCCAACACCAATCTGTAGAGCCTTAAAAAACACTCGTGGGAGGTTGAGAGCCTGGCAAAGAGTTCGGGCTCAACCCGCGCACAATTGGTGCGGGATCCATCGAGGTTGAGCATTTTGCTGGTCAATGAGCCTGCCGAACGGCAAAAGGTCTTGGCGAGGTCGTGCACTGCCGACGGGGCGCTTCCAATGTTTGCCCCACCAAAGCGGTGTGGGTTGAGGACAAAAAAGAGCCCAAAACACAGCACCACCTCCACCGGCAGATAAGGCTCCTGACGGCGCTTGGGAACCCTCGACTTGATGCGAGACCACTGCGAGCGGGCCTGTGCTGGCGTCAAATCGAGGTATTGTGCAATGGAGGTGGCCATGAGATGACTCCAAAGAACGTCACCTCATACGGTACAACCACTTGAATGCAAAAGACAAACTGGACAGGCGGGGGTGAACCTTGACCTTGTGGAAGGGCATCGGTAGGTTACGTGGCGCGCTGGCCGCTTGCGGCCTGAGCGTTCAATGGTTCAA
>CAKZKQ010000219.1 GCA_937123825.1 uncultured Pseudomonadota bacterium
CAAGGTACCAGAGGACGACAAAGAGGCTCTGTCAGGCGCAGGTCTGTCTGATGCAGCGCTGGAGCGCATCTTAGCGTACGAAGCGCGGGGGGGCCGCGCAGGCAGGGGTCCGGCAGGCGCAGGTGGCCCAGGCACAGGGAGGGCCGCGCGCCGGCACGCCAGCGGCCATGCCAGGCGGCCTCTGGAGGACGGGGAGACATGGCCCATTTGTCTGGATGACATGACCAGCGACCAGCACTTGACGTGGTGCAAGGCGGGCTGGGGCAAGAGCATGCATGGGCAGTGCGTGCTGTCCCTGGCTCGGCACGCGGCGGCGGGGGCAAAGTACAATTTGCCGCTGCCCACGGTCCAGTACCTGCCGCGCGTGCGAGTGCGCGACGAGGGTCGGCGGGCGGCACGGCGGCGCGGTGCGAGGTGCGGCGCGTGTGCTCGGCAAAGTGATCGATGGAGGCTTCGTCCCGTGGCCACACCATCAAGAGGTGAGGCTGGGCGTCGCCCTGGGCGACCTGGGCGGCGATTTTGTTGGCGCCCAGGGCGTAATAGCCGGGCAAAGTGGCCACGATGTGGGGGTCTGCGCCGATGACGACGTGGTCCCAGTCGTGTTCTGCGCGGCCTGCCAGATGGTCCCTCCGGGCTTCAAAGCCCTCGGGCCAGTAGTAGTACTGGGCCAGCGAATGGCTGGCGTGGTTCCAAGTGTACTCGGTCCCCGCCTGCCCAAGGCCAAGGGTGACCTGGGCGTTGTTGTGGATGTCCTCGGCGACCACGTTGACCTGGGCGGTGATCGCAGGGTCGGCCTGGAGGATGTTTTGCAACTCGGCGGCGATCTGCTGGGCCGAAAACGGCTCTGCGTTGCGCGCGATGGAGCGGCTGGTCCCGATGACAAGGATGTTCAAGGTCCCGTCTTCGTTGAGATCGGGATCAACGCCGATGGGCTCGTCCACGTCAGGTTCGGTGTCCTCCTCGGCGTCTTCTTCTGGCATGACGTCAGGCGTCGCGTCCTCTTCGGGCTCATCGGCGTCTTGCTGAGCATCCTCGGGGTCCGCCGCGTCTTGCTGGGGAGTGGTGTCTTCGACCGCGTCCATGGGGTCGTCGACGGTCACATCCTCTTGAGGCTCAGCATCTTCCTGAGCATCATCACTGGCGTCTTCTTCCGAAGCGTCAGCCTGTGGGTTGGTGCCGCCGCCGTTGTTGTTGGACTCTTCGGCGCAGCCCACAGCGCCCAGGGAGAGCATGGCGAGCATCAGCAAGAGTCCAAGGACACCCATGCGCCTCCTGGTGGTCTCGCCGGTTGGATGCCCGTGTCCTGCGCGAATCCTAAAATCATGCAGCATGGTGGTGTCCTGGGTGTTGATGGATTGTTTTCGCCATGTCTTCGCCAATGAAGAACAACCATACCCATCATCCAAACATGGATTGGGTCGGTCAAGCTCAGAGCGAGCGTTTGACATGGTGGGGAAGGCGCTGTGCGGGGAGGAAAATCGCCTTAAAGGGCGGCAAGAGCGGTGCCGATGGCTTTTGGCGCCGTCAAAACAAGACCCCCAGGGTCAGGCGCGCGTTGAATGGGGCGCCCGCCGTGGTGTGCAGCACCGGCAGCTCGCTCGGCGGCTCACCCTGGCGCCAATGGCTGGCATAGTGGTACTCGCCTTCGCGCAGTTGTTGGTTGAAGACGTTTTCCAACTCCAGGTCGAGCCTCAGCCAGCGCCAGTGGTAGCCGACGGTGGCGTCGGTCATCACCAGTGTGGCGCCCGTGGCGCCGTGGGGGAGGGTGCGCGGGGCCACGGTCAGCACACGCAGCCCTGCCCGAAAGCCGCTGTCGTGGGTCACCACCGCGCGCACACCCGAAGTGAGCCAGGGCGCCAGCGGGACGCGGGCCCCGGATTGGGTAAAGCGCGCGTCGACAAAGGTCATATCGGCGCTCAAACTCAGCCAGGGCAGCGGGTTGGAGTAGAGCACCAGCTCCGCGCCCAGGCGCCGGGTGCCGTTGAGTTCAAGGTTGCCGCCCGAGACGTGGTCAAAGACAGACTCTCGCTCTATGAAGGTGGCGAAGCCCGAGAGGCTGGCGCCGAACCAGTATGTCGGGTCCCACCGGGTGCCCACTTCCAAGGCGTCTGAGACCGTGGCGGTGGGGCCGCCGCCGGTGAAAACCTCTTCGCCGATGCCTTCTCGGGCGGGCTCAAAGCTGGAAAACGCGCGGGCCTCCGGGGGGCGAAAGCCGCGGCCGTAGGCCAGGGAGAGTTTCCAGGCATCGGTGGGTTTCCAGCGCGCGGTGAGGCGCGGCGAGAGGACCAAAAGCGTGTCGTCGCCTTTTGCGCCGTCGTCGAGGTTGTCGGTGACGTTGACCTGGATCATGTCCAGGCGCGCTCCGGCGTCGAGTTGGAGCTTTTGGATGGGGGACCAGCGCAGGCCGGTCAGCGCGTGGGCGATGAGTTGAGTGCCTTGGAGGTCGCGGCGCTCGGAGATCAGTTCAAGGTCGCGGCCGACGTTGTCCTCTTGTTGGGAAAAGACGTCGCCGCGCAGGCCCAGGCCTGTTTTGAGGGCAAAGGCGTTGTT
>CAKZKQ010000220.1 GCA_937123825.1 uncultured Pseudomonadota bacterium
TATCCCTGTACCATCTGTGCCCTGTCTTTCGGAACTCCCTCCTCTACCTTCTCCCTCAAAAACTGTCTGGACCATTGATACAAAGGAAGTTGAATTAATTTATGGGAAGCGGCCTGTCATGTACTGCGGGTACCACTGGTTGCCGATGGAGCGTGCAACGAACCTTCCGGGAACTTGTCAGTTGGATTGCATTAATACCGTCGGCCCTGGCCCTGAAAACTGGGACTTTATCATCTGTGGCTGTAACGAGAATGACATCTGCCGCTAGTTGGTTTTTGATGTTTTTATTTCTTTATTTGGGTGGGGGCGTGCAGAGATTGAAGGAATGGGCTCGATTGAATGTGTGGTGTCCTGGGACTCCGATTACCAAGTTCATCTATGCACGCACACGTCGATGCGTCGCATCGAGAACAAGCGCTGCTGCCACATGATTGACCGGTGGCCCGGTGCGGCTGAGTTTGAGAAGCTCCTCAATGCCTTCATTGAGAAGATCGAGCTTGAAACGACGAATGACATCATGCACGAGCTGTCAAAGCACTGGCGCTGGGAGTATGCGCACAATGGCACTTTGGGGGGAGCATGAGCGCCACCCACTTGATGCACGAGCTCATCAATTCGACGTTCGGCGACGGCAACCCAATACCAGCCAAGATCTGCCCGGAGTCGCGGGAACTTCGGCAAAGTGAATCCGGTGACCAGCTCTTCTTCAATGGCAAGGAGGTTGGCGACTCCTGCGCATTTGAGCTTTATCTGGAGGGCTACCTGATCTCGATTGTCGTTTGGGACAAGATGTACTGCCTCGACATCATTTTGATGGTTGACGACGGAACCGAAGATTATGCTTGGACGGAAGTGGGCGCATGTGGGTGCGCCAATGAGTTCCGGGCGAGGTTTCAGCGCATGGTGAGTTGGCTTGAGGGCTGTGGGTATGGCGTCTGACCGCTTGTTGCTGCAGATGACTTGCAGCGCAGCCCGCTCCTGAACAAACCCCCGTTATTTTGCAAAGGCATCATGTCTCTTCTTCGCATCACATCGCTCCTTGAGCAGTGCAACACCGGCGACGCCCCGTTTCCACCCACCGATCTCTTCAACGAAGGCTGGCTTCTCCGGCTCGTCCTCGACTGGTACAGCCGCAATACAGAGGTGTCGTCTCCGCTTCAGTTTGCACCCAACGCTCGGTGGTTTTCCGAAGCCCGCTTGCCATCTGCATTCCTAAAACGCCATCACAAAGACAGGCTCGCCGAGGGTTGGACCAGCGCCGATGGCGTGATCGGACACTTCGATCTGTCGCATCGCAAATCGGGGTGCAAACTTCAGGCAGACGCCCGCCAGTTTGTTGTCACCGAGGCCAAGATCTTCAGCAAGTTGAGCCCTGGCGTCACAAACGCACCCTACTACGATCAGGCCGCAAGGAACGTCGCTTGTATTGCCGAGGTTCTCAAACGTGCTGGCCGCAAGCCACATCTCATGGATCGCATCGCATTTTACGTCATCGCACCCAAGGCTCAGATTGAAGCCGGTGTGTTTCACCCCGACATTACGGCCAGGTCCATCGCTCACAAAGTCAAGCAGCGGGTCGACGAGTACGGTGGCTCCAAAGAACAATGGCATGAGCAATGGTTTGCACCACTGCTGGATCACATTGAGGTCTCCACGCTGAGCTGGGAGTCGTTGATTGACCCCATCGGCGACACTGATCCAGCCTCCAACGCGGAGCTGCAAACATTCTTCAGCAACTGCTGCAAGTTTAACCAACAAGTCGTGCCGCGATCTGCAACAGACAAGCATCGGCAGACCAACACACCGAAGCTGCTGGCCGAGCCCTGACAAGAGCGAGCGGCCATGGGCGGAGCAGTCCGATGATTGAGTTGGTCAAGCCTAAGGGCTGACCAATGGAGCGCGGCCATCACAGCTTGCCATGGACGAGCCATCGGAACATCCTCTTTATGGTTGAGACGGCAACGGATTTAATGGACGGTGTCGTCCAACTCACCATTCCCCTCTTCCCAAAAGTGCGCTAGATACATACATTAAGCATACGTTTAAAGGTGCACTAAATAGTACGCCTGATGTAGGAGAGAGCCCATGCCACGTCTACCTGAACTGGTGCCCATCACAGAGTTGCGACAGGATGCAGCGGCTGTGGTGGGGAAAGTCCAAAAGTCTGAAGGTCCAACCATCATCACGCAACGGGGCAGAGCGGCAGCGGTTTTGCTCTCCGTCGAAGCTTACGAGCAGGCAGAGAAGGAACGCGAGATGCTGCGTGTGTTGGCTCGAGGTGAGAGGGAAATCCAGCGCGGCGCGGGCGAAGATCTCGACACCGTTCTGGGCCAATTGGATGCGCTCATTGAAGACCATAAATGAAGGTTCTCTTCACACCTTCAGCCCAAGGTGAATTGGTCCAGGTCATCAATCACATCGCTTCAGAGAATCCTGCTGCGGCCATCAAGATGCGCCAACGCATCGCGGACGCACTGCGGCGTCTTGAGACCTTTCCCCAATCGGGGCGCATCATCCCAGAGTTCCCTACCTTGGACTACCGGGAGGTCATTGTCCGCCCCTATCGTTTCTTTTACGCCGTTCGTGATGACACTGTGTGGATCGTCGCTGTGTGGCACAGTGCTCAACTCCCCAACTCTCCTTAGGTTCTGTCTGACAAGTGTTCCGTCGCCCGACGGCCCGACGATGCTGAGGAGACAAGCGCAGGGCAAGTCGATGCCGATTCGCCGCAGAAGTCGCACCCGTCAGGCAGCTTTTGGGGAGACACCGGTAGGTTTTAGTCACCTGTTTTCAAGCCTGCGACCACATGCTCGTCGTAAAATTCACAACCGTTGTGCGGACATGGCCATGCTCCAAGCAAAAGACTATCAACAGCGATGGAATGAGGTGGGGGCCGCGCACTTTGAGCGGGCATACCGGGCAGGTGTTGCAACCGACCTGGAAGTGTTCCTGGATGAGATGTTCTCGCTGGTGGAGCTCAGCCCGTTCGCGGTTGGGCCAGCCCTCGGCCTTGGGCTTGAAGGACTGCTCATTCCACGTGAGGCACCGCCATTCCTCTGTCTCGAATCAGAAACTCGCCTGCTCAAGGCCCAGCCCGAACTCGGCGGACGCTTGTCGCTCTATCTGGACGGCCGCGGAAACCCACTTTGTGTTGAAGTATCCTCGGCTGGTGGAGCAGTTGTCTGGCTTGACCATGACCAGGCCTTCAGAGGGCGCATCTTTGTGAACTCAAGCGTGGCGGCGTTCGCCGAGGCGCTCTTGTTGTCTGCGTCAATGCAGCTTGGAAAGCGCAACCGCCTGGAAGCCATGGAAGAGCTTGACCCCGCAGCCATGGCACCCGGAACATTCTGGGCAACTCACCTGGATCGCTGAACAGGCAAAGAGCGCTGCCGCACAACAATGCGCAGAATACGACCTTGCCACATTGCAATGAACCCTTAGATTGCGGTGGTCTTCCGTGCCAATAAAGAACAAGCGTCCTCGGTTTCGGAAGGGGCTTGCGGGTCAATGCTCGCTCTTGTGTGCAAAGGATGATCATGGAATCTGATGGCGATGATCTCGTGCCGGTCTTCATGCCAGCGCTCGTTGTTTTGCTGGTGCACGCGGAAGACCAAAAGGGCGCACCGCTCACAAATGATGAGGTCCACCTGATTCGCGACAACGGGACCTGCGTCATGATGGGGGCCGATGCTGCGGGCAGGATGGATGACAGCCGTGGGTATCGCGACATCGATCCAGAAAACTGCTGGCACGATTGGCAAATGGCTCGGCGCGATATGGGCCGCAAGCCAGACCTCGACCCCGGTCCGCGTTTCAACCAGGTCCGTTCAAGCGAACTCGCCTTTCAGCAAACAATCCAGGACGCCCGTGACTCCATCGAGCAGTTTCGCGCCATGCTGCCGTCCGACGGCACACCGCTTGTCTGCGCGCTCATCAAAATCAAGCTTGTTGACGGCGATCACAGCGCATTCATGTGGCTGAACAACACCGCCATCGACGGCGACCACTTCACCGCCGAACTCTTCGAGGTCCCAGACACGCTCCCCAGTCACTCTGTCGGAGATCGCCACACCGTGGCCGTGGCCGACTTGATGGATTGGATGGTCAACGACAACGGCCTGCTCACAGGCGGCTTTTCGCTGCGATACCATCGCGCGGGTTTGTCTGACGCCGAAAAGGCGGACTTTGATCAGCACATCGGCGTCACGCAGTACGCATGATGACCATGGTGCGGTCCCGGTTCGCCCTGTCGTTGGGCGAACCTGCCGTGTTCTCAATCATCATCCATACCAAGTTGCAGACGAAAGGCTTGGTAGGCTTGGTATCAAACCCAATGCAAGAACATGATTCCAGCGAAGAAAGTGCCTCGTGCAGAAGTGTTCAAGCTCATCGCCGCAGTTCGCGCCGATGTGGCCCATGAGGCCGACCTCAAAGACTTTCTCTTGGACATGCACCAAGACTCAGGCAACACCTCTCCGCAAGCGGTTCAAGAGGCTGTCAGCGATTGCTACGCAGGCACGAGCAATGGATTTCTGGCCCTTGTTTACGAGCTGCTCACAGGCCGCCGCGTGGAAGTCACAGGAGAGCCCCAAAACCTCTTCGAGTGTCCTTGTTGTGGCTTCAAGACCTTGGATGAACTCCTCGGCGCAGGCGACGGAGGTTGGGACATCTGCCGAGTCTGTGGATGGGAAGAAGAAGGCACCAGGGAACGCGACAAGCACGTCAGCGTCAACCGTGGCTCCATGAACCAATACATGCAGCGCGTCCAAGAAAACCCCAACGTCTATTACACGCTGCCATGGCTCAAAGGCAGAGCCCAATCATGACGGTCTTCCCGTGCTCAACGGCAATCCATGGCATCGCTCAAAGCCAACCCACAGCCTGCCCGGGCTAACCTGCTGAAGATGTCCGCTTGAGCACACGTTAAGGCTGGAGCGGGGCCCAGCGTAAGACCTGAAATGGACGTCGCTGACCGTTGCACTGTCGGCTCAAGTGCTCAGTCTTAAATGCCCACCGACAAAGGCCTGCAAAGAGGTGGGGCTTCGAGACTTGCTATGCAGCTTCAACCACTCGGTGACAAGAGATGAGGTACATTGTCGTTGATCTTGAGGCGACATGTTGGGAAGGCTGCCGAGTGCCGCAGATGGAGATCATTGAGATCGGCGCGGTCGAGTTGGACGGCGCTCAGTATTTTCCCATCGCGGATTTTGCACAGTTTGTGCGGCCAACCATGCGCCCAGAGCTGACCGACTTCTGCCGTGAACTGACCACCATCAAGCAGTCCCAGGTTGATCGCGCGCCGACCTTCCCCGATGCGTTGGATGTGTTTGCCGCCTGGCTGGGCGACCAGCCCTTCAAGATGTGTTCATGGGGGGATTTTGACTTTGAGTTGATGGCTGCCGAGTGTGCGCGCCATCAAGTCCGGTTGCCGGACGGCTTTCTGGGGCATCTCAACTTGAAAGACCTTTATTCGAGGGCGTTTTGCACCAAGCCGAGCATAGGCTTGAAGCTAGCGATGCGGAAACTGGGGATATCTTTTGAAGGAACCATGCACCGAGGGCTCGACGACGCCCGCAACATTGCAAGTGTGGCTCAGTGCATCCTGATGCTGGACGCCTCATAAGCCGCAGCGTGCAACCAAACAGGTGCTTGGTCACATCAAATCCTTTGGCACTTGCCCGATTTCGGCAGGTAGATTGGTCTGGTGTTTTGGGGATTGAATCATAACGCACCAATGCGTAAACTCTGAGCGTAGATGCTGAAAATGTGCTGGGAACATCATCAACGCGCGATCCTGTAAAGACGCCAGGACACCGGGCCAAAGACCAGACCATGCCAACCAAAATCCTTTTGTTCGTGGCCATCGCTGCGTGTTTCCTGCTCCCTGCGTGCACCGATACAGCGCCCGGCAGCGCCTCCAACATTGAGTTTGGAGGAGAAGAAGACGAACGCGACGCTTCCTTGCCAGAGATGGAGGACGCATCAACACCGGACAGCGACGACCCCGAACCAGACGCCTCGGAACCATCCCCAGACGTGGACCTGGACGCACAGACTGCCGAGGACACGGAGGACGTCCAGGAGGAAGAAGACAGCGTCTCGGAGCCCGATCTTGTCGAAGACATCGCCCCCGATGAGCCTGAGTTCGAGGACGAGGGTGGTGTGGAAGACGCCGTCGCTGACATGGAAGAGGATGTGGAGTGTGGTCTTGGCACCTTCACCGGGTTCATCAACGCCACGGACAATCAGGTGCTGGCGCAGTTGGAGGGGTACACCTCGCTGCACGGCACTCTGATTCTAGGGTCGGACGTTGATGATTTGAGCGCGCTGCATTGCCTGATCTCCATCGAAGGTGACCTCAACATCAGCAGCACAAGGGTGCTGGCGAGCCTGGAGGGGCTGGGTTCCCTGGAGTCCATCGGGGGTTATCTGAGCATGAGGGGCAACGACGCTCTTGAGAACCTCCGTGGGCTTGATGCGCTTGGTTCCATCGGTGGCAATCTGACGTTGGGATACAACACGGGCATGACCAGCCTCGATGGGCTCTCCTCGCTGGTCACAGTCGGCGGCACAATGCACATCTCCAGCCAAGATCTGGTTCAGATCGACGGGCTTTCCTCTCTCGAATCGATCGGCCAGGGGGCTTGGATCATTGGCAACGACAGCCTTGAGAGCCTCGATGGTCTCCAGGCCCTGTCTTCGGTGGGGGAAGAGCTCAGGATCGAAGACAATTTCAAGATCACCAATCTGGACGGCTTGGCCGCGCTGCGAAACGTGGGGCGCAGGGTGGATGTGTTCGAAAACGCCTCATTGGCCAACGTCTCGGGTCTTGAAGGCCTGCTTAGCCTGGAGTCTTTGAACGTGGCAGACAACGCCGTCTTGTGCCAGGAGGACGCCGAGGCGCTCCAGGCCACCTTGGCGCAGCAGGTGCGCCAGCTCCAGGCCAACATCGACAACAACACCGGAGTATGCCAGGACTGAAGGCCACTCCCACCCCTCCTTGCGGCGCCGAGCTTGGCGCCGACAGCAGCATCCAAAGCACCAGGTCATGCACTTGCGTGGATTGCCTGGCCACGATCGACTTTGATGATGAGCGCAGCGCTGGCTCCTGCACCTACGTGGATCCCGACACGCGCCAGCGCTTCAACGTCAAGCTGATCGCCCAGGACCAGACCATCACGGTCTACGAGCGTCGAACGGGGCGACAGGTGGCCAAAAAGCGCTTCAAGGCGTCCAGGCCGCGCTGCGACAAGAAGACCCTGGTTTTTGCATGTGTTGGGAGGGGCGATAAAGAACGATGGCCGCTTTACGATAAAATACGAAGTGCAGCATATGATGCGCTGTCTCGGAGGCCGAAAAATGAAATGTTTGTGATGACAAATGCTCTTTGTGTCGGCTTTAAGGCTGAAGAAGAGGCATGGAAGCATGTGGTGGATTTGGCCAGGGCGCGAGATGTGGCTCTTTATCCTGTTTTGCTCGTTGCAGACCCAGAAACGATAGCCCAGCGAATAACCAGCGAAAGCCGCTCGGACATGAAGCTGAAAAATGCAGATGCGTTGAGAGAGATGATTGGTAAATACGAGCTGCAAAAGCCAGCGGGGACATTCACCGTTGATGTTGGTGGCATGTCAGTACAGCAGTCGGTTGACGTCTTGGTTCAGTACGCCAAGCAGTTGCCGTTCTGAAGAGAGGCGCGGTGTGGCTGGAGACACAATATGAGATGGATGATCGGGTTGGGTTTGACAGCGGCCTTGATGTCTTGGGGGGCGGCGTGTGCCAATCCTCCATCGGGTCGCGTGGTTGAGATGCCCAGGAGGTCGGTGCCGGATGTGTTTTCGCTGGATTTCTCCCAAGACGCTCAAGATGGGGTGTCGGGCCCGATGTGTGAGCAGTTGGTGCGGGACACCCATTTGGGCAAGGCCGTCCATGTCTCCCTGGTCGCCTACAAGCACCCTGGTCCAGCGACGGCGCCGTGGGTGGCCGAGGTCATGGAGCGGGTCTGGGACGACCACGATCAGGACATCATGTCGGAGGCCGAGCACGCCAGATACGATGCAGAGATTGGCCGCTGCGCCCCAACAACAGACGATTGTGACGATGCGTGCCTGTCGCGTCAGTGGCGCTGTGAGACAGAGGTGCGGCGCTCGATCATGAACAAGCCGGGCAGCTCGCGCGCCGGGTACACCGTTGGGTTGTCCAAGCGGCAACTGACTGGTGGGGCCGAGATCATGGTCAGTCACGCGCAGCTCTGCGGTGGTCCGGCAGCCCCTGAATGCGAGTCCACCGCGCGGCGCATGCTCTTTGACGCAAAAGGCAGGCTCCTGACCGTGTACGACGGCGCCCAGGGGACCAACTCAAAGTCCGAAGAATACTACGCCTGTGACCCCGAGCTTGGCGGCGGCACCCACGGGATCGATCTGCGTGGCTGCCTCATGCTGGCCCGCGACTTCATGGCCGACCAGCGCACCCAGACCGTCACCTGGAAGTCATCCCAGCCAAGCTCCCCCGTTCATCCGCTCTCCACGCTCCTGGCTGCGGGGCTGGAGCGTCACCGTGCCGAGTCCGGCGAGGATGCCGTTGGGGCGCACAGCATCACGCAGTGGATGGCCAAGGAGAGCGGTCGGGCGGCGGCGACGGTGACCACCGGCGAGTCCGTGTACGACTTTGTGCTGACCAAGCAGGGGCCGAAGTTGATCTTCACCACCCAGCTCGCCCCGGACCCCGAAAGCGACGAAGGCCCCACGCGTTTCAGTTGCCTCTATGAGCGGTGATGTTTCATAGGGAACTGATCCTGTGGTTGTGGGAGCGCGGCAAACGCATTTTGACAATCGACAGCGCGTTGTGGATTCCATGACCATGCACTTTTGGCCGGTGCTTGTTTTGAGGTTGTGTGTATGAACCGCGAGCTTATCGTTGGGCAAGGCCACCAGGTGGGATGACTTCGCGGCCATGCATGAGGTTTAAACGTTCACCACCAAGGAGCCACCCCTTTGACTTATCATGACCCACTGGCCCAGGCGGCGTTTGAAGGCGATGTGGCCAAACTGGCCCGATTGCTCGACGCGGGGGTCGCAATTCATGCGCAGGACTGCGCGCAGCCAGACGCTCTGCATGCAGCCATCGAGAACGATCAGGTCGAGTGTGTCAGGCTTCTTCTGGCACGCGGCGCCGATCCAAATCGAGCCACCTCCGGCTTCACCGCGCTCGTACATGCCGTGGATCTGGCCATCGATGCATCCTGGCAGAAACACCACGCTTACGGTCACGAATCTCTTGAAACCATCATGATATTGCTCCAAAGCGGCGCGGATCCGGCGCCGGCCATTGAGGTGGCTCGCAGGTACGGCAATGAGCGGATGGTTTCCCTGCTTGAAGACTCACCGAAGAGGTCCTACCAAGCGGCAGACGTCCGACTTACTTTGTGGCGGCCCTAACGGCGCCAGCAACCACGTGACTTACTCGCGGTAGCATTGCTACAGCTTCGCTCGTCCCGAGGCTGCTGACATCCGTTATTGCTCGCCTCAAACCAAGCCTTTCGCCTGCAGCTTGGTATCAATTCCTGGGGACCAATGACGCCGAGCTTTCCTTGGTCGCCTTTTGGAGCACCCGTGGCCTTCTTTCGAAGTGAAGAGGTCTGCCGGAAGGGCGGTCATGCCGCCCGATGGCAAGCGCCCCACGGCACCGCGTGGAGTGATGCGGTTGTGGGGCTGTGGGAGCTGTGCGCAACGATCTGGAAGTGGTTGGTTCCGGCGCTGGACCGTTGAAATTGTGTTGGAATCAAGGACTTCCGAGAGCAAGAAGGCAAGCTACTCGAAGGTGCAGCCCGTCTCGGAGGACCAGAGGTTTTGCGGGGCGTTGGGGGTGCTGCGGTTGGTCCAGGGTTCGCACAGCGGCGGCTGATCGACGGTGAGGATGGAGCCGTCTCCGCTGCCGTTTTCGGGGTTTTGCCAGAAAATGATGGAGTGGCAGGCGCTGGCCTGCGGGAAGTTGGCGATGCTGGCGTCCGAGGCCCCAAAGGAGAAGTCGGTGCGGAAGGGTTCGGGGGCGTCGCCGTCATAGTGGCCCCAGGTGCCAAAGACGCGCGGGTCGTCCTCGAATACAAGCCCTGACAGGTCGATGTACTGCGAGGCTTCTCCAAAGGCCACCGGTCCAAAGAGATCGTTGGGGACGGCGTTGGGGGCTTGTTCGGTGAAGCGCACGCGGGCTTGGGGGACCTCGGGGCTGATGTTGATCACGCGCACCCATGGGCCGCCTTCGACCGGGCAGTCGGCTTCAAAGGTGTGCGTGCCCCCGGCGCTGTCGATGAGGAAGAGGCGCGGGTCGCCGTCGGCGTCGATGGGGGTGTTGAATTCGATGGGGATGCCGTCGAACTCGGCGTTGTCGCAGTCGTACTGGTCGTCCCCTTGACCAAAGAAGTTGCCGCTGAAGATGCCCTCGGCCACGACCGGGATGCCCGCAGGGATGGGCCAGGGCTGGGTCAGGTAGGGGATGCGCAGATCGGGGCCTGAGAAGCCGCCGCTGTTGTCCCGGATGCCAAAGTTGGGGTCGAGGTTGTTGCCGCAGGTGTCCTGGATGCACACGACGCCGTTGAGGGCGGGGTGAAAGCCTCCAAAGAAGACCTGGGTGTAGCCAAAGGGCGGCTGTCCGTTTTCGTCGGCGCAGACTTCCTGGGGTGGCGGGCCGCAGATTTCGGCCTGACCACAGTCGGCGTCGTCGCAGTCCGTGTCCCCGTCCAAATCGTTGTCCACCTCATCGTCGCAGACCTCGTCCTGGGGCTGGGGGCAGGTGATGTCGACGTCGAGCGTGTAGGGCATGTAGTGGTGGGCGCTGCCCTGGGCCTCAATGCGGACGTCAAAGGCACTGAGGTCTTGCGACAGGGGGTTGAAGACCTCCAGGGTGACCGTGGACGCCTCGTCCTGACGCCGGATCCGCCCTGTGGTCAGGGGGTTTTCCAGGCCACGGGTGAAGACGCTCATTTCCAGGGTGTCAATGTCGCCAAAGTCCTCAGGGTCTGCCCCCTGGGTCAAGGTCAACTCCAGGCGTCCCGCCCGGCAGACCACGATCTCTCGCCAGTCGGCCTCTCCCTGCTGTGCAGCGCGGTTTTCAAAGGTCTCATCCACGCCCGCAAAAGTCGGGATGCCCGGCCCCTGGGTGTCGTCGGCGTCTTCGTCCTCATCTCTGGGACAGTGGACATCGACCTGGAGGAGGTAGTCGGTGGTTTGTTCATCACCTGCGTCGGGTTGGAAGAGCCGCAGGCTGACCTCGGTCATCTCCAGCGCCCGGTTGCGGAGCTGGCGGACAATGCTGTCGTCGCGCGTGTCGTTGACCAACCCGTCTGTGGTGTCCGGCGCGGCGCCCAGCTCCAGCCGCAGGGCCGTCAGCCGGTCGTCGGGGCGCACCGGCGCCACCAACACCGAGACGAGCCCCTGGGCGCAAACCTGAACCTTGAAGTGGTCCTCATCGTCGCCGACCAGCGCCAGATTGTTGTATCGGGCCAGGACGGCGTGGAAGGGCCGAGGATTGTTGGCGGGGATGACGGTGGCGCTTTGAGGGTCGTCGTTGGGTTCCAGATCATCGCTGGCCCCATTGCAGACCGGCGCGCCGCCGCAGACCGGGTCTTCGCAGTCGGTCAGGCCGTTGTTGTCGTTGTCCTCGTTGTCGTTGCAGATCTCGGCTGGGCTCTCAATCTGACACAGCGCCGAGCACCCATCCCCATCAAGCAAGTTGCCGTCATCGCACTCCTCGTCAGCATCTCGCCTGCCATCCCCGCAACAGCGCATCGTGGCCTCGGGCACGCACCCCAGGACGATGGTGGCTGCGGCCCAGGGGTCTTGACGAGCGAGCGTCAGATCGGCGTCGCAGCCGGGCTGGGAGACGCCGCTGTTCTCTTTGCAGGCGTCGTAATCGAGCAGCGCGGTGCGCACGGCGGCCTCAAAGGCGGCAAAGGCCTCTTTGCGCTGGGTTTCGCTGGTGGCCAGCGCCTCCAGGTCGGCCTGGGTGAATTGGGAGTCAAAGAGTTGCGCGCAGCGGGCCAGGCCGCCCTCTTCCTGGCGCTTGGTGGCCAGGGACTCCATGGCCGAGGCGAGCCGCTCAAGGAGGACTTCGCGGGCCAGCGCTGAGCCGCCGGCTTCGGCCACGCGGGTCAGTTGTCGAGCGATGGCGTTGACCTTCAGGGCCCTCTCATCGATGGAGCGCTTGATCTGGCCGTCGACGCAGGTGTTGATGAAGACATCGCCCGGGCGTTTGTCCTCGACGATGTTGTCAAAGGCGGTGCGGCTGGCGGCGATGTCGGCCACGAGTTGGGCCTTGGCGGCCTCGATGCTGTTTTGGAGCGTGAAGGCGCACGGGGTGGCGATCTCCACGTTGACGGGGCAGCCGCCCTCGTCCAGCGCCGCCAGGAAGCGGCCTCGGAGGGTGTCGATTTCGGCTTTGATGGCGTCGATCTCTCGGACGGCGTTGGCCTGGCCGCGGACGGCGGCCTTGGCTCGGTTGAAGTTTTCGGTGGCTTTGACCGCCAGTGCGCCTTGAGAGAGCGCCACGGCTTGTTGGTATTCAAGGTAGATGACCGGGATGAGCTTGAGCAGCTCGGTGATGAGCGCCGAGAGCGCCGCTTTGCTCAGTTTGAAGTCGGGGTCTTCTTTGGCAAACTCGGCGACGACTTTTTCCACGAACTTGTCGATGAACTTGCGCTCAAACTCTCCGGAGGTCAGCACCTCGACGCTTTTTTTGAGTTCTTCGTTGTTTCCCAGCAGGTCGGTGATGGTGTCGGCGACGAGTTCGCTGGCGCTGTTGCCGCCGGTGAGCGAGCTTTGCAGGTCTTGGAGTTGTTCACCGGCGGAAAAGGCAGGGGCCAGGCCCAACTCTTCAAATTGGGGCTTGTAGGTCGAGCGCAGCGCCGACAGTGCCTTGCCCAGGCTCCCGATGGGTCCTTTTTTGGCGCCCTCCAACAGGATCTCGGCCACCAGAACGCCGACCTGAATCCAGGCAACCGCGTTGATGTCGTCGCGCAGGAGGAATTGCTGTGCGGCGGCCTCCTGGTTGGTGGTTTGGGCGATGCGGGCCAGCCTTGAGGAGGCAACCTTGAAGGTCTCCAGCGAGGCGCGCGACACGCTCAAGATGGCTTCGAGGTTTTGGGACACTTGCAGCAGGTGGCGGACATAAGCCTGGCGTTCCTCGGGCGTCAGAGAGCAGGGGCAGCCCTGGATGAGGCGTTCATAGGCGAGGATGAGGTCGTCGCGTTGGACGAGGAACTGCTGGGCGCTTTCTTTTTGGCCTGGGGCGAAGTCGGCGTCTCGGATGGGGGCGGAGAAGGTCCGGGGTTCGAGCCTGTCGCGGTTCTGGCCGCTGGTGCCGAGCAGCGATTCGGGGCTTGGGGTCAGTGGCACGACGGTGTCGGGCAGCAGCAGTCCGGCGTTGTCGGGCAGCGGTTCGCCGTCGATCTGAAGTTGTTCGTCGCCCGGTTCGGCGACGCCCAGGTCCCACGGCATGCTGACGGCGCGCAGGGGGCGCTCGGTGGGTTCGGTGGTGACGACAAAGAGCGCCAGCCCTTCGGCGCGCGCCGGGTCCCAGAGGTCGTACCCCGCAGGTGGTGCGTCGACGGCTTTGAGGTAGAGGTTGGATGGGCGCAGGGCGAGCGTCATGGCGTCGTCGAGTTGGGGCAGTTGTCGGGCGATGGCGCGGCCGTCGGTGCGGCACAACTCCAGCCGGGGGGGTGCGCTGGTGAAGGCGCTTTCGGCGTCCTGTTGGGGCATCAAGAGGCTGTAGAGGCCGGGATCTGAGGGGGTGTCGTGGACAAAGCAGTAGTCCAGCGCGTCGATGGTGCCGTCGAGGTTGGTGTCGAGTTGACCGGGGATGGGGGCGGCGGTGTAGAGGGCGGCGTGGGTCAGCATGAGCAGATCGACGGCGGTGGTGCCGCCCTGGCCATTGACGTCGGGGCTGGCCTGTGGGCCGCCGAGGAACGCGTCCGCTTGCCGCTCATGGAGCAGTCGTGCGTCCCGGACAGTCAGAGCCCCATCGCCGTCCAGATCGAAGCGTTGGTTGATGTCGTCTTCCAGCAGATCGGCAAAGAGCAGGACGTCGTCGCCATTGACTTGCCCGTCTTCATTGTAGTCGTGAAAGGCGTCGGCGATGTCGACCACCGAGGTGTCTTCTACAAACTGTCTGAGTGCGTCGGCGGCCTGGGTTAGGGACTCGTTGGTTTGGACCATCACGGTGCCCAGGGCAAAGTCGAGCAGGGCCGCGTCTTGTTCATCAAGCTCGCCGTCGGCCACCAGATCGCACAAAACCCCCTCGGGCGCCTGGCCGTCTTCGATGCACTGCGCCAGCGCCTCTTGGTCAAGCGCGTTCAGCACTCGGTCGCCGTTGACGTCCAGACGAGCCAGGACCCCGCCAAAGCTCATCTGGTCGGGGTTCATGTCCAGAAATGCTGTTTCGGCCATGGCAAAGGGGTCTTCTTCGACCTCTTCGGTGTCGGGTTCTGGGTCGGGGTTGGGTTCTGGGGTTGGGTTGTTGTCGGAGCATCCAACCAAGGCAATCAACGCGGTCGTCAATCCCAACACGGCGATGCGGTATATGATGTGGTTCAAGGGCGTGCCTCATTGCTCTGGCGCTGCATGTTGCAGCGCCTGCTCATGGCTAGACAACCGTCGTCGATGCCGCCTCCAGCGCGCCGGTTTACTGGCGAGTCTGTGGCGCTGTGGCGCACGCACTGGCAGTGCTGTGCCGCCATCATCGCTGGATGCGGTGGTGTCCCGTGTTGGTCTCTGTACGACTGGGGCACGAGGTTAGCCCACGCCCACTGTCTTTTTCAATGGGGCTGTGCGCAGTCAATGGGCGTCGAGAGCGCAGTTGAGGGGATCGGGGTGGCGTCTTTTTTGGGGATTTTGTGAGAAGTATATTGAAGGTTCTTCGTTGGGCGAGTGGCGATGCATTAGGCGTAGACATCGCTGCTCTTGTCGTCAATCATCGTATTTTGGTATTTTATGGGTCTCAACGAAACATCAGAGAGTTGCGTTTTATGGAGCCATCGGTGTTGTGGGTGTGTTCCGGCGTCAGCCCTCAAAAGCACTCTTTGAGTGGCAGCCACGGTCATGTCGAATGAAAGAGCTTCAAAGACTCGGCGTCATCAACAAAATCTGCGCGGTCTTCCATTGGTTTGTGTCGCTGGTGGGTGTTTACCTGATTTACCCATCCATGGCGCCTGTGAGGGACATGACTTTGGGTCAAACCTACCTCTCTGCGACCGAGGTCATGTTGGGCCTTTTGGGGTGCCTCTTGTTGGTGGGCCTTGGCGTTGTTCATTGGCTTCTGAGCACCAAAGTGGTCAGCGGACAGTGGAAGAACGTTCAAATCGGCGCCTCAGTTCTTGGGCTCTTCAACGTCCCGTTGGGGACATGTGCAGGGGTCTTCATGTTGTGGATGTGTCTTCGGAACGAGAACGCCATGAGTGCTTATGAGGAAGAGAGGCAACTTTTGCTCTAAATTGTCTCCAAGGCCGTTTGAATGAAGAAAAACACAGTGCGCACAGGGCTTATCGATCAGCGCAGCCGCGCCACGATGCGAAGGCGGAGCCGCCGCCGGCAAACGACGCAGGGGTCCGCCAGGGCTGAGCTGGATGCTTGGCTTGATGGGCAGTCGTGGGAGGGGCACGAAATTTTGGAGATCGACCTCGACGCCTACCTCCGCGCCACGGCCCACATTCCACAGCGGCCATCGGAGCGGCTGCGCCAACTGGGGGTTCATCTGGAAGCCGAGGCGTCGGCGCTGGCGGGCCTGTCGGGCTGGGAGGCGCTGGAGCGCATCTTCAAGCTGGCCTCCAGGCTCGACCCGGACGATCACGAGGTGCACATCTCTGCTGGCCTCTCGGCGCTGGCGCTGGCAGAAATCGCCCCAGAAGGCGCGGCCCAGGACCAGCTCTTTGCTGCCAGCGAACGCCGCGCCCACGATGCCGTCACCGCCGCTCCCGACCATGCTCGGCCGCACTTTGCGCTGGGCTATATTCTCTACTTCCGGGGGAGGCATGAGGAGTGTCTGCGTTCGCTGGCGCGGTGCCTGGAGTGTGGACCTGACAAGGCCACGAGGGCCCAGGCGAGCCTTTACCGCGCGCATGTTTTTCATGACCAGGCGCGTTGGTCGGAGGCGCTGGCGTCGTACGAGGCGGTCGATCGGTCTGTCTTTGTCGGGGGTCAGGCCTGGCGCTCAGATGTGCTGGCCGAGCAGCGCGCAGAGTGTCTTTTTCGGGTTGGGCGCGGTGAAGAGGCCCGGGGTGAGGTGGTTCGGATTCTTGAGCGCTACGAGAGCGAGCCGCACGTGGCGTTTGCCGCCATGTCTTCGTCCTTCTTTGCGCTCGTAGAGCAGGCGTCGCCCGAGTTGATGGAGCGCGCCGAGGCTGCGTGGGCATCGGCCGCGGGCGGTCTGGTCTGACGGGTCGCTCTTCAACGCGATTTGGTGCTTGCACTTGAGGGCTGGATTCGGTCAACTGCCTTTGTGATGTGCCAGACACCTGACACCAAATTGCAGACGCCCGACTTACTTTGTGACGGCCCTAACGGCGTCAGCAACCACGGAACTCGCTTGCGGTGGCGCTGCCACAGCTGCGCTCATCCCGAGGCTGCTGACATCCGTTATTGCTCGCCACAAACCAAGCCTTTCGTCTCCATCTTGGTATGGGAGGGGCTTAAGGAGGGGTTGTGGGCGAGTTTTGGAAGGCTCAGGGGTCTTGAGGGGTCGCGGAGGCAGCCTCGTCGGGAAGCACTGGCATGCGCCAGAAGAAGATGAGCAACCCGGCGCAGATGCAGACAAGGAGGCCTTTGACCCACATGACGGGCACAATGGCGATGGAGATGCTGAAGGTCACCACGACGGCGATGGCGGCATTGCGTCGGGCCTTGCGCGGCATGCTGCGGTGCTGGCGCCATGCGCGCAGCGAGGGGCCTGTCCAGGGGTGGCTCATCAGAGCGTTGTAAAACCGCTTTGAAGCGCGCGCGTAACAGGCCGCCGCCAGAAGCAGAAACGGAGTGGTGGGCAGCAGCGGCAGAAAAATCCCTGCCACACCCAGCGCCACAAAGACGGTCCCCAACGCAATCAGCGTCCACCGCAGCGCCTTGGAGCCCACCGGGTTGACCTCATGGCTGAAGTCGTTTTCTCCGTGCTCTTTGCTGGTGGGAGTGGGGTTTGGGGGCCGCTGTGACGACATGGGGCTTGGCTCCTGGGCCGTTGTATCGGGATGCTGTGCGCCTTTTGGCGCCTTGGAGGCTGTGTTCAACCGCCGTGGCTCAAGGGTGGGGCACCTCTTAGAGATGGTCCTGAAGGTGTTTTGACACGCGCTTATGGTGGGTGTAAACCTCTTTTGTGCGACTGTACAAATGAGCAAGAGGTTTTCCATGGCGCGACGTGCAAAGGTCTCTTTTGATGATGTTCGGTCCATTCTCTACGATCCGCCCTCGGTGGTGTCATGGCGGCGTTTGTGGGGGGTGTTGATCAAGATGAAGCCGCAGATGCTTCAAGAAGAGGTTTTGCCTTACGTCAAAGAGCTGCTCTTGCGCTGGCCACCGGGTCTGCGACCGCTGCCACCCGCTGCGCGTCCGCTTTTTTACGGTACCGAAGAGAAGCGCAACAAAGTCAAAGCCTCCATCCGCCTGGTCGCACCCCTTGCAGACCACCTCCAACTCCAATACTCGCCCCCCACCACGGCTGAGATGGTCCAGTTGGCCAACAATCCGCTGTGCGAGCACATCGTGCGTCTGACGCTCTTCTGGTCCAATGAGCGCGGCGGCGTCACCCGTCCTCAGGCGGTGCAGGCGGTGGCCAACTCCAGGTTTCTGGGTAGTGTCAAGCGTCTGGAGTGGGGCATCGCGCTGGATCATGAGGGGACCGAGGCGCTGGTGGGTTCGTCCTGGTTCCAGGGGCTGGAGCACTTGAACCTGACGGGGTTTGTGGGCGGCAAACCCAAGCCCTTTGCGATGCCCTCGTTGCACACCTTGGAGATCGAGCGCCCTTGTGAGGGTTTGATGAAGGCGCTCTCGGGGGCGGACGCGCTGCCCAACCTCCGCAAGGCCATCATCAAGAGCAGCTACGCCGAGGACATGCCTTCGCTCTCCAAGGCGTTGAACAAGGCCGAGGCGCTCGACACTCTGGAGCTGGAAGTGCCTGGCCGCTCCTATCTGGTTTTGCCCGCAGATGAGCAAGCCGGGGAGGTTGTGCGCCAGATTCTGACCTCCAGTCGGTTGCGCGCTCGGCTGAAGTCATTGCGTCTCTACGGCGGCTACAGCAACACGGCAGCGGTGAGCCTCTTTAAATTGGGTGTGCCCTTTGCCAAGCTGGAGTCACTGGACATCGTGTCCTTCCCGCTGGAGCCCGAGCAGACCTGCGACCTTTTGACCGCCAGCGCGTTGCGGTCGGTCAAGTCGATCAAGCTCGATCACGTCCCGGTGACGTCTCCGGTCATCAAGGCGTTGGCCGAAGGCCCGCTGGCGCCTGGCTTGAGGTCGTTGACCCTCAAAAGCGCGGGGATGAAGCCCGACACGCTCAAGGCGCTGGTCGAAGCCGAAGGGCTGGCCAGCCTTGAGGCGCTCAACATCAAGGCCAACCGAACCATTGGCGCCCGAGGCCTCAAGCGCCTGATCAAACCCCACAAACTTCAGAACCTGTCCTCATTGGCCATCGACGGCCCCAACGTTACCGACGATCTGGTCAAAGGCATCGAGGCCAACCCCTCCTTTGCTGGTTTGGAAACGCTGTCCATTTTCCCCTGCGTGTTGAGCCTTCAGGGACTCTACGAGCGTTTGACCAGCCTCTCCTGGCCCGAGCGTTTGCAAGCCCTCCATGATTTCTTTGAGCTCATGGATCGAAGCAGGCTCCTGGAGCTGCTCAAGGGCCTGGGTCAAAGCGTGCCGAGCAAAGAGAGGACCAAACCACTTTTGGTTGAGCGCGTGGCGCATTTGGGGATGGACAACACCGCGTTGGCCGCTGTGCTCTGTGCTCCTGTGACGGGGCGAGCCGTTGGGCTCAAGGCGCTCAAAGCGACCGCCAAGCGCCATGGCATCAAGGGTTACTCCAAGTACCGCGTCGATGAGCTTGTGGACATTGTCATTAAGGAGCTTGGCGAGGACGGGCGAGGGCTTTTGGGTGATGAAGCGGGGCCGTCAGCGTTGACCTGATGTGCCGACAACAAGGGGGATGAAGTGGGAAAGCGGGCCAAGGTGACCTTTGACGATGTTCGAGCGGTGCTCTACGACCCCCCTTCGATGGCGTCTTGGAGGCGTTTGTGGTCCTTGCTGAGCAAGATGGAGCCCGAACCCCTCCAGAACGAGGTTTTGCCCTACGTTCAGGACCTTTTGAAGCGTTGGCCTGGAGGAATGCGCCCATTGCCCAACGCGGCCTGGCCGCTGCTCTGGGGTACAGAGCAGGAACGCGATGCCATCGGCGTTGTGGTGCGCCTGTTGGCGCCGTTGGCCGACAGTCTGCTCTTGCTCAACGCCCGGCCCACTGCTGCGCAGGTGATCGCGTTGGCGCGCAGCCCCTGGTGCAAGAATATGGTGCGCCTGGAGTTGAGCATGACCGTGCGAGACGGGCTTACCCCCGAGGACGCGGTCAGAGCGTTGGCGACATCGTCTTTGTTGGACAGCGTCAAACACTTTGTATGGCGTGGGCTCTTGCCCCAAAAAGAGGGCAGGGTGCTCTTTCAAGCCTCCTGGTTTCGCCATTTGGAGACGCTGAGCCTGTCTTGCCGGGGCTTTGACGATGAGCCGCTGGCCATCACGATGCCGTGTTTGCGAGAGTTGGCCTTTACCAACGGCGCTGCGCTTGTGGACTGGTTGGTTCAGCCCGACGCTTTGCCCAACGTGCGCAAGATCTCCGTTCTGGGTTCGGTCTCTGCTGGGACCACGGCGCTCGTTGAGATGTTGGACAACGCTCCGTTGCTTGAAGAGCTATGGCTCAGGGTTCCGTCGCCTGGCACGCTCAACCACGGCGATGGTCTGAAACTTGATGACATCACCCGTCAGGTGCTGCTCTCCCCCAAGTTGCGTGCTCGCCTCAAACGACTGCATCTGCACGAATCCCATGTCGGCGGCCTCAACAAGGTGTTGAAGTCCGGTGCGGTGTTTGAGCGCCTGGAGGTCTTTCGGTTGACGTCGAGCTTTCTCCTGGACGCAGAAGCTGCGGCGTTGGTGCGCAACCCCAAACTGCGCTCCATCCACACGCTGAGCGTGCGCACCATCCCCATGACGCTGGCCGTGATTGACTCCCTGGTGTCTGGACCGCTGGCGTCTGGGTTGAGGTCGCTGGAGTTGATCAACGCCAAGATGCGCCCCGAAGCGCTCAATGCGCTGCTCCAAGCACAGTCCCTTGAGGGGTTGGAGCATCTGGACATCACAACCACCGGCACGCCCATGTTGGCCAAAACCCTTGGGGTCCTGCTTGAGCCCCATGCGCTGGTGGGTCTACGCTCTTTGGCCGTCAACGGCCCCAACCTCACCGACGCGTTGGTGGAAGGGATCGAGGCCAACCCCTCTTTTGCGGGTTTGGAGTCTTTGGCAATCTTTCCTTCTTCGGTGAGCGTTCAGGGGGTCTACCGGCGCTTGACGGCGCTGCCCTGGTCCAAACGTCTGGAAGCATCGCAACATCTCTTTGGCACCATGAAGCAGGGCGCGCTCTTGAAGGTCTTCAAGGGGATCAAGGAGAGCGTCCCCAGCACCGAGCGCCTCAAGAGCCTCCTGGTGGAGCGCGCTGCGCTGCTGGCCATGGACGATGTGCGTCTGGCGGCGATGCTCTCTTGTGAGGCCACGCTCAAGACACTCGACAAGCGTGTGTTGAAGGCCACCGCCAGAGGGCTCAAGCTCAAGGGATACACCAAGCTGACCCAGGCGCAGCTGGTGACGCAGCTCTCAGAGGCGTTGAACTCAGAAGAAAGAGGGCTCCTGGCCATGTGTCGTTCTGAGCGTGTTGGGGTGTCTTAAGATCGGTGGTGGTTGGGAGGTCGTGGTGTGCGGTCCTTATGCGCTGGTGATGTAGAGCGTGGCCATGACCACCACCGTCATCATGGCCAGCAAGAGCATCACCGTGCCCACATGCACCATGGTGGGGTGACGGTTGTGGAGTTTGATGCCTCCAAGCAGGGTGCGTTTGTATCCTGTGGCGAGGCAGCGGATGGGAAACTGGCCCGAGAGGATTCGGTTGGCCTCCACAAGCAGCTCATGCATCGATTGGAAACGTTGGGTGGGTTCTTTGGCCATGCATCGCTCAATGAAGTGCCCGTACTCCACCGGAACGCGGCCTTGGATGGGATGGTTGTGGCTGTAGACCGGCGCCGGGTTCTCGGTGATGGCGCCGTAGAGTGGTCCCAGGCCTGTCATCCGGTCTTCCAGGTAGTGGTGCAGCGACAGCAACTCATAGAGCACCACACCCAGGGCGTAGATGTCGGTGCGCTGATCCATTTTGTGGATGTGCCCGAGCGCTTGTTCTGGGGCCATGTAGAGCGGGGTTCCGGTGATTTCTCCCAACTGCGTCTTTCGAGCAAGCTCCTGAGCCAGCGCGTCATTTGCGGGGATGATGGTGTCCAGGCCAGGGAGCGTATCGCGCATGGCGTTCAGGTCTGGTGCAGGTTCCTTGTCTGGCTCGGGCTGCGCGACCTCCTCAGTGGTCCGTTTGGCCAGCCCCCAGTCAATCACCACCACCTCGCCGTGCTGCCCGATCATGATGTTGCTGGGCTTGAGATCGCGGTGAATGAAGCCCCGGCTGTGCGCGTAGCCCACCGCCTCGACGGCAGACATCCACAGGCGAAACCTGGCTTCAAAAGGGTATTGCTCGTGTGTGCGGGGATCGCCGTCCTGGAGGCGCTGAATGACGTCACTGAGTGTCTCGCCCTGGAGACGCTTCATGACAAAGAAGTAACTGCCGTCGTCGTCTTGTCCCACATCGTAGACGGGGACGATGCCGGGGTGCTCTAGCTGGCCAACGGTGCGAATCTCGTCGATGAAGCGGCGCACCGCCCCGGAGCTGTTGTGTTCGGGCAGCAAGCGTTTGACGGCCACATCGCGTTCAATGTCGTTGTCTCTTGCCAGCATGACCGTCCCCACTCCGCCCTGACCCAGAAGCTCACTGGCTTCATAGCGGGGTTTGGGGTCCGTGCGCAGTTGGGGAAAGGCGGCGTCTGGGTCCAGCCGCGGCAAGATGGTGATGCGGCCGGTCTGAGTGGGGTTGATCACCGCCGTTTGGAATGGATTGGCCGCCAACTTTTGCGATTCTGGCAAGAGCGTTTCGGCCAGCGCCGCGCCCGACTCGTGGGTTGTGCTATCATCCATAACGTTGAGCCCGTTTGTGGGTCTGGAATCTTGTCTGGACGCAGTCAGCGCTTGAGACAAGAGAATGTGACATGGGTTTTATGTGAGCCTTGCCGCAGTAAGATGCTCAGGATGAGATATTTGAGAGTTTGTTCTAATGTCAACTCTTGTGGATTATAGCGCATCAAGGCACACCACGAAAAGAGGAGCTGGGTTGAGGCTATGGGTGAGGCGCGATCCTTCGATGTCGCTGCTGTGTTGGACCTCTACGACGTTGAGCACGTGTCGTGGAGTCCGATGGCTGGCGGCAACACCAACATCAGCGTGCTGGTTGAGGGACGCGATGGTGCCAGGTGGGTGTTGACGCGCTGCATGGAACATCCAATGGAGGCGGTGGAGCAAACGGTGCGCCTCCTAGAGCACGTCAACGCACATGGGGTGCGGACCAACGAGCCTGTGCGGACCCGCAACGGCGACCTTTGTGGTCTTTGGCAGGGGAGACCGGTGCTGCTCAAGACCTGGGTCGATGGTCAGGTCTTTGAGTCGTTGGGGAGCGTTCAGTTGGAGGCTGTGGGCAAGTCATTGGCCCGTTTGCATGGCGTTGGGCCTTGTGAGGGGTTGGCTCGGGGCAGGGTCTTTGGTGTGGAACATGTGGCCAGCGTGGTTGGGTCTGGGTTGGATCCCGAGTTTGAGGCGCTTTTGGAGCGGCGAGTGCCGGCATTGTTGGCCCAATGGCCCCAGATGCTGCCGGTGGGCGTGGTTCACGGTGATCTTTTTGCCGACAATGTGGTCTTTACGGGAGATGGGTCGGCCTGCCTTTTGGATTTTGAAGAGGCCTCGATGCACACATTGGCGTTTGACGTGGCGATGACGCTTTTGGGGTGTGCGATGGAGCCTGGGGGGTTGTCGCAGGAGCGTTCTTGGGCGTTGCTTGGGGGGTATGAGCGGGTTAGGAAGCTCGACGTGGAGGAGCGCGCGGCGTTGGGCCCGTTGATGGAGTTGTGCGCGC
Organism: uncultured Pseudomonadota bacterium; assembly: GCA_937123825.1. Lineage (GTDB taxonomy): Bacteria > Myxococcota_A > Bradymonadia > Bradymonadales > CAKZKQ01. The sequence goes on from CAKZKQ010000220.1 coordinate 23,290, forward strand.
TGGCGTGTGGAGCGTGGAGGCTGTGGCGCTATGGGATGGACCGGCCTGACCCTCAAAAATTGCACCACCACCGCCCCATGATGCGCGCCGCGCAGCAGATGGTGTCGTGTCCTGCGTCGTTTTTCATGCCTGAGCGCTGGAACAAAGCAGGACTATAAGGGATTGTGAGTCTTGTGGATGTGTGCGGTCCTTTGATGGGACGCGGGTGGTTGATGGACATCGGCCACCGACAGGCGCTCTCGTGAGGGATCATTGGGTGGGGTAGGTTCATGG